>JACQWT010000187.1 GCA_016209145.1 Deltaproteobacteria bacterium | reverse complement strand
TGGCGCAGAAGTGCCCTTGGGCGCAGCTCTCCTCGCCGGCGCAGCTCTGCGGGCACGCCGTGGCCTGGCCGTCGCAGAGGTAGGGCGCGCACGAAGGCTCTCCCGGCTCGCCCGTGGCGAGCGGCGCGCAGGCGCCGGCCTCGCACTTGCCGCAGCCGCCATCGCAGGAAGCGCAGCCGCCGCCGGAGCCGCCGCCGCCTTCGCCCCCACCGCCGCCGCCACCGCTCGTGCTGCTGGCGGTGGCCGGGGTGCCCTCGTACTCGGAGCTGCACCCTACGACGGCAGAGCCGGCGGTGAGGAGCAGTGCAGACAAGACGCCAGCGAAACGCATCGTCCGGCGCATCGCTAGCTCTGGCACTTGCCCCCGGAGCATTTGCCGCTGAGGCACTGGCCGGGGACATTGCAGGCTTGGCCGTCCTTGAGCAAGCAGTTGCCCTTGCCGTCGCAGGCGCTGGTGCCCTCGCACGGCACCGAGGCCGAGGGATCTTCGGTGTTCTTGGGCACCTCGGTGCAAGTGCCCTCGCTGCCGGAGAGGTTGCAGGCGTGGCAGGCGGTTGCGCACGCCTTCTCGCAGCACACGTCGTCCGCGCATGCGCCGCTCACGCATTCCGCATCTACCTCACACCCCTGCCCCAGCACAAGCTTGCAGTGGGCCGCTCCGTCGCAGGCTTGCGCAGGCCCATCGCAGGTGCCCGGGTCGGGCTTGCCCTTGAGCACCTCGGCGCAGGTGCCCTCCTTGCCGGGGACGTTGCACGAGGCGCACATGTTGTCGCACGCGTTGTTGCAGCACACCCCATCGACGCAGAATCCGCCTGCGCACCCGGCCTTGTCGGCACAGCTCTCGCCCAGCTCGCCCTTCTTCTTGCAGCTCTTGTCCGCGGCGCAGAAGTGCCCCGGCACGCAGCTCTCTTCTCCGGAGCAGCTCTGCGGGCACGCCGTGGCCTGGCCGTCGCAGACATAGGGCGCGCACGAAGGCTTCCCCGGCTCGCCCGTGGCGAGCGGCACGCAGGCGCCGGCCTCGCACTTCGCGCAGGCGCCATCGCAGGAAGCGCAGCCGCCGCCGGAGCCGCCGCCGCCGGCGGCGCCGCCTCCCCCGGAAGCGCTTGCTCCCGCGCCGGTCGACCCGTCGTATGGCCCGCAGGTCCCGAGCTCCTCGCAGTCCGAGCTCGGCCCGCAGGCCGCGGCGGCCGTGCCCCCGCCAAGGCCCACCATGCCAACCCCGACAAGCAACATCGCCCTATGCATGACTTCCGCCTCCTCCGTGGCTTGCCCCCTCAGAATCGCCCTCTCAGCGCGCCGCCCCCGAGGCCCGGCACGAGAACAAGGCCGGCCCGCGTCGCGGAGGGCGGGATCTGGGATGGCGGCGCGGAAGCGGCCTGAATGACGCCGTAGATCAGCAGGCCGAGCCCGGCGCCACCGGCGGCGAAGCTCAGCGCGGCCGCCGTGCCAAGGGTGCGCTCGGACGCGCTCAGCTCCTCGATCTCGGCGCACGCGGCCTGATGCACGGTGCCGGTGCCGGAGCCGGCCCCGCCTCCGTCCCCGCCGCCGCCACCCGAGCTGCTGCTGCTGCTGGCGCCTGGCGCGCAGGTGCCCGTGTCCTCGCAGTCGGAGCTGCACCCGGCGGCGGCCCATCCGGCCGCGAGGAGCAGAGCACCGAAGACCCCGGCGAGACGTATCGTCCGGCGCATCTGGAAGGCTTCCCCTACGGACTCTGGCACTTGGACGGGTTGCCGAAGCAGATGCCGCTGAGGCAGTCGGAACCGCCCTGGCACGGCTCGCCGTCCTTGAGCTTGCAGTTGCCCGCGCCGTCGCATGCTTTGGTGAGCTTGCACGGCACCGAGGCCGAGGGGTCTTCGGTGTTCTTGGGCACCTCGGTGCAGGTGCCCTTGCCGCTGAGGTTGCAGGCGAAGCAGGGGGCATCGCATGCGTTCTCGCAGCAGACGCCATCGACGCAAGAGCCGCTTAGGCACTGCCCATCTCCGACGCACCCCTGCCCCAGCACAAGCTTGCAGTTGGCCTCGCCGTCGCAGGCTTGCGCAGGCCCCTCGCAGGTGCCGGGGTCGGGCTCGCCGTTGGGCACCTCGGCGCAGGTGCCCTTCTTGCCAGGAACGTCGCAGGCACGGCAGGTGTTCGTGCACTCGTTGTTGCAGCAGTAGCCATCGACGCACAAGCCGCCCTCGCACTCATTCTCGCCGCCGCAAGGGGCGCCCTGCGTCTTCTTCTTCACGCACGTCTTCTCGGAAGAGCAGAAGTGCCCTTGGGCGCAGCTCCCTTCTCCGGCGCAGCTCTGCGGGCACGCGGTGCCCTTGCCGTCGCAGAGGTAGGGCGCGCACGAAGGCTTTCCTGGCTCGCCCTTGGCGAGCGGCGCGCAGGCGCCGGCCTCGCACTTCGCGCAGGCGCCCTTGCAGGAGGCGCAGCCGCCGCCGGAGCCGGCACCGCCTCCGTCCCCGCCGCCGCCACCCGAGCTCGTGCTGGAGCTGCTGGCGGAAGTGCTGCCAGGACAGGTGTGTGTCGCCTCGCAGTCGTCGGCATCGCTGCTGCACGCGGCCACGACCCAGATGGCCGCTGCACCAATCGCGAGACACGCTTGGCAAAAGAGATTCGTCTGTCTCATGGATTAGCCTCTCGTGGGCGCAAGTCAGCCCTCAGAAGTGCGCCCGAAACGCAAACCCCTGATGGCCCGGGGCGATCACTGGAACGAGCACGGCCTGCTCGTGCCGTTCGTTGCCGGCGCTCAGGGCCGCGATGACGCCGTACGCGGCGGTGCCGAGCGCCACGACGCCCGCGGCAACGAAGGTGCCTGCGGCGGCGTTCGTGAACGTGTCCTTGTCCCGGACGGCGCTGTCCAGATCGGCGCAAAGCTGGGCAAGCTCGGCGGCGGGTGAGCTGCACGCGCTCCCGGCGGTATCGTTCTTCGCGTCCAGTTGCCTATCGAGCTCCTCCGCGTCCGCCCCCTTCCCATTCGCCACCGCCGCCAGCACTGCGCCTGCCGCCACGCCCACCACGGTCACGCCAATCCCCGCGCCCAGCACCGCCCAGCTCGGGCCGCCCCCGGCAGCAGGCGGGGCTGCCGGAACCGCCCCGCCCAGCCGCAGCTCGACGGCGCGGCTCTCGCCGGCGCTGACGACCACCGCGGCGCGTGCCGGCGTAAGGCCCTCCTTGCGCGCCTCGATCGCGTGCTTGCCCGGCTCCACAAACACGGCGTCGAGGCCGGCGGCCGGCAGCGCCGCACCATCGAGCGTCACGCTCGCGCCCTCGACGTTGGCCCCGATCCGCAGCATCCCGACCCGGGCGCGCGCCTGCTCGAACAGATCCGCGGTCTGCTTGCGCTCGGCCGGGTCGCCGCTCTCGGGAAACACCTCGAGGAAGTAGTGCAGGTGCTCGGCCGCGTCGCGGTACAGGCCGAGCTTGAGCTCGCAGGCCCCGAGGGCGCCGGCGATCTGCCAGTGCCGCTTGATGGCGAAGGCCGCGGTGAAGGCCGCGCGGGCCTTGTCGTAGTCGCCGTTGCGAAAGTGCTCCACTCCCTCGACATGCAGCTTGCGCGCCTGCTCGGTCATCGCGCCGCTATCCGGCTCGCGCTCGCCGGCGCCGGCGCGGGCTGCCGTGGCCAGGCCAAGCACCAGCGCAAGCGCCAGCGCGAAGCAACATCGGAGCGTGGCTCGCTTGGACATCATGTTACCGTCTCGTCAGAAAGTGGGCTTCGCGCCCGGCACGAACTCGCCCGTGCCCTTGGGCGCCGGCTTGGACGCGGGCTTGGGCGTCGGTTTGGCGGCCGGTGCGGGCCGCGCCGGAGCGGGGGCTGCGGTTGCCTCCTCGGTGGGCGCGGGCGCGGCGCGCGGCGCTGCCGCGGGCGCGGAGGGAGGCGCTGCCGCGGCGCTGGTCGCGGGGGTAGGGCCGGCGGTGGCTCGTGCGCCGGTCGAGCCTGCCGCCTCGGGCGGGGCTCCTGTCGCCTCGGGCGGGGTCGGCCTCGTGCCCAGCACCAGCCACGCCGTCACCGCGACGACCGCGGCCGCGCCCAGGCCGAGCGCAAGCAGGACCGCGGGGCGCACCGGAGAGGCGGCCGGGTGCGGTGCTGCCATGGCGGCCGCCGCGGCCTGCGCTGCGACTTGGGGGCGCTCGATCTTGAGCGTCGGCCGCAGGCGCTCCGGGTTGCGGGCGCGCTCGGCGATCTTGACCTTGGCGTTCTCGACGGTGACGTGGTGCGCCTTGACCGGCGCGACGTCACGGTGGTGCTCCTGGCGTACGTCCGGCGGGCGCAAGTCCTCTGCCCCGCCCGGCTCGCCGGGCGCGGGCGCCGGCGACGCAGCGGGCACCTGGTAGAAGAGCGGATCCTCTCCCGGCGCCAGGCCGGCGCTGAGCTCCTTCATGAGCCGCTGGACCTCCGGGCGCTCTGCGGGCTCCGCCGGTGAGGCTGCATCGCCACCGGTGCCCATCTCGTGCGCCGGGCCTGGGTCGTCGTCCTTGTGCTCGCTCACGGCTTGCTTCTACCCCAAGATTGCCGCCGTTTCAGAATTTCGGCTGATCCCCGAAGATCGTCTTGCCCGCCGGTCTGGCGGGCGAGGGCCGCGGCGGTCGCGGCGCGCTCGTTCCCGCTTTGGCACTGGCCGCCGGCTCCGTGCTCGCCGCTGGCGCGGCGCTGGCCGCAGGCGCGGCGCTCGCCAGGGAGGGGGCGGGAGATGCAACCGGGGCCGCCTGGGGTGCCGGGACGGCGCTCGGCGCCGGCGCGGGCGAGGCGCTTGCCGCGGCGCTTGCCGCGGCGCTTGCCGCGGCGCTCGTCCTGCCGGGCAGCGGCACGAATCTGTTCGCGACGAGCACGAGCGTCAGGCCGCCCGCGAGGCCCACCGCGGCAAGCGCGGCCACCACGCCCAGGCTCCACCGGCGGCCTCCGGTCCCGGCCGGCCGGCCGGCCGCCGGCGCCGGGGTGGGCGCGGGCCACGCCACGGGCGTCGAGTCCGGAGCGGGCCGCACCGGCAGCGGCGTGGCGGGCGCCGCCATCGGCTGCGCCTCGAGCATGATCTGCGTCCCCATGGGGGCGAGCGGCGAAGCGTGTGCCGTTCCGAGCCGCTCCGTGGGCGCCTCGACGGAGCTGTCGGCCTCGCCCAGCATGGCCGCACGGCGCTCGTCGGCCCGCCGGCGCATTGCCGCCGCCAGGGCCTCGGACAGCTCGTTCATGTTGGGAAAGCGGTCGCCGATCTCCGCGGCGGTCGCCCGCTCGATGATGGCCGAGACGTCGCCGGGGAAGCCGGGCATCAGGCGCGCGAGCGGCTCGACCGGCAGGGCGAGCTTGCGCATGATCATCCCCGGGATGTCGAGCTGGCCTTCCCCGGGAGCGAGAAACGGGCTGCGGCCGGTGGCAAGCTCGTGCAGGATGAGCCCGAGCGCGTAGACGTCCGTGCGGGCGTCGACCAGGTGCAGGCGGGCGTCGTCGAGTTGCTCGGGCGCCATGTACAGGAGCGTGCCGAGCTTGGTGCCCGCGGCCGTCCCTTTGCCCCAGTCGCGGAACTTTGCGATGCCGAAGTCGATCACCTTGGCGACGTCGCCGCCGACCACGATCACGTTCTCGGGCTTGAGGTCACGATGGATGACCCGGAGCTTGTGCGCCTCGTGCACGCCCTGCGCGATCTGCCGCCCCCAGCGGATGATGGAGCCCTCCTCGCCGCCGCCGCGGCCGCCGCCGCGGCCGGCGATGATCTCGCGCAGCGTGCGGCCCTCCAGGTACTCCAGGGCCACCCAGAGCACGGTGCGGCCGTGGCGCTCGATGACGCCCGCCTCGAAGAAGCGCACCACGTGCACGTGGTCGATGTAGCTCAGAAGCTGCACCTCGCGCTTGAAGCGTTCGGCGATCTCCGGCTTGAGCCGCGCCCGCGGCGAGAGGACCTTGATGGCGCGCGCCTGGCCGTCGGGCGTGCGCGCCAGGTACACTTCGCCCATGCCGCCTTCGCCGATGCGGCGGACTACCTCGTGCTCCCCGCACTTCTCACCCGGCTCGAAGATCCCGCCCATTCCCGCAGTCCCTGGCTCCGTGTCACGCAATCTCACCACCGCCGCGCCACCGGGAGCCACAGAAATCCGCGCCGGCCGAGCAGCTATCCGCTCCACTGCTGCGCCAGCAGGGCCGGCACGATCCGTCATGCATCGATGCCGTCGAGTATCGTGAAGGCCGTCAGCTCCGCATCGTGCTCGTAGTCGTCGGCGAGCGCCCCCGCCGCCGCGGCGAGCTGCCCCCTGCGCTCGTCGGTCGGCTCAGCCTTGCGTGCCAAGTCGGTCCGGACCGTCCGCAGCGCTTCCTCGATGAGCGCCAGTCGCTCGTCGACGGTCAAATGCGTGAGCGATGCGAGCAGCTCGCTGTGTGTCATGTTTCCAGTGTGCATCATCCGGTCGCCGGCGCCAAGGCGCGGTGCGATCGTGTTGGCTGGGCGCGGAGCAGATCCGGACGCCGCCGCCCATCCGGGCATCAGAACCAGGGCCGGCGCATCTTGTTTGCCCCAGCTTCTGCGGACCTGCAGGGGTGGGCCGCCGTGGACCGGCCGAGCGCGCCGCTCGCCGACGTGCCAAGGCCAGGCGGGGAGCGCGCCGCCCGGCACAAGCTGGGCGAGCGCACCCGTCGCGCTGGAGCACGCCGCCTTGGGCCCGGGAGCTATCGGTGTGTCAATTCCCGGAAAGCGGGAATAGAGGCCCCGATGACGAGGCGATCGCCCTGTCTATTCCCGCTTTTCGGGAATAGAGGGCCAGATCCCTTGGCGCTGCCGTGGGCAGCCGGCGGCCGCAGGCCGAGGGTCGCCGGCGCCAAGGCGCGGTGCGATCGTGTTGGCTGGGCGCGGAGCAGATCCGGACGCCGCCGCCCATCCGGGCATCAGAACTGCCCCAGCACCACCAGCCCCGCGGCCCCCTCGGCCGTGCCGTAGGGCAGCAGGCGGGCTGGAAAGCGAGCCTCGCCGGAGGACGGTGCGCCATCCTCGCCACCAAGCAGCGCGTAGAGCAGCGTACCGGTGCCGAGCAGCACGCCCCCGGCGAGCAGGGCGCCGCCGGCGGCGCCGAGGGCGTCGCGCGCGTCCTCGCCACGCGAGATCTCGTCGCACAGCTCGGCCCGGCCCTGGCAGTGGTCGCTGCCCTGAACCGCCACGAGCGCCTCGCGCTTCTCCGCTGCGTCGTTGCCGCGCGCCACGGCGCCGGCTACCAGGGCCGCGCCCACGCCGAGCGCCGCGCTGCTCAGCGCCGCGCCCGCGGTCGCCAGCTCCAGCTTGCCGCCGGACGGGCCGGCCGCGGCCGGCAAGCCCTCGACGCCCACCTCGGTTCCCGGGGCGCTAGCCTCGCCCCCGAGCGCGGAGAGCTGCTTGCGGGCCTGGTCCAGGCGGGCCTGGAGCTCGCCGCGCAGCGCCGCCGCGCCGGCGGCGTCGTCGAAGCGCACGCCGGCGCGCAGCGCCCGCCGGTACAGGGCGAGGGCCTCCTGCTTGCGTCCCTCGCCCAGCTCCTGCTGCGCCTGCAAGGCGAGCTTCTCGGCGGCTTGCGCGCCGCGGCGCCCGGCGTCGGGCGACGCGCTCGCTGCCGGCGCTCCCGGCGAGCTCTCCCCGCCGTCGCGGCCAGCCAGGAACGCCGCCGCCGCGCCAAGCATGGCTCCCGACGCTACCGCCAGCCCTACGCCCGCCGCAGCGGCGTCCGTGCGCTCCTTGCGCGCGCTGCGCCAGTCGAGGCAGTCGGCGGCGATCTCGTCGCCGTAGAGCGCGCACGCGGCGTGCCCGGGCTCGCCCGTGCGCTGGCGCAGGGCCTGGTCGAGCTGGTCGGCATCGCCGCCCCGGCCCGAAGCGATGACGAGGCCGGCCACGCCCCCGCCAAGCGCGGCGGCGCCCAGGCCGATGCCGGTCCAGCCGAGCCAGGCCGGCGCCGCGCCGGCGCTCGCCCCCGCCGCGCCCGTGCTCGCTTGCTCCGGGACAGGCGCCCCCTCGCCGCTCGGCCACAGCTCGAGCGCCAATGCCTGCGACTGACCGGCCGCCCCGCGCACCGGGGCCCGGCGGCTCGCCGCGCCGCCAATGCGCCCCTGCACCTCGTGCTCGCCGGGCGTCACGAACAGCGAGCCCGCGTGCACCAGTGCCGGCTTGCCGTCGAGCTCCACCACGGCGTCGGCCCGTGGCCGGCCGAGCAGCGTGACCTCGAGGCTCACGGTCACGACCTCGGCCTGCGCGCGGCGCAGCAGCTCGGCCACGGCCTGCACCTGCTCGCCCGACGCGCCGGTGTCGCGCCTGATGTCCCCGAGGGCGAAGCTCAACAGCGCCGCCGCCTCGGCCCAGTGCTTCAGATCGAGCTCGACCGAGCCGAGCTCGGTCGCGATCTGGTAGTGCCGCTTGAGCTCGAAGGCGCGCCGGTAGGCCGCGCGTGCCTCCTCGAGCTTGCCCTCGCGCCGCGCCGCCGCCCCTTCCCGGTACAGCTCGCGTGCCTCGGCCGCGGCGCGCTCGTCCGGCGCCGCCGCGGGCGGCGTCTCGCCCTCGCCGGCGCCGCGCGCCGGCGGCGCCGCCAGCGCGGCGAGCGCCAGCGAGCATGCCGCCGCCGCTGCCGCGCCCGCTCTCATGGCGCCGTCACCAGCACGCTGATGCTGCCGCCGCCGCCCACCACCACGTCGGGCAGGCCGTCGCCGTTCAGATCGCCCACGCCGAGCGCCTTGCCGCCGTGGGTGAGCGTGGCCTTCGCGGCCGGCGAGAGCTTGCCCAGGCCCTCGCCGCGCAGGACCTCGACCAGCGCGGCCGTGCCGCTCAGGACCACGTCGAGCAGGAAGTCGCCGTCGAGATCGCCGAGCGCAACCTGCTCGGCCGCCACGCTGGCGGGCGCGTCGGGGAGCACCGCCGTCAACGCGGTTCCGCTCGGGTCGCTCAAGAGCACGCTGACGGCCGCGCCCGCCAAGCCCACCGCAAGATCGGTATCGCCGTCGCCGTCGAGATCGCCCGCCGCTACGGGGCGCGGGCTCGGACCCGTGGCGCCGTCGTAGAGCGCGTCGAAGCCGCTGCCCGAGCTGTGCGCCACCGTGGCGCTCGCCCCTTCGGGCCGCACGAAGGCCACGTCCACGTCCATGTCCCCGTCGAACTTGGCGGCAGCCAAGGCGCCGGGGACCGCGGGGCCGACGTTCTTGTCCCACGCCGAGCCGCCTACCCAGAACTTGAGGAACTCGTCGGCGCTCGCGACCACTTCGTCCTTGGCGTCGCCGTTCAGATCCGCCATGACCACGCCCCGAACCACGGTGGCGCCCATCATGTAGGTGAGCTTCGAGCTCTGCTTGAAGCCGCAGTCGCCACCCGAGTCGACCACCGTGAGGAAGTCCTCGCTCCCGGCGTAGGCCACGGCCGCGTCCACGTCGCCGTCGCCATCGACGTCGCCGGCCGCCACCCAGGCCGGATTGGCATCGAGGGGGGCCATCTTGGGCGCGCCCAGGCCGCCCTTGCCGTCGCCGCGCAGCACGAACAGGCCGGGCGTGTCCTTGTGTACGCCGAGCACGTCCAGATCGCCGTCGCCGTCGCAGTCGGCGAGCGCCAGGCTGGACAGATCCGCTGCGCCGCTGGGGTAGGTCACCGGAGTGCCGAGGCAAACCTCGCCGTCCTGCCGCTTGCCGTCGCCGCAGCTCGCCGCGGCCCCGCCCTCTCCGCCCTGGCCGGCACCGCCGGAGGCCCCGGCGCCGGCGCCGGCAGCCCCGGCCCCGCTGCCGCCTTGCGCGCCCTGGCGCCGCACGCCGGTGAAGCTGTCGCCGCAACCAAGCCCGACCAGGGCCGCGAGCACGGCCCCTGCCGCGAGCAGGGGGCCGGCGGTGTTGAAGCTCGGAAGCATGTTGCCCCCATACTGCACGAGCCCGTGCGGCGATGCCAGCGCGCCGACACGCAGCGGCCGCCCGTGCGTGCGTCAGCGCGCCGCGCGCCACGCCTCCGCGAAGCGCCGGGCCAGCTCCGGATCGATGGGATCGCCCGCCCGCCCGCTGCGGCGCAGCGACGAGCCCACGATGACGCCGTGCGCGCGGCGCGCCAGGCTCAGCGTCTCGGCCGTCACGCCGCTCGCGACGAGCACCGGCGCCGCGACGGCGCCGAGGACCGCGTCGAGATCGGCCTCGGCCACCGGGCTTCCCGTGGCCGGGCCGGTGACGAGCACCGCGTCGGCCAGCCCGCGCTCGGCGAGCTCGCGCGCCTGCTCTGCCAGGGGCTGCTCGCCTACGGGGGCCGAGTGCTTGACCGCCACGTCGCACAGCAGGGCCACGGCGTCGAGGGCGAGCCGGCGGCGCGCGCGCAGCGTCTCGTGCGCCTGGCCCTGCAGGATCCCCTGATCGCTCGCCCGCACGCCCACGTGCACGTTGATGCGCACGAAGGAGGCGCCGGCGGCCGCGGCCACGCCGAGCGCGCTCAGGGCGTCGTTGCGCAGCACGTTCACGCCCAGGAGGAGCCGCGGAGCGGCGGCGCGCACCGCCAGCGCCGCGGCGGTCATCGCCGCCACCGTGGCCGGCTCGACGCGACCGGGGACGAACGGGGCGTCGCCGTAGTTTTCGACGATCGCCGCTTCGAAGCCGGCCTGCTCGAGCGCGCGCGCGTCGCGCTCGGCCGCCGCGATCGCGGGGCCGAGCGCCCCGCCGTAGCGCGGGCTGCCGCACAGCGGCCCGAGGTGGATGACCCCGACGAGGGCGGGCACTCGGGTGCGACTGCTCATAACCGTTCACGCATTCCAACACCCGGCTCATCAGGCGGCCGCGAGCGCGCGGCGGGACTGGACCCGGGCCGAGGACGTAAGTCCGTCCCTTCGGGACGGGGTTGGGGTCCCGACGCGCCCTTCGGGCGCGTCACCCCTGCCCCGCGATCGCGGCCGACTCGGCGAGCCGTCGTTGCCAGCGCCGCAATGCGTGAACGCATGCGACTGCTCATGGCGGTGCACGCTCGGTGCCGTCGCCCTCGGGCCGGCCGGCCTTGTCCTCTTCCTTGGTGCCGCCCGCCGTGGCGTCGGGGCTCGGGGCCCCCGGCGGGGCGGGGGGGGGCGCAGTGCCCGGCGGGCCGGGCGGCGTGGCCGCCGCCGGCGGAGGGCTCGGCGGGCCGCCGGTGCCGGGCGTCGCCTCGTCTTCGCCCGTGGCGGGAGCACGGCCGACGCTCGGGAAGCGGGGAACGGCGAAGGGTCGCCGGCCCGCGGCGCCCGGGCGCAGCCCCCGCTCCAGCCCGTCGGGCGGGACCCTGCTGCCGCGCGCCCCCTGGGGCTCGAAGCGCAGCCCGCCCAGGGGGCCCTGGATGCGCCAGCCGTAGAAGCCGTCCGCGCGCCTGGAGCGCTTGATGCGCGGATCGAGATCGAGCAAGGCCGGCGCGGCCGAGCCCGGCTTGCCGAGCAGCGAGCGCGTCAGCTCGTCCTTGTCGCGGTAGCGATCGGTGAAGCGGAACCGCAACTGGAGATCGGCGCGCGCCCGGCTCCAGGGCTCCCGCACCCGCACCGTTCCCTCGCCCACCAGCTCGAGGTCGGGTCCGTTCGCCGCAAGCTGCGTCAGCTTGAGCAGCCCGTTCTTGGCGGTCGCCGCGATGGTGAGCTGGCCGAGCTTGGCGGCCGGGAGGGCGATGCCCGCGAGCTTGGCCTTGCCGTCGCCCACCTGCACGTCCGCGACGCGCAGCTCGAGCTCGCCGCTCGCCTTGTGGAACATGCCCTCCTCGGGCGAGAGCAGCAGCTTGCCCGTGGCCGTGCCCAGCACCGGCAGGCCCAGCTTGGCGCGCAGCGGCGCGATCTCATCGAGCTGGACGGCGTCCAGCTCCAGCTCGACGTCGCCGCCGCGCGCGCCGTAGGGCAGCGTGCCCCGCAGCTCGCCGCCGAATGCCTCCACCGCGAAGTCGATCCGGATGCGGCCCAGGACCAGCGGCAGGAGCCGCACCCGGGCGTGCGCGCGCTTGACGCGGATCTCGGTGGGCGGCGCCGTCGCGGCGCCGGCGTCGGCGCCGCCGGGCAGCGCCACGGCGCCCGTTCCGAACGATGGCCCGGCCGCGGCGCCGCGCGCGGCGGGGATGAGCAGGGCGGCGTCGGCCACTTCGATGCCGGTGAGCCAGAAGCCGGAGAGCTCGCCGATGCGCAGTTGCATCGGGCTGGCACCGGGCGCCGCGCTCTGCTGCGTGCGGTCGAACTCGGCAATGATGCGCCTGCGGACCTCGCCAAAGGGGAACGTGAGGTAGCCAAACAGGCCCAGGCACAAGAGGTAGAAGAGCGGGTAGAGCGCCCACTTGCCGATCTTGACGAGGCGCTCTTTCACGGCTTCTTGCCCTCCCCGGCCTCGGGCTTGCTCCCGGAGCCGGCCCCGCCCTCCGGCTTGCGGTCGAAGGCGGAGACCGCCAGCTCGACGTCGTAGACGTCGGGGCCGGTCGAGCGCTTCTTGATCCCCAGCCGGGTGATGGCGATGGGATAGCCCGACTGCTCCATCTTCTCCAGCATCTTGGCGAGCTCGCGCATGCCCGTCTTGCGCAGCCGCACCGCCGTCACGCGCTCGACGTAGCGCTTGCCGTGCGGCACCTCCGGGCGGTCCTTGCTCTCCGGCACCTCGATGCCGTTGTCCTTGGCGGCGTTCTCGATGAACGCGGCCAGAGGGGGCGCGGGCCGGGCGTAGCGCAAGGCAAGCTCGTCGCTCTCCCGGCGCCGCGCGTCGAGCACGCCCCGCGCGTCGTCGATTTCCTGCAGCACGGCCTCGATTTCGCGGTTGCGCTGCCGTGCCGCGGCGACGGTGCCGTAGACGTACAGCGGCAGGCCCAGCACGACGAGCAGCGCCGCCGTGGCGCCGAGCGCGAGGAGCAGTCGCTGCTCGCGCGCCGAGAGCTTGGCGAACCGGGCGCCGGCCTTCATCGCTCCGCCCCCTTGATGGCTGACGGCGCGGCGGTGCCGCTGGCGGCGGCGGGCTTCTTCTTGTTCTTCTTCTTGGGGTCGCCGCAGGCGACATTGAGCTCCAGCACGTACTTCTGCCTCTCCTCGCCGCCCAGCTTGGCGGTACGGGATATCTTCACGTCCTGGAAGCAATCGTGCTCGCCCATCTTCGCCGCCACGACGTGGGCGTCGTCGATGCTCGGCACGATACCGTTGATGACTACTGCCCCGCGGTTGTAGTCGAGCTCGGAGACGTCGTGCACGATGCTCTCGGGCACGCGGCGGCTGAGCTCGACCACCACGTCGAAGCCGTCGAGCTCGGGCATCGGATCCTCGAGCATGCTCCGCTTGGCCAGAAGCTCGCGCGCTGCGGCCGGGTCGCGCACCTCCTGCCCGAGCAGCTCGCGCGTCGTAGCGCCGAGCTGCTCCTCAAGCTGCACGCGCTTCGCCTCCGCGCCCCGCCAGTTGGCCAGCGCACAGAAGCCGAAGCTCACGGCGACGGCGGCCGCCAGCCCGGAAAGGAGCGGCGTCTTCTCGCGCAGGAAGCGGTAGCTCTGCTGCGCCTCGAGCGGCCCCCGGCGCAGGTTCAGATCCACCGCGCGCCGCACGAGACCGAGGGCCAGGCCGATGGCCTTGGCGTACGCCGCCGCTTGCTCGCGCTCCGGCACCGGCTCCAGCCCAAGCGGCGGCAGGTCGCGCACCTCGACGCCCAGAGCCGTCGCGGCGAAGCCCTCGATGCCGGGCGTGTAGCGCCCGATGCCGACCACGTACAATGCGGCCAGGGGCTCGCCGCCCTCGGCCCGCCAGGCCACGAGCGATTGGCGCAGCTCCCGGCCGAGCGCCTCGGCCGTGGCCGGCAGCCCGGCGACGCCGCGCGAGACGGTGCGGGCGAAGACCGGCTCTCCGGCCTGCAGCACCACGAGGTCGCTCGCCTCTTCGCCCAGGTCGAGCAGCGCACAGGTGCCGCGGCCGAGCTCGGGGGCGAGCAGGCACAGGTTGCCCAGACACAGCGGCCCCACCGCCACGCGCGCCGGATCCTGGCCCGTGGCGCGCCGAATCAGGTTGATCGTGTCGCGCACCTGGTCGGTCTGCGCCACCGCGGCGAGGATGGACAGGCTGGCCGTCCGGCCGCCGCTCTGCGGCCCGCCGCGCGCCGCGCGCAGGATGCGATGGTCCATGACGGCGTCGTCGAGCTCGAAGGGCAGGGTGGCCTCGACCTCGTGCGAGAGCACGCTCCCCAGCTCGCGCTGCACCGCGGCCGGAAGCTCGATGCGTCGCAGGAATGCTTGGCGGCCTGGCAGGGCCACGGCGCTCGCGTCCGCCCGCAGCCCGCTCGTCGCCGCCCGGATCGCCGCCACGACCGACTCGTGGTCGGCGATCCGCTCCTCGCGCAGCGCCTCCACGGCGAGGCGCCGCAGCGTCGAGCGCAGCAGCGCCACCCGCACGAGCGAGCGGCCGACGTCGATACCCAAGCTCCTAGCCATGAGAGTTGCCTATGCTACTCCACGCGCCAGTAGATCACATTGCCCGCCGGATCGGAGGCCATGGCGGCCACGAGCTCCGCCGGCGTGAGCTGCTCGGCGCTCGTCGTCGTCTCTTCCTTGGGCTTGGGCGCGGCGGTCACGACGGAGCCGGCGGCGCCGGCGCCGGCGGTGCCGGCCGCCGGCTCGGGCAGCGCCCCCAGCGGCTGGGCCTGCCGGAAGTCGATGGTGGCCTGGATGCGCACGCGCGTCTCGCGCTTGGTCCCGCTCACGACGCCGTCGGCGTAGATGCTGAACACCTTGCTCTCGGTGCTCACCATCTTCTTCATCTCGGAGTCGCTCTTGAAGGTCACGGGCTTGACGTTGAGGGCCGCCAGGAGCGGGCCCACCATGCCTTTGCCCTTCATGACGCTGACGAAGTCCCCGGGCGAGCCGAACAGGGGGACGCCCATGGTCAGCGAGCGGGCCAGGGTGACTCCCATGATGAAGGCTTGGGCCTGCACCGGATCCAGGCACAGCTCCGAGTCGGGGGCGCCGGCGCAGACCAGGGCGAGCAGGGTCTGCGCGTTGGCGGTGTTGACGTTGATCCGGCCCTGACCCCACACGGTCATGATTCGCTTGTGGGGATCGTTCGGCTCGGGATCGACGAAGGTCGCCCAGAAATCGTCGCCCACGGCGCGCACCAGGCGCAGCTCGTCCAGCGAGTCGTAGGCGGCGTTCTTGCGGAAGTAGGCAAGGCCGATCGTCTGGTAGAAGTTGTCCTCGGTCCCGGCGCTGATCGGGCCCTCGGCGCGTGGATCGCAGGGCTGGAGGTTTTCGTCCGAGTCCGCCCAGTCCATCAGGGCGCCGCACACCGTGGGCTGGTCGGAGTGCTGGCCGTCGGCGTCCGGTTGCTCGAACATGGGCGAATACTGCGGCTGGGCGAGCAGGCCGAGGAGCTGGGCGGAGAGCCGGGTCTGGGAGATGATGTCGCCGCGGGCGGCCACGTTGACGTTGAGCTTGCTGTCCTCATCGACGATCGCCACTTCGAAGCGGCCGGCGCCGCCCAGGCCGAGGTTCGTGCCGGCGCTCGGATCCACGTTGGCGAAGGCCCGGAACGTCTCCGTGCCGGTGGCGTCGCCGAAGGCCCCCAGCACCTGCGGCGCGAACTCCCAGACCGGGATCTGCGGGGGCTTGGCTCCGAGCATCATGAAGATCGGTGCCAGGGCCCGGCGCACGGTGGGCTCCGTGGCGATGAGCAGGCGGGCGAGGTTGACCGCGCTGCGCGCATGGTACTCGGCGACGAGCCGGTCGCGCTCCGCGATGGCTGCGGCCAGGCCGGACGAGCTCTGCTCCTGCAGCTCCCCGAGCAGCACGGTGAGGATGGCGATGGTCCCGAGCACCATCACCAGGGCCGCGCCGCGCCGCCTCCGCGCCTTGTGCCACCGTCGCTGACGCGGCACGAGCCTCACGTTAGCCTCCCACCGCGAAGGAGAGCGGCAGGTGCATGCCGAGCGGAGCCTTGGTCTCGAAGCGGATGGGCTCCCCGCGCGCGCCGCGCAGCACGAGCACGATCCACACCTGCGCGGGCAAGCGGCCGAACTGTTCGGCCGCCTGCGTGCTGTCCCAGCGCTCGGTCCACTCGCCCGTGAGCGGATCGAGGTAGGAGAGCTGGAAGCTCTCGATGTCCTCGGCGAGCACCTGCACGACGCCGCCGCGGCTCGGATCTTCGTCGATGTACGGCGCCTCGCGCCGCACGAGATCGAGCGTGCCGCCGTCGGGATCGCGCGCGGCGAAGTACGAGAGCTCGTTCTGGTCCGACTCGTGCGCGTCGCGGCGCAGCCGCCGGTGCGAGAACGAGGTGAAGTCGAGGCGGTCGGCGGGGCTCTCGCGAAGGCCCACGAAGGCCGTCTGCCGCGCCCGGATCAGCTGCGACGCGAAGGGCTGGTGCGCCGACAGGAAGGCGGAGCCGAGCTCGCGCGCGAGGCGCGAGAGCGCGGCCCGGCCCTGCTGGTAGCGGTCGCCCACGCGCTCGATGTTGCTCCGGGCGCGCGTCATGGCGTGGAAGCCGCCGTAGACGAGCGTCGCGACGAGCGCCAGGATGGCCATCGAGACGAGGGCCTCGAGCAAGGTGAAGCCGCGTGCTCGCGCGCTCATCGCTTCGTCCCTCCCGCCGGGGTCGGGCCCGTGCCAGTGCGGCCGCTCGGCGCCGGCGCGGCCGAGCCGGCCGGAGCCGCGGCGCTGAGGTCGCCCAGGTCGCCCGGCACGGCTCCCACGAGGCCGGCGGCCCGCGGGCTGGCGATCCACTGCACGAGCCGGATGTCGTAGGAGCGCGTTCCCTCGGTCCAGGTGAGCACCACCGTGACGCGGCGCGTGGCGGTCTCGAAGAGCACCTTCAGGTCGGGGTAGACCATGCTCATGACCATGGCGCTCAGGCCGCCCATGCCCGCGCTCGCGGCGCCGGACAGATCGCCGCCGCCCGTGAGGGCCTCGGCCACGCCGCCCAGGCCGGCGTCCGGCGAGAAGATCTCCTGGCCCTGGCCGCTCTTGGCCAGCGCGCCGATGGGACCCAGCTCCATCGAGCCCAGGCCGGCGTCGAGCTGCAGCGTGGCCGTGTCCTGCTCCGGGAACAGCGGCTTCTCGATGCTCCAGGCGCAGCCCATGTGCGGCTGCTCCGTGTCCCCGCAGCAGGGGCCGGCGCCGTGCTCGTCCAGCTCCTGGAACCCGTCCTTGCCGAGCTTCTCCTCCAGCTCGCTCATCTTGCAGCGTGCCAGTCCCGTGGCCACGCTGATGTTGCGCGCGTGCGTCGCGCTGGAGACCGCGCCGGCCTGAGCGCTGAGGATAGCCGTCAGCCCGAGGCCGAGGATGGCCACGGCCACCAGGACCTCCAACAGGGTGAAGCCGCGGGGGCGCCAGCGATCTCCGGCGTGCTCAGCCGAGACTGGATCCATGGCTCCGGCTCCCAGGCTCTCGTAGTAGCGAGCGGCGTGCCAGACAAGCCCCAAGGGAATCATTGAATATTCCGGTGGCGCTGCGCGCTGCCATGGCCAACTTGACCAACAGGCAGCGCCGGGACTGGATTCCTTGACATCTTGGCAGGCGGGCCAGGGACGGGCGCCTGGGATTCGGGGTGTGCACGAAGCGCTTGACGCACCCCGTGCCGCGCGCGGACAATATCATTGCGTTCCGTGTTCCGCGGGCTTCCTGGCCGGCCCAGAGGAGGAGGACATGAGGTTTCTCTTTGTCGGCACTCGGCACCGCACTTCGTGCACCGATCGCCGCCAGCTTGCTCTGGCTCTTCGGCTCGGTGCCGCGCTCGCGCTCGTGCCGAGCGTGCTCCTAGCGTGCTCCTGATGGCCACCGGTTGCACGCCGACCGAGCCCGCGGGCTTGCTCGGCGCCGGCGGCGCCTTGCGGCAGCCGCTCGGCAAGGACGACAAGATCACCATTTGCCACTACCCGCCGGGCGACCCGGAGAACCCCCAGACGATCGAGATCGCGCCCGCGGCGCTTGACGCGCACCTGGCGCACGGCGACTACCTCGGGCCATGCGTCGCGCCCGACGGCGGCGAGGGGGGCGCCGCCGGCAGCGGACAAGCGGCCGCTGGGGGCGGCGCTGCCGGCGCGGGCGGTCAGGCGGCGGCTGGAGTTGCTGGCGCTGGCGGCGAAGGCGCTGCGGGAGGCAGCGGGACGGGAGGCGAGACCGGGGCAGGCGGCGCTGCGCCTGGCGACGCAGGCGGCGGCGGGGCCCCTGGAGGCCATCATTCCCCCAAGACGTGCAAGGAACTGATGTGCCCGCGCTTCGGCAAGACCTGCTGTTCAGTGCAGCCCCGCAGCGCGGTCGTCAAGTGCGTCGACCTCGGCTCGGATCACAACCACTGCGGGGCCTGCCTGAACAAGTGCCAACCGGGCACGTACTGCGAGCATGGCAAGTGCGAGTGCGCCCCGGGATTCTGCCCGCCGGGCCTGGCGATATGCTCGCCGGCCTGCGATCCGCTCGAGAAGTGCGTGAACGGCGTTTGCAAGTGCGGCCAGAACGCCTGTGCCTTCGGCCAGGCGTGTTGCCTGAGCAAGGTCGGCCCCCACAATGTGGCATGCACGAACCTCTTGCAGGACCCGAGCAACTGCGGCGCCTGCGGCGCGGCCTGCGCGCCCGGCCAGGCGTGCTGCACGGGGCAGTGCCGCGATCTGCAGATTGACAACAGCAACTGCGGGGCCTGCGGCCAGGCCTGCGCCCCCGGTAAGACTTGCTGCGGTGGAGTCTGTGGAGTGTTCGACTTCGACACCGATCCCAACAAGCTCTACTTTGCCACCCTTATGAGTGTCATCGTCATCAGGGACGCGGCCTCACCCCAGCCGGCTGACTACGCCGTGCGGCCGCTTGGGCAAGACCGTAGGCCAAGCTGTATACACGTGGAGGAAGTGGCGGGCCTGACTACGCTTTTCGTGGGCACGCAGGGCAATGGCGTGTATCGATCGCTCGACGAGGGGGTCACCTGGCTCCCCCTGGGGCTTGAATGTCGGGGCTCCCGCCCTCGTGTGGAAGATCGCGAGCTCACCTGGCCAGCAGACCTGGTGGTTGGCCACCACCTCCGGTCTCTATCAGGGCGACGGCCTGGGGGGCTGGACCCTGTCTTCGGGGGGCGCTGGGCGGGTGGTCTCGGCGGTCACGGTCGATCCGAGCTGCGGAAGTCGAGTCTACGTCGGCCTAGGGTGGGGAGACTTTAGGGCCCGGCGGCGCGGCGGTGTGCGCTTCAGCGCCGACAACGGCGCCACCTGGCGGAGCATCAGCGCGGGCCTGGCCGTGCATCACGCCCCGGTGATGGACATCGTGGTCGATCCCGTGGATCCGAAGCGCGTGTACGTGGCCACGTTCGGTGCCGGCGTGTGGCTCTACGATTGGGGCAACAAGCTGCCTGCGTGTGTACCATGAGGCCGAACGTCACTCGCCGTCGCGTTTGCGCCGGCACCGTGGCTTTTGTCGGTGTGGCGGTTGTTGCTGTCCTTGGTGGCCTGGAGTGCTCGCACGGCGTTGGCGCGCCCCCGCCCCCCCACGGCGCCGGCGCGGCGTCGGCAGGCGCGGCCGGCGCAGGCGGGGGCGGGACCACGGCCACGACGGGAGGCATGGGCGGCAGCGGTGGAGCCGGCGGATGTGGCGGCCTGCTCAGCGGCTGTGATGGGGGGTGCGTGGATTTGCAGGCTGACGTGCACAACTGCGGCCAGTGTGGCGTGGCGTGCGAGACGGGTGAGCGCTGTTGCGGGGGATCGTGCGTGGACGTGTCGCGGCGCAGTGGCCACTGCGGCGCTTGCGGTGCAGCGTGCCAGGATGGCGATGTGTGCTATGGGGGGGCTTGCCGGCCGGAGTGCCCCTGCGGGGCGTGTAACGGGATGTGCGTCGATATGGAGAGCGACCCGGGCAACTGCGGGTCGTGTGGGCACGCTTGCAAGGCGGGGGATGCGTGCAACGGCGGCATCTGTGGCGGGGAATGTGGGCAGTCGTGGGGCAAGGTCGCGTGTGCAGGCGGCTGTGTTGATGTCAAATGGGATCCTTTACACTGTGGTAGTTGTGGAGTGGCCTGCGTGATCGGTGAAGTGTGCGTGGAGGGCTCCTGTACGGCAGACTGCCCGCCGGGGAGGTTACGTTGTGATGGATGCCGCAGCGAGGTGTGTGTCGATCCAGCATATGACCCGGAGCATTGTGGAGCCTGCGGCGTCAAGTGCTCGCTGGGGCTGTGCAATATGGGGAAGTGTTTGTGCAGTTGCGCCGGGGGATATACTAAGTGCCCCCATCCGGCGCTGGATTGTCTGTGTATTGACGTGCAGAGTGATCCGAAGCATTGTGGCGACTGTTACACAGTGTGCGGCCCTGGTGAGATATGCGGCAAGGGGGCGTGTGTGGTGCCGGGGTAGCCGCTCGAGGCGTTGCGCGGCATGCGACGGGCGGGTGGCGTCCCGCTGCGGGGGTCGCAACGCGGCCGGGCGGCGGCGTGCGCGTGGCCTCCGCCTGGCGCCGGCAGCCGGCGTCTGCCTGGCGCTGGGGTGTCAACCGGGCGGCTCGTCGCCGACGCAGAGCCTGCCTGCGCTGGACGCCGGCGGGGACGCCGGCACGGATGCTGGCGCAGGAGGTGGTGGTGGCGGGGCCGGGGGCGGCGGGGCGGCCGGCTGCGCGGCTGGTCTGCTCGACTGTGGTGGAAGCTGTGTCGACCCGTTGAGCGACCTGACGCACTGCGGTGGCTGCGGGCAGGCTTGCCCGGCCGGCAAGTCCTGTTGCGGCGGCACTTGCGTGGATACGCTGACAGATCTGGCCCACTGCAGCGGCTGCCAACAGGTCTGCTCTGGCAACAAGCCCGAAGCCATGCGGTGCTGCGCCGGAAGCTGCGCCAACATCGAGACCGATCCCAGCAACTGCGGCCAATGTGGGAACGCCTGCGCACCCGCGTCCGTGTGCCAGGCGGGCGAGTGCTGCTTGCAGCGCGGGAGCGGAACGATAGGCTGTTGTACTTTCTGCGCAAACCCCGAGGTCGATCCCAAACACTGCGGCGGCTGCGACCACGCCTGCGCGCCGGGCGAGGTGTGCGTCAAGGAGCAGTGCGTTGCCAAGTAGTGCCTGCCTGCGGTGACGGCTCAGTTTCTGTCGGAAACTCGCCCGGATACTCCGAGACTCAGAGCCCCTCCTCCCGCTCCGACTCCTCTGCCTCCGTGCGCGGCCGGGGCATGTCGGCCGGCCCGCCCAGCACTTGCACCTTGCCCGTGAGCGGCGCCACCAGCACCGTGAGGACCTCGCTCTCCGCGGGCGCCTCGGCCTCGCCGCGCTGGATCTGGATGGCCGCCCGCTCGGTCTGCCCGCCCGGCCAGAAGTAGAGGTAGACGCGCTCGGAGCGCACCGGCTCGTCCTCGTGCGCCACCTCGACCTGCCGGAAGCGGATGCCGGAGGCGAGCGTCTTGCTGCTGCCGCCTTCCTCCGCCGTGAAGCCCTCGGCCGCCACCGACCGGAACTCCGGCCGCGCCTCGCGCGGGCCCTGCAAGATCTCCTCGGCCGCCTCGACCGCATTGCGCTCCGCCTCGGTCGTCGCGGCCGCCCCGCCCGTGCGCTCGCCCTGGCGTAGCAGCATGCGCTGCTCGCTCTGTTCGAGGGCGACCGAGCGCTGGTCGAAGTCGAACACCAGGCGCGTGGGCCGGCTCGTGGCGCTGGCGTGGTTGTAGGCGGCGCGGATCGCGCCGGCAACCATCGCGGTCGAGCTCTTGAGCCGCGCTCGCCCCAGCGCTCCCTGGCCCAGGACGAGCGCCCCGCTGAGCAGGCCGACCAGCGCGACGACGACCAGGATCTCGATCAGCGTGACCCCGCGCCGGTGGAGCGGCGTCAACGATTTCCGGAAGTAGTAGATTACGGCTCTCCTTGCCCCTGCGGCGGGCCCACGCGGATGTCGTCCGGCGTGCCTTCCTTCTTGTCCGGCCCCGGCGAGGTGACGATCACGTCGTCCGCGGTGCAGGCGATTTTGTAGGGCGAGCCCCAGGGATCTTCCGTCTTGCCCGAGGGATCGATCTCCTTGTCGGCGATCAGCGTGGAGACCGTGGGGCACTGGTCCCCGCCGCCCTTCAAGGCGATCCAGCCCGCGGCGGCTTGCTTGATGGTGCGGGCCGTGGTCGTGGCGGTGTCGATCTGCGCCTGCCGCCACTTGGGCAAGACCATGATGCTGACGCCGCCGGCGATGAGGGCCATGATGGCCACGACGATCAGCACCTCGACCAAGGTCACGCCTCGTCGTCGCGCCCGCCGCCGGGCGCGTGCCGGTGGGTTCTGCTTTGCTGGCCGTGTCACGACTTCTTCCTCCTTGCTCTTCATTCGATCCGCGCCAGCCCTGCCGCGGCGCCGCGGGCGCCCGGGCTGGAAAGGTCGTAGCCCTCGGGGTCGCGCCGGCCCGGGCAGACGAGCTCGAGCGGCTGACCCCACGCGTCCACGGGAGCGCGGCGTAGGTAGCCGTCCTGGCGCAGCGCCCCGAGTGTCGGCGGGCAGCGCATCTCGTGGTCCGCGCGGTAGGCGTCGATGGCCTGGCGCACCACGAGCAGCGTCGCCCGCGTGGCGCGTACCCCTGTGCGCGTGCGCTCGCGCGCGCCCAGCACGAGGAGCAGCGCCGCCATGCCCAGGCCCGCGAGCAGGGGGCGGGAGCGCACGAAGCGCAGGCGCCACAGGCCGCGACCCCGCTCCCAGGGGAAGAGAATGCTCTGCTCGGGCGAACGCTGGCGCGGCATCGGTGGTCCCTAGTCGACGAACTCGCTGATTTGGATGAGCGGCATCAGGATCGAAAGGGCGATAAAGCCCACCGCGCCGCCCATCACCACGATGATTACCGGCTCGAGCAGGCTCGTGAGCATCTGCACGCGCGTATCGACCGCGCTGTCGTAGGCCGTGGCCACGTTCTCCAGCATCTGCTCCAGCTCGCCGCTCCTCTCGCCGATGGCGATCATGTGGGTGACGAGCGGGGGAAAGCGGCCGCTGCGCTTGAGCGGCTCGGCGATGCTCTCGCCCTCGCGAATGGAGCCGGTCGCCTCCGCCACCACGTTCTCCAGGGCGGCGTTGCCCAGCACCGTGCGCACGATGTCCATGGCCTGGAGCAGGGGCACGCCCGCGGCGAGCAGCGTGGCCAGCGTGCGCGAGAACCGGGCGATGGCCACCATCTGCACGAGCGGCCCGAAGATGGGCGTCGCGAGCGTGAAGCTGTCCCAGCGCTCCCGGCCCTGCGGCGTGCGTCGCCAGCGCCGGAAAAGGATGGCCGCCACGCTGCCGGCCCCGAGCACCAGCCACCAGTAGTCGCTCAGGAAGTGGGAGACGGCGATGAGCAGCGAGGTGTACCAGGGCAGCGCTCGGTCCATGCTCTGGAAGATGCTCGTGACCTTCGGCACGACCGCCACCATCAGCACGCTCAGGATCGTCGTGGCGATGACCACCATCAGGGCCGGGTAGGCGAGCGCGGCCACCACCTTGCCCCGGAGCTTCGCCTGGCCCTCCATGAAGTGCGTGAGCCGTTCGAGGACGGCTTCCAGCGTGCCCGATGCCTCGCCCGCGCGCACCATGTTGACGTACAGGGACGAGAAGATCTTGGGGTGCTGCTCCAGGGCCGCGGCGAAGCTCGTGCCCTCGCGCACGTGGTCGCGCACGCCCGAGAGGGCGCGCTTGAGCTGGTCCTTCTCGACCTGCTCGATCAACGCCGTGAGCGACTCGAACAGGGGGATGCCGGCGTGCACCAGGGTGGCCAGTTGCCGCGTCATCATGGCGAGGTCGGCGGCCGAGACGCGCGCCACGAGGCGGCGCAGATCGATCTGCCGCCGGCCCTCCTGCGCTGCGGCCTTCTCCTCTGCGGCGCCGGTGAGCAGCACGCCGTCCCGGCGCAGCAGCGCCCGCAGCGCCTTGGCGTTCTCGGCGTCCCGCACGCCCCGGACGCTCTTGCCGGTGCTGGCCAGAATGCCGCGGTACTCGAAGACGGCCATGGCTGCGCTCTTCAGTCTACGACCACGTCCTCCTGCGTGGCCGCCAGCACCTCCTCGACGGTGGTCACGCCCTCCAACACCTTGCGGGCGCCGTCGTCGCGCAGCGTGTCCATGCCCTCGCCCAGGGCCGCCCGCTTGATCGACTGGGCGTCCGCGCTCTCCAGGATGAGCCGGCCGACGGCGTCATCCACCACGAGCAGCTCGTAGATCCCCCGGCGGCCGACGAAGCCCTTGTCGAGGCAGGCAGGGCAGCCCTTGGCCCGATGGAAGAGGGGCTCGGCGCCGAGATCCTGGCCCACGAAGCGATGCTCGGCGCCGTGCACCTGGTAGCGGCTGGAGACGCGGCGTCCCTGCTTCCAGCGCAGCCTGGCCGGGTCGAGCCCTGCTCCAGCTCGTGCTCGCTCGGCCGGTACGCCTGCTTGCACTTCCCACAGAGCACGCGCACCAGCCGCTGCGCCAGGATGGCGATGACGCTGGAGCGCACCAGGAAGCTCTCGATGCCCATGTCGACCAGGCGCGTGACGGCCGAGGCCGCATCGTTCGTGTGGATGGTCGAGAGCACGACGTGCCCCGTCAGCGCCGCGTGGATGGCGATCTCGGCGGTCTCACGGTCGCGGATCTCGCCCACCATGATCACGTCGGGATCCTGGCGCAGGAAGGCGCGCAGGGCGCTGGCGAAGGTCAGGCCGATGGATGGCTTGACGTGGAGCTGGTGGATCCCGCCGATCTCGTACTCGACCGGATCCTCGGCCGTCAGGATGTTGCGGCCGGGCTCGTTGATGCGGTTTAGAGCAGCGTACAGGGTCGTCGTCTTGCCGCTGCCGGTCGGCCCCGTGACCAGGATGATGCCGTCGGGCCGGTGGACGAGCTCCTCCATCAGCCCGTAGTCGCGCGCCGAGAAGCCCAGCTCCTCCAGGCCCAAGAGGACGCTGGACTTGTGCAGCAGGCGCATCACCACCCGCTCGTAGCCGCGGCTCGTGGGAATGGTCGAGACGCGGATGTCCACGCTCTTGCCGGCGATCTTCAGAGTGATGCGGCCGTCCTGCGGCAGGCGCTTCTCGGCGATGTTCAGCGAGGCCATGATCTTCACGCGCGCCAGGATGGCCGACAGGAACTGCTTGGCCGCCCGCTTGGCCACGTACAGCTCGCCGTCGATGCGGTAGCGCACGACGACACCGCGCTCCTCCGGCTCGATGTGGATGTCGCTGGCGCGCTCGCGCACGGCCTGGGAGAAGAGGCCGTTGACCCAGGCGATGATGGGCGCATCGTCGCCGGCGTCGAGGATGTCGACCAGCTCGTCCTCCTCCGCGCCGCGATCGCCCTGCAGGCTCGCGCCCTCGTCCTCCTTGCGCTCCCAGACGCGGTTGATGGCATCGAGCACGGTCGTGGCGGAGCACACGCACGTTTCCACGGGCTTGCCGAAGATGGTGCGCACGTCGTCCAGCGCCGTCGTGTCCAGCGGATCGGAGAGGGCGCAGTAGACGTTGGCCTCGTCCTCACCCAAGACGAGCAGCTTGTGCTGCTTGGCGTAGGTGATGGGCACGCGCTCGGCCAGCGCGAGCGGCACGGCGTCCACGTCGATCCGGCCCGCGTAGCGCAGGCCCCACTCCGCGGCCAGCGCTTGGGCGATCCTCTCCTCGTCGCAGAGCTCGGCGGCGACCACGAGATCGGCCAGCATCTGGCCCCGCTCGCGTGCGGCGTGCAGGAGCTCGGGCAGCCGCTCGGGCGCGAGCACGCCGCGGCGCACCAGCACCTCGCCCAGGATCTCCTGCCGCGCGAGCTCCACCGCTACTCCTGCCACCGTTCACGCATTCCAACACCCGGCTCGTCAGGTGGCCGCGAGCGCGAGCGCGCCCGCAGGCCCGGGCCGCAGAGCACTCCTGTGCGTGAGGACCCGGGCCGAGGACGTAAGTCCGTCCCTTCGGGACGGGGTTGGGGTCCCGACGCGCCCTTCGGGCGCGTCACCCCTGCCCCGCGATCGCGGCCGACTCGGCGAGCCGTCGTTGCTGGCGCCGAAATGCGTGAACGCATGGCTACTCCACGCTGTCCTGGGGGGTCAGGACGCCCGTGCCGGGGATGCGCAGCCGGGGCGGCAGCTTCGGCGGCCGCGGCTGGGTGACGCTCGGTGGGGGAGCGGGAGGGGCCCCGGCACTCTCGGGCGGGAGCGTGCCGCCCGCGCTGCCTGCCCGCGCCGTCCCGGACGCGGAGAAGCTCGGCAGATCGATGGGCTCGACCGGCTCGTGCTCCTTGGGGCCCTCGGGCCGCAACGCGGCGTCCAGCCGGGCGCGCTCCCGCATCTGGATCTGCGTCTGCCGGATGCGCTCGACCAGCCCGGTGGTGCGCGCCCAGTCCTGATCCGGCTCCCACGGGATGGCGTCGCTGAAGACGAAGTAGCGATCGAGGAACTCCTGCCGCTCCTGCATCTTGCGCTCGAAGATGGCCCGCAGATCGTTCTGGTCGCGGACGATGTAGGGCGTGAGGATCAAGAGAAGGTTGGTCTTCTGCGTCTTCTTCTGGGTCTGCCGGAACAGGATGCCCAGCACCGGGATGTCGCCCAGGATGGGGACCTTGGTTTCGCCGTTGATGACCGACTCGCGCACGAGCCCGCCGATCACCACGGTCTGCTGGTCCTTGACGACCAGCGTGGTGTTGGCGGTGCGCTTGTTGATGGGGACGGCGCCCAAGGCGCCGGTGGGCGAGCCCGCATCCGAGAACTCCTCGGAGATCTCGAAGCGCACCTGGTCCGAGTCGTTGATGTGCGGTGTCACCTTGAGCTTGATGCCCACGTCCTGCCGGGGCGCCTGAAAGCCCATGCCCATGCCGTAGCCCAACATGCTGCCCA
This sequence comes from Deltaproteobacteria bacterium, assembly GCA_016209145.1. Taxonomy (GTDB): domain Bacteria; phylum Myxococcota_A; class Polyangia; order Polyangiales; family Polyangiaceae; genus JACQWT01. The sequence continues at coordinate 1,640 of JACQWT010000187.1, read as the reverse complement.
GGCCGGCCAGCCCGGCCGTCGTCGCGCTGGATGCGGCGCCGGTGGCGCCGGCGGCGCCGGCCAGGCCCGCGAGAGAGCCCAGGCCGCCGATGTTGGTCTGCAAGGGGATGTTCTGGCCGATGGAGATCTCCGCCGCGATGTTGTCGGTGGCGAGCACGTGCGGAGTGGCCAAGAGGTTCGAGTCGCCGCTCTTGGCCAGGGCGTGCAGCACCACGCCGAAGCCGGGGATGGAAACGCCGGTGCCGAGCAGGTTGCTCGTGCCCTCGAGATCCGGGCCGCGCACGCCGAAGGCCAGGGCCTCGAGATTGGCCGGAAGGCCGATCGACTGCTGCGGGTTGACGCCCCCGTAGAAGACCGTGTCCCCGCTGCCCCCGAGATCCGCGGTGGCGCCGCCGTGCAGGCCGAGGCCGAGGTCGGTGGAGTGATCGACGTTGACGTCCATGATCACCGCCTCGATGAACACCTGGCGGCGCGGCCGGTCGAGCTGGTCGATCACGTTGCGCAGCCGCGCGTAGTCGCGCAGCGAGGAGGTCGTCACGAGCGAGTTCGTGGCCACATCGCAGGTCACGCGCAGCGCGCCCTCGAAGATGCCCTCGCCGCCGCCGCCGCTCGCCGCGGTGGTGGCCCCGGTTCGACCCGCCCGGCCGGCGCGGCCGGCCGGGGTGGGCACGGCTCCGCCCGCGCCGCCCAGGATCTGGTTGAGCGTCTGCGACAGCTCGTCGCACTGGGCATGCTGCAGCGGCAGCACCTGGATGCCGCTCTCGCCCGTGTCCGGCACGTCGATGCGCCCCAGGAGCGCGAGCAGCCGCCGGTAGTCCGCCTCGGTGGCGACGATGATCAAGGCGTTGTTCGCCTCGTCCGCGACGATGCGCGCCCGGCCGGCGCCCTTGCCGCCGGCGCCGCCGCGTCCCTCCGGGCCGGTGCCGGCGTCGAGCACCTCGTTCAACTTGGCGGCCAGATCCGCGGCGGGGTTGTAGTGCGCGCTCTGCACCCAGATCTGCGCGCCGGCGCTCGCGGCGTCCAGCTCCTCGACGATGCGCAGCATGCGCTTGATGTTGCTGCCCGTGTCCGTGATGATGAGCAGGTTGCCCTGCTCGTAGACCGTGATGTCCCCGTCGGTGCTCTTGAAGCGCGTCAGGACCTTCTGCACTTCGGCGGCCTCGACGTGCACCAGGCGGTAGAGGCGCGTGACGTAGCGATCGGCTTCCGGCACCGGCGTGGCCGCGCCCAGCACGGGCGTGGTCAGCGAGGCGGCGTTCTTCGTCTCGGCGATCTCCAGGAAGCGGCCGTGGGGGATGACCGTGAGCCCGTTGGTGTTGAGGATCGTCAGGAAGGCCAGGTATGCCTCGGCCACCGTGATCTTGTCCGGGGCGTAGACGCTGGCCTGGATCTGGCGCAGCTTGCCGCCGAAGATGAAACGCCGGCCGGTGATGTTGCTGATCGCCTTGACCAGCTCGGTCAGATTGGCCTCGTCCAGGTTGAACGAAACCTTGGCGTAGTCGCTCTGGGGCCGAAACTCGATCTCGGCCGCCGCGCGGCGCAGCACCTCGGTGGGGTCGCCCGCCGCCGGCGTGGCCGCCGGAGCGCCGGGAGCGCCGGGGCTCGGCGCCGCCTCCGGCTTCTTGGCCGCGCCCGGCGCG
>JACQWT010000186.1 GCA_016209145.1 Deltaproteobacteria bacterium | reverse complement strand
GCCGACCCAGCCTGCTCGGCCGCCCATCGAGCTGATGATCTCGCTCTCCTGCACCCAGGTGCGCTGGGACGGTTTCCAGTGGCCGTACCCCTACAACGGCTTCACGCCGGATACGCATCAGGCCATGGGCCGGATCTACGAGCAGCTCTGGGGGCCGGTGCCGCCGGGCGCGTAGCCGCCGCCCTGCCGCGCCTGGCCGTCCGGGCTGCGCATGCCTCAGCTTCGCCGTTTTCGCCCGCGGGCACGTTCGGGCTCGCTGTTGCTGCTGATCCTGGCTGCGCTCGTCCTGCTCGTGGCGCGGGCGCGCGCACCCGCATCGGGTGGCGCCACCGGCCCCGGGCAGGCCCGGAGCCCGGCCACGACCGGTGCCGGCGGGAGGCCTCCCGATCGAGCCGTGGCGGCCGCCGGTCTGCCTTCCGCGTCCGCGCCGCCCCCCTAGGCCGCGGCGGCTGCCGACGCCGGCCCCGCATCGTGCAGCATTCCAGAGCGCGGCAGCGGGTCGTACGGGGGCTGGAGGAGCCTGCCGCTCGGCCGCCTGCTCGTGCCCGCGTCGCGGCGCGCCGGCTTTCTCGATCTGCTCGTCCACTTCCACGGCGCGGAGGCGGTGCGTGCGCTGCTCGCGCCCGCCGATCTGGGGCTCGTCATCGTCGCCATCGACGCCGGTGAGGGCTCGCAGCGCTACGCCGAGGCCTTCGCCGCCCCGAGCGCGTTGGGCGAGCTGGTCGAGTCAGTGCGCCGGGCGCTCGCCGAGCAGGACGGCGCGGCGCCGCGGCTCGGCCGCCTCGTGGTCTCGGCCTGGAGCGCGGGCTACGGCGCGGTCCACCAGATCCTGCTCCGTCGGCCCGAAGGGCTCGACGCCGTGATCCTGCTCGACGGCCTGCACGCCTCGTACGGGCCCGACGGCGGCCTCGGCGTCGAAGCCATCGAGCCTTTCCTCGACTTCGCCCGCCGCGCGCGCGACGGCAAGGCCATGATGGTGGTCACGCACTCGGAGATCCGCCCGGTGGGCTACGCCTCCACCTCGGAAACCGCGTCCTACCTGCTCCACGAGCTCGGGGCGCAGCGCCGCTACGCGGGCCTCGTCGCACTGGAGGGCGTCGAGCAGAAGACATCGTTCGCCCAGGGGGGCCTGCGCGTGCGCGGCTACACGGGCACCACCCGGGAGGCGCACTGCGCGCTCTTGCGCATGCTCCCGCCCATTCTGCGGGACGACGTGCTACCCGGGCTGCGTCAGCGCACGAAGAACAGCCAGACCCCGAAGCCCGACTCGTGGTAGTTGCAGTTGCCGTTGGCGGTGCAGTCGCTCCAGCCGTAGCGCACGTTGGCTACCCCGGTCCAGAACGGGTGCCCCATGTTGTTCAGGATCGTGGTCTGGCCGTAGGGGATGTTCGAGTACGGTCCGCCGCTCTCGGTGCACCCCACGCAGTTCGCATTCTGGATCTGGCCACCGGCGCCCCAGGGGTTGCTGCTGTGCGTGTACGGCGCCGTCTCGTTGTTGGGGACCCACCCGACGTTCGGAGTGGTGTAGGGCCCGCCATAGCCGTTGTTGTTGTTGGTGACGTAGAGCTGGTCGCCGGATAGCCGGGTGAACGTCCGGGCCGACGCGCTGTTGGTGAACCACTGGAGGAAGAGGTTGCCCTGGTAGATGCCGCTCTTGACCAGATTGTAGTTCGTGTTCTTCGCGCTGGCGCCGGCGTTGTTCGCCCAGTTGTACATCTTGGCCATGATCCAGGTCTCGTTCACGCCGTTGCCCAGCAGCCGGCAGAACTGCCCGTAGTTGAGCTGCTCCGAGTTGTCCCAACTGTTGGTCGTGCGCGCCGGCGCGTCCTGGTCGTAGACGAAGTTGCGGCTGTTGTTCTTGCGCGCCTGGAAGGCATAGGTCTTGAAGTTGTAGATGGTGTCCGACGGCACGTACCCCTTGGTCAGGCTGGCGCACAGCGTCCAGCCGCCGCTGTTCAAGGCCATCTCGCAGTAGGCGTCGATGGGATCCTCCCCGCCCTGGCCGTCGGGATCGATGGTGTACTTGCCGCTCGCGGCGTTCGGGTTGCCGGCGAGGATCTCCTTGCAGCTCTTCAGGGTGCAGCCGTCGTCGACCTTGCCGTTGCAGTCGTCGTCCTTGTTGTTGGCGCAGATCTCCTTCTGGGCCGGCAGCACCTCGCCGGAGCAGGCGAGGTAGCCCGTGCCGTCGGGTTTGCAGGTCTTGGTCCCGGGCTTGCACTCGCCCACCGCGAGCGTGTCCTTGGGGCCGGTGTAGCAGAGCTCGACCGCGTTCGGGGCGCAGACCAGGCCCTTGCAAACGCCCTTCTCGCAGATCTGGCCGCCGCCGCACGGGCTGTCGCACTTGCCGCAGTGCGCGGGGCTGGTCTGGAGATCGACGCAAGACGAACCGCACTTCGTGCTTCCGCCCACGCACTCCAGGGAGCACGCCCCGCCCGCGCAGATCTGGCCACCCGTGCAGAAGGCACCGCACTTGCCGCAGTGCAGCGGGTCGGAGCTCGTGTTCACGCAGCTCGAACCGCACTTGGTCGTGCCGCCGACGCACTCGAGCGAGCACAGAGCGCTGGAGCACACCTGCCCCGGCGGGCAGGCCGCCCCGCACTTGCCGCAGTTCGCCGGGTCGGCCGTCGTGTCGACGCACTCCTGCCCGCACTTGGTCGTGCCGCCCACGCAATCGAGCGAGCACAGGCCGCTGGAGCAGACCTGTCCCGGCGCGCACGGCTTGCCGCAGCCGCCGCAGTGGGCCGGATCGGTGGCCGTGTCGACGCACTTCTGCCCGCACTTGGTCGTGCCGCCCACGCACTCGAGGGAGCACTTGCCGGCCAAGCAGATCTGGCCGCCGCCGCAGGGCGACCCGCAGCCGCCGCAGTTCGCGAGATCGGTGGCGAGATCGACGCACTTGTTGCCGCACTTGGTGGTTCCGCCGAAGCACTGCAAGGCGCACGCGCCGGCGGAGCAGACCTCCCCCTGGGCGCAAGCCTTGCCGCAGCCGCCGCAGTGGGCCGGGTCGGTCTGCAAGTCGGCGCACTTGTCGCCGCACTTGGTCGTGCCTCCGCTTGGTCGTGCCGCCCACGCAATCGAGCGAGCACAGGCCGCTGGAGCAGACCTGTCCCGGCGCGCACGGCTTGCCGCAGCCGCCGCAGTGGGCCGGATCGGTCTCGGTGTCCACGCACCCGCCGCCGCACTTGGTGGTGCCGCCGGCGCACTGCAAGGTGCACTGGCCGGCGGAGCAGACCTCGCCGGGCGCGCAAGCCACGCCGCAGCCGCCGCAGTTGACGGGGCTCAGAGCGGTGTCCACGCACAGGTTGCCGCACTTGACGGTTCCCCCCGCACACTGCAGGGCGCACGCGCCGGCGGAGCAGACCTGCCCGGCGGGGCAGGCGTTGCCGCAGGCGCCGCAGTGGGCGGGATTGGGGCCCGTGTCCACGCACAGCTCGCCGCACTTGGTGGTGCCTCCCAGGCACGCGACGTCGCACAGAGCGGCCGAGCACACCTCGCCCTCGGCGCAGACCTTGTCACAGGAGCCGCAGTGGGCGGGGTCGAAGGAGGTGTCGACACAGCCGTCGCCGCACAGCACGGTGCCGCCCAGGCACTGCAGGCCGCACTGGCCCGCGGAGCAGACCAGGCCAGGGCCGCAGGCGTTGTCGCAGGCGCCGCAGTTGTTCTTGTCGATGGCCGTGTCCACGCACAGGCCGCTGCACTTGGTCGCGCCGCCGAGGCACTCCAGGGCGCACTGGCCGGCCGAGCACACCTTGTCCTCGGGGCAGGCGTTGCCGCAGGAGCCGCAGTTCTGCGGATCGACCCCCGGGGCGACGCAGTGGCCGCTGCACTCGGTCAGGCCGGGCGGGCAGGGCGCGCCGCCGCCCCCGGCCCCGCCGGATCCGCCGCCCGGGCCTTGCGCCGCCGTCTCCGCAGAGCTGCCCGAGCAGGCCGCCTGCGCTGCCAGGACAAGGCACGCGCACAGCGGTGCCGCCATGGGCCTGGCGGCAAGATGAGCTACGGCAAGAGAGCGTCTCATGGAGTACCCCTTTCCTTCGTGTCGGCGCCGGGCCGCTCCCTGGGAGCAAGCACAAGCCCTCCCAGCATACACTAGTACGCCTTGGCGAAGATCACGCGCTCTTCGCTCGGCCGGCCGCAGGCGACGCACGAGCCACGCTCGTGCTCGGCCCCGAGCGGGATGCAGCGCAGCGTGACCTTGAGCTCGTGGCTGCGCGCTTCGCAGGCCGCTTCTCCGCACCAGCCGCTGCGGGCGAAGCCGCCGTGGATCTCGGGCCGCTCGGGGTCGCGGGGCGTGAAGAAGGCTGCGAAGTCCGCCCACGAGTCGATGTCGCGCGTGTGCTCGCTCCGCAGGCGGGTGGCGCGCTCGAACAGGGTGCGCTGGATCTCGTCGAGTATGCCGGGCAGTGCCGCGACGAACTGGTCCCGTGCCATGACCTGCTTCTCAGCCGCCGGCCGGTCGCGCCGGGCGTAGCTCACGGCGCCGGCCTCGACGTCGCGCGGCCCGATCTCGACGCGGACGGGGACGCCGCGCTTGACCCAAAGCCAGCCCTTCTCGCCGCCGCGCATCTCCCGGCCGTCCACCTCGATCTCCAGCGGCCGGTCGTCGAAGCGCGCTTCCCGCAATCGGCCGCGTAGCTCGTCCACGTAGGCCATGACCTTGGGCCTGCTCGCCTCGTCGCGCAGTAGGGGCATCAGGACGACGTGGGCGGGCGCCAGGCGCGGCGGCACGACCAGGCCGTCGTCGTCGGCGTGCGTCATGATCAGGGCACCGATGAGGCGCGTGGACACACCCCACGAGGTCGTCCAGGCATACTCCTCCTTCTCCGCGGCGCTCTGGAACTTGATGCCGCTCGCGTGCGCGAAGTTCTGCCCCAGGAAATGGGAGGTGCCGCACTGCAGGGCCTTGCGGTCCTGCACCATCGCCTCGATGGTGAGCGTGTCCACGGCACCGGGGAAGCGCTCGGCGGCGCTCTTGCGCCCCTTGACCACCGGCAGGGCGAGGTAGCGCTCGGCGAAGTCGGCGTAGACGTCCAGCATCCGGTAGGTTTCCTCCAGAGCCTCCTCCTTGCTGGCGTGCGCGGTGTGCCCCTCCTGCCAGAGGAACTCCGTCGTGCGCAGGAACAGGCGCGTCCTGAGCTCCCAGCGCACCACGTTGGCCCACTGGTTGATGAGCAGGGGCAAGTCGCGGTAGCTCGACACCCACTGGGCGAAGCTCGCGCCGATGATCGTCTCCGAGGTGGGCCGCACGATGAGCGGCTCCTCCAGTTGGGCGGCGGGGTCGGCGATGAGCCCGCCCGAGGGCCCCGCCACCAGCCGGTGGTGCGTGACGACGGCGCACTCCTTGGCGAACCCCTCGACGTGGCTTGCCTCCTTCTCCAGGAAGCTCTTGGGGATGAACAGCGGGAAGTAGGCGTTGCGGTGCCCGGTGGCCTTGAACATGCCGTCAAGGACGCGCTGCATGTTCTCCCACAGGGCGTAGCCCCAGGGCTTGATCACCATGCAGCCGCGCACCGGCGAAACCTCCGCCAGATCCGCCGCCCGCACCACCTGCTGGTACCACTCGGCGTAGTCCTCCTCGCGGGTGGGGCTCACCGCCGTCTTGCCGTGCTTCTGCTTCGCCACCGGGCGCGGTCTCCTAGCGTCGCTTGCCTTCGAGCCGGCCCAGGAGCCGATCGATCTCGCGGCCGGTCTGCGCGTCGGCGCGCGCCCGTGCTTCGCGCAGCAGATCCGGCGTGGCCGGGTGCTCGACGAGCACGAGGGCGCGGCCCAACGCCTGCCGCGCGCCGCCGTCTTGGCCGATGAAGGCGCGGACCAGGGCCTCGGCCGCCAGGCGGCGCACGGCCAGGCTCTCGGCCTCGGCCTTGGGGCCCTTGGCCCGCCAGGCCCAGCTCGAGCCGACCGAGCCGAGCGCCTCGGCGAGGGCCTGAGCCGCGACGGGGTCGCGCGTGGCGCCCATCATGGCGCCGAGCACGCGAGCGCTCCCGAGCCGCCGGCACTCCCCCAGTCCGGCCACGGCCGCCAGGCGGCGGGGATCACGCGCCAGATCCGACCCGCGCGCGGCGCTGCGGAGCAACTCGAACGAGCCGGTGTCGCAGAGCCGACCCAGGGCGAGGGCCGCGGCGCGCACGACCTCGTCGTCGCGCTGGCGCAAGGCGGACTCCAGCACCGGCCGAGAGCGCGCATCGCGCAGCCGGCCCACGGCATCCAGCATGCCCACCGCGAGCGCGCGCTGCTCGGCGTCGGTGGCGCCCCGACGCGCCGGCGCCTGGAAGGCCAGCGCATCGAGCATGGGCAGCAGGGCCGGCCAGCCGAGCCGGCGCAGCTCGAGCCCGACGAGCTTGGGCGAGGGGTTACGCAGCTTACCGTAGCCGGAAGGCAGGTGCCCGTCCACGCGCCCCAGGGTCGAGAATGCCTCGGGATGGGCGGCCCGCTCGGCCTGGATGGAGCTCGCGAGCGCGGCGCGCGCGGCCGGCTCAAGATCCTGGGGCGAGGCAACGAGCCCCGCCGCCACGGCCGGCGCGGCCGCCGCGCTCAGCGCCACTGCCAGGGCAAGGGCCAGCCAGCCCCGGACCATCACGTGATCTTGCCGCGCGATCATGGCTCCACCTCCCACCAGGCCGCGGTTGCAGGCGGCCCTTGCCAGTTCGTGGCGCAGTGCACCTCGCCCATGAGGATGTGGTAGCCGTACCAGTTGTCCACGGCGTACACCTTCATCCCCTGGCCGTCGCTGCCCAGGGCGTTCTGCGGCGTGGCGAGCCGCTGCTTCAAGTCCACGTCGAAGGCGTCCTTGCCGTCGATGATCGGGCCGAAGTGCTTCGGGGCGACGAAGTAGTCCCCGAAGACGAGCGAGTTCACCGTCCCGGGGTTGAAGGCCAGCATCGCGCCCTCGTAGACCTCCTCGTAGAGGAAGGGGATCTCGACGATCTCGTCCGGCGTGACGCCGGTCAGATCGACGAGCGTCGCCAGCATGTCGTCGATCTCGGCCTGCGAGATCTGGTTGGCCTTGGCCAGATCCTCGCTCGCGAGCACGGCGTCGATCGAGACGGCGGCGTCGACCAGCTTGTTGTCGGGGCCATAGACCTTCCGGCCCACGAACATCTGCACGTCGCCGTGGCCCTTGGCCTGGAGGTCCTCCATCATCTCGCGCATGAGCTTGGGCGAGGCCACGAGCAGCTTCCAGCCCCGCGCCGTCTTGGCCGGCACGTAGCTGAAGACCTCATCGATGTGCCCCACCGCCAGCCAGATCGTCTTCGCGGTGACGGGAGACTGCACGCCCTGGGCCTCGTAGAAGGCAATCGTCTCGGGCATCACGTAGTCGGCCGAACCGGTGATGATCCGGCCGAGCGGATAGCTCTCGCCGTCCTTCTCGTAGGGCGGGAGCAGGTCGTGGTCGCCGAACGAATCGAAGGTGCTGCCGTAGTGCACGCCCTGGTGCGCCTCGTCGTCGATCGGGCACTTCGGGCCGTCCTCCGAGTCCTTGCGCTCGCACGGCTCGAACCAGCCGGTGTCCGGGCCGAGGTAGTGGTCGGCGAGCCAAGCACGCGGCAGCGCCTCTGCGCCCTCGGAGCGGCCCCAGGGCCGCGGCATGGCCACGCGCATGCCCTGCACCTTGCCGCCCTCCCAGGGGATCGCCGTGTAGCCGGTCTCGAAGATGTCCTGGGTCCAGTGGTCCGGCCACTCGCCCATCTTGATCTTGCGGTAGGTGAGACCGGCATCCTGGATCGGAACCTTGAGCCCGTTGACGAACTCCGAGGAGATCGTGCTGGAGAAGACCGTATCGTGCAGGGACAAGTTGCCGAACGCGATCCACGGCGCCACGCGCATCTTGACGCTGTCCTTGCCGACCGGCTTCTCCTTGCCATCGACGACGCCAAGCTCCAGCTCGACCATCCCGCTCCAGTCGCCGGCGTCAACCGTGCCCTTGAAGCGCTTTGCCTCGATGCCGAGCTCGGCTCCGGTTGCCAGGACCGCCGCGTCGAGCTCCAGCTTGGCGCTCGTGAGCTCGCAGGTCTTGTCGCCGCCGATGCCGCAGGGGCCGAGGCTTCCCAGGACGAGCTTCCAGCTTCCGTCCCCCTCGCGCTTGAAGACATGCACGTGGGGCACCGACGCCTCGTCGATGCTGAGCGTGCCCTTCGCGCCTTCGGGCACCTCGGGCCAGCCGATGATGAGCATGCGCGCGAGATCGAACACGTCGGCGTCACCGTTGACGACCCCGTCCTCGTTGTCCCGCACGCCGTCCTGGTCGTCGTCGTCGAGGTTGGCGAGAAACGAGGCGCCGAACTCGGCCGTCCACTCGTCCTCGTGGTCCTGGTCGGCGGGATCGTCGTACTTGACCCAGCCGTCGCGGTTCGCATCCACGACGAGGTCGACCACCGGGCCGGGCGGCCCGCCGTCAGGCGGCCCCGCGTCGGCCACCGGCGCGAGCGGTGCCGGCCCGGCCTCGTCTTCTCCACCGCAGCCGCTCGCAGCGGCCAGCACCGCCGCAAGTGCCACCCACCAGAAGTCCCGCCGCGTATTCGCCGCACGTCCCGACTTCCGGCGGGCGGCACTTCCGGCCTCCCCCGGAACCCCCTCCGGCGAGTGCCGCGCGTGTCCTCCAAGGTGCGGCCGAGCTTGTGCCGCGCGGCACTAGAACTGCGCTCCGCCTCGCCGTCGCTACCAGCATGGCTTGCCTCGCTGTTGGTCGGACACGGGTTCGGGCTTCTGGGACGATGCTACCGGGCATCCCGGGCGGGCGCCATGCGAATCGGCGGTGGCGGCGGGCGGCGGGTTACGCGGCTCCTACAGGCCCTGCGGCTCAACGGGCACGCTGCTGGATACTTGGCTGCCGTCGCCGAGTTGGCCCGCCAGGTTGCCACCCCAGCAGCGGAACGTGCCGCCTACGAGCGTTGCGCAGGTGTGCATCAGCCCGGACTCGACGCACACCGGGCCACCGTCGGCGCTCTTGCAGCAGGTGAGGCCCCCGGCGCACGGACAGCCATCCGGGCCGCCGGCATCCGCTACGCCGCCTGTGCCGCCCGCGCCGCCGTCCCGAGACACAGAACGCACTTGCGCAGACCGATCGTGGCTCCTCCCAGTGCATTCTACTCCAGGAGCTGGGGCTGGCGGCACGCGGCTGCGGTCACGCTCCCGCGCTCCCAGCGCCAGCGAATGGAGCGGGGGAGCTGCCGCCCCTCCGCCGCCATGCGCTCGATCTCGGCCGACGTGTACACGACGATATCGGCCGGAACGGGGAGTCCCGCGCAGCTCACGTCCAGCAGCCGTTCGCCGAACGGCTGGTCGGACGCGGCGAGCTCGATAGCCAAATCGACATCGCTCCCAACACCCCAGCGTGACGCACGAACTCAAGGATCTCACGGGCATACTCGATCGCTCCCGATGATTGAATCTCCCCGTAGTGCTCGAAGGGCGCGCCCTCGGGGTGGCCGTTCGCATATCGCGTGGGCACGTAGTACGCGTCCAGCACCCGCGCCTTGTCGGGGAGGCTCCCCGGCACGGCGCAACCCGGTGGAAGCGCCGCAAGGAGCTTGTGGACGACATGGCCCCAAGCGTCCTGACCGAGCCTGAGATGCAGGGCCTTGATCGCCATCTCGGCGGCCTGGTGGGCGGCGAAGCAGGCCCAGTTGTGGCGCCCGCGCTCGCGGGCGTCCTGGGCGTGCCCGAGGTCGTCCTCGGCTTGCCGGAACCAGTCCTGGCTGCGGTCGGCCATGACCACTAGCATACCAGAGTGCACCCCGGTTTCACGCTTGGGTTGCCGGCGTAACTCGCGCTAGGGTATTCGGGCGGCGATGATCCTCGTCACGAACCGCCCGCTCCGCTCCTTCGTGCCCGCAGTCGTGCTGCTCGGTTGCGCGCTCGCCCTCGTCACTCCCGGTCGGCGCGCGGAAGCCGATCCGGGCGCGACGGTCGCGGCCGCGGCGCCCTACGGCTTCTCCGGCGCCCCTGTCGTGGCGCTAGTCGCCACGGCGCCCGAGGGGACGCAGAGCTCACTCTACTTCGTCGATCCCGCCACCGCCGCCGGCGCCGCCGTGGCCGCGCTGCGGTTCAGCCACCGGCCTACCGGGAGCGTTCGTGCCGAGATCGTGCCGGGCACGCGCACCGTGCTCGTTGCGGCCGAGGCCGTGGCCGGCCGGGACCGCTCCTTTGCCACGGCCCTGTACCGCCTCGATCCAGGCCGCGGCGCCATCCAGCTTTGCACCGGCGTCGTGTACGCGAGCCGCCCGCTCGTCACGGCAGATGGTCGCATCTTTGTCTCGCGCGGCCGCGGCGGGCCGGACCCAGCGGCGGGCGAGCTACGCGTCGACGAGCTCGGCATCGACGAGATCGATTTGGGCTCGGGCGCGGCGCGCCGCGTGCATGCCTTCCAGGGCTACGTGGTGCACCTCGCCGGGGCGAGCTGCGGCGAGATCGTCGTCTACCGCGTGGGGCCGGGGCGTGCCGACATCGTGGCCGTCGACCGCGGCTCGGGCGCGCTGCGCTCGCTCGTGGCGGATCTCCCGCCCTTCGCCCGTGACTTCTCGGTGGATGAGCAGCGCGGCAAGCTCGTCTACCGCGGCAGGCACGAGACGGACGCGCGGCGCTGGGTGATCGAGGAGATCGATCTCGCGAGCGGCACCAGAGCGCGCCTGTACGAGGGTGCGAGCTTCTCGCTCGCGCCCCACGTCTGGCCCGCGCAAGGCGCACAGGCGGCCGTGGCCTTCAATCCGGATGGCCGGGGTCTTCGCCTGCTGCGATCGAGCGACGCGGTCGCGAGTCCCCTCGGGCCTGGGACCGACGTCGTGCGCTCGTCGAGCGCGGACGGGCGCTTCGTCGTGGGCGAGCACTTCGCGGCCGGCAAGCTGCCCGTGGCCTTCGTCGTGGATCGCCCACTCGGCAAGGCTCGCCCGCTGCCGGTGCCGGAGGGAGCGCGGATCGCAGTGGCGGGCTTCGTCGAGCCGGCTCGTGCGGGAGATGCCCCATGAGCCGCCCCTGCGCCACGCTTCTCGTGCTCGGTGCGGCGCTCGGCGTCGCGGCCCCGGCCCGGGCGGCCTACTGCCCGAGCTACACCAAGTCGAGCCCGGCCAACGACCACAACTGCGGCGTCGATGCCGTGCCTGGGACGAACCCGAGCGCCGAGCAGTGGCAGGACTTCTTTCTGCTCGTATCCCAAGGGCCCGAGGCATGGGGCGCGCAGGGGCCGGCCGTCAAGGACATTGGCCAGGGCTGCGGCAAGCCGGAGCCGCTGCACGACGTGCCGGCGCGCTTCCCCTGCGAGTTGCTCAAGGCCATTGCCATGGCCGAGAGCGGCTGGCAGCAGTTCTGCGCGCCGACGAAGCCTCCGGACCAGGTGGGCAAGCCCCCGCAGACGATCATCTCCTTCGACTGCGGCTACGGCGTGAGCCAGGTCACGAGCGGCATGCACACGGGCGAGACCCCGGCCTTCGACCGCGACCGGGTGGCGGGCGAGGCGCTCTACAACCTGGCGACCGGGGCCAGCATCCTCGCGGGCAAGTGGCGCGCGACCAAGTGCGTGGGCGACAACCAGCCGCGGATCATCGAGCACTGGTACACCGCCGCGTGGGCCTACAACGGTCTCGCCTACGTCAACAACCCGAACAATCCCAACTACGATCCCGACCGCGGCGTGTGGGATCCCGCCATCGGCGGCGCGGCGCCCTACCAGGAGAAGATCTTCGGCCGGCTGGAGCACACCCAGGGCAAGTGGCCGGCGACCGAGGCGGCCTACCCCAACCCCGGCGACATCGGCAACGGCAACAGCCCTCCGGATCTGCCGGAGCCGAGCTGCGCCTCTCCGACCGACTGCGCGAGTACCCGCCCCACGCACGAGACGAGCTGCGCGGGCACGGGCGGAGGCGGCGGAGCCGGGGGCTCGGCGGGGGCGGGCGGCGAGCCGGCCGCCGGGGGCGCGGCTGGGGCCGAGCCGGGCGGCGGCGCTCCGGGCAGCGGTGGCGCGGGCGGCGCGGGAGCGGTGGCGGCGAGCCCGCTCGGCGCGCTCGGTCCGAGCGACGGGGGCTGCGACTGCCGCGCGTCGCTCGGGGCGTCCGCCGGGGCAGGAAGTGCGGCGTGGGCTGCCGCGCTGGCGCTCGTCTGGCTTGCCCGCGGGCGCCGGCGGCGGCGCGCGCCAGTACTTCTTGCCCGCCTCGCCGAGATCCGGTATTAGGGCCGCGTCGCTTGCTTCAGGCGGGCGAGGCCGCTCGATTCGCCGCCACCGTGCCACGGGTTGGCCAGGCGGAGGCTGGTCGGGCACCGGGGTGCGCTAGCGCCCCACCATTGACAGGAGAGAACGAGATGAACAGAACGTGGGGCCCCATCCTTGGGCTGAGTCTGATGACCATCGGCTGCGGTGCCATTCCCGGTGTTCCGGGTCTCGGCGAGTGCAAGTTCGGCAAGGGCGAGCTCGCGGCCAACTTGACCGGCGATGCCAAGGCTTTCGTCGAGACGGTCCTGGAGGTGCAGAAGCTCCAAGCCGAGTGGACCGCCGAGATCAAGGCGATCGCCGGCGAGCTCAAGGTCGACGGGACCGAGGAGGCGGTGCTGGCGAAGTTCAAGGCGAACTTCGAGAGCTTCAAGGCGAAGGGCAAGTGCACCTTCGACTTCAGCGCCGACATCGACCTCAAGGCCCAGCTCGAGGCGTCGGCCAGCGGCAAGGCGAGCTCCGATGAAGGGGCCAAGGGAGACGCGGCCGCCGAGGGCGGCGCCAGCGCGTCGGTCAACGTCAAGATCGAGCCGAAGTGCGAGGCCGAGGCCGATGTGAAGGCCGATCTCGACGTCACCGTGAACGCCATCAAGGTGCACATGCCCAAGCTCCTGGGCGTGGCGAAGGGCTACATCGCCTTCCTGGCGAAGGTGCCCGAGCTCACGACCAAGGGCCAGGGCCTGGTGACGCAGCTCGTCACGGACCTCAACGCTGTGGGCGAGGTCAAGTGCGCCGTCGAGACGCTGACCGGCTTCAAGGCCGATCTCGACGCCAAGGTCGACTTCTCGGTGAACGTCCAGGCTTCGGCCAAGGGCGAGGCGAAGGCGGGCTGAGCCTTCTGCCACGACAGCGGTCGCGTCGCGCTCGGTGTCGCGCGGGCGGGCTCGAGCGCGACGCGGTCGTGTGTCTGCCAGCTCGGCCGGATGGCGGCCGCTCGCGGGAGCTTGCGCCGATGGTCATGGGCCGATCGACGGTGCTAGCCCTGTCCATGTTGGCGCTCCTTGCGCCGTCGCTACCAGGCTGCAACGGGCTTGCTGCCTTCCCCGCGGCGAGCTGCGGTGAGCTCGGCGGCGGCGATCTCAGCGTTCTCGAGATCGAAGGTCAGGCGGAAATCTCCCGGCGCGGCAAGGCATTTGCCGCGGCGGCCCGCGAGCTCGATGCGCTTGCTCTGCGGCTTGAAGTGAGTCTAATCGCATCGTGCCGCGAGCTCGGCCTGGCGCTCGACATGGATGCGGGCTCCGTGACCGCCGCGCCGGACGGCGGGGAGGGGGCTAAGGATGTCTGCGAGGCCGTGGCCGACCGGGCAAGGGGGATCCTCAGCGCCAACAAGGACGCCAAGCTCAGCGTCGAGATCCTCGCGCCCAAGTGCTATGCCGACCTCGACGCCTTCGGCCGGTGCCTGGGCGAGTGCGGCTCCGCTCTCTCGCGCGCCGAGATCGAGGTAAGCTGCAAGGGCGCCGCGATCCTCGGGACATGCGAGGCCGAGTGCCAGGGCGCCTGCACGCTCCCGCCCGGCGCCGCCTGCAAGGGCCGCTGCAACGGCAAGTGCGACGGAAGCTGCAACGGCACGGCCGCGGAGGGAAAGAGCGCGTCCAAGTGCGAGGGCTCATGCGAGGGCCGCTGCTCGGGCACGTGCGAGGTCATGGGCCAGCCCAAGTGCGAAGGCCGCTGCGCGGGCGGCTGCAGCGCGGAGCTGAAGGCGCCCAAGTGCTCCGGCAAGCTCAAGCCATCCAAGGTCGAACCCGGCTGCCTCATCGGCTGCACCGGGAGGGGGGCAGCCAGCGTGGCCTGCGATCCGCCGGGCGTGCTCGTGACGGCCGGCGGCAAGCTCGACGAGAGCGTCACCAAGCTCGCGTCCGCCTTGGAGACGGCACTGCCGAAGATCGCCGAGATCCAGCTCGGCCGCGCCAGGAGCGCCCAGGCCGCCGCAGCGGATGTGGTCGCGGCCGGAGCCGAGCTTCAGGATCTGGTGCGCAAGCTCGAGCCCGGCCCGAAAGCCCTCAAAGCAGGGATTTGCGTGGCCGACGCCGTCGGGCTGGCGGGCAGTGCCTGGGCCTCGCTGGGCGTCAGCGTCAACGCCGGGGCGAGCGTGAGCGCCGCGGTCGGCGGCCGGTAGGATCGCATCATGGAACCCGCATTCACGCCGGCCGGAACGCAGGCGATCGCCGCCTGGGCGAGCAGTCAGGGCCTGCCCTTCCTCGCCTGGCCGGAACAGGGGTGGTTTCGCCAATGGGAGCCGTTCGACACGCTGGTGCCTGCGGCCTACTACCTCAACTCCGTCACGCGCGTCGGCCGGCACGGGCAAGTGGTGCTGGTGGAGCCCTGGACCGAGGAAGGCGCCGGCGAGCCGATGGAGCGCACCGTGCTCGCCTTTGCGAGCTACCCCGGCTTGCGCCATCGCGCGGCGGCGCGCGTGGGGGAGCACTTCATCACGCGCGTGGCTTTCCTGGAGAGCCGGCCGCCTCCCGCCGTGCAGGTGGGCGACGCGCTCTGGGACCGGCACGCTACGACCCTGGCGCCCACCCCGGCCGAGGCGGCAGCGGCTTTCCATCCGGAGCTGCGGCGACTTCTCGCCGGCTGGGGGTTTCGCGGGCACCTGGAGCTGCGGCCGGGCGGGCTGGTCGTGCACTACGCCGGTCTGGGCCCCATCCCCGCTCACTACGAGCGGCTTGTGGGCATCGCGCGGCAGATCGCGGCGGCGGCCTCGCGCTACCCTGCGTGACCGCCCGCCGCCCGGTGGACTACACTCCCCAGCATGGCAACTGTGCTCGTGGTGGAGGACGAGCCGGCGATCGCCGAGTCGCTGGCCTACTCGCTGCGCCGCGACGGCTTCCTCGTCGAGCTCTGCGCCACGCTCGCGGAGGCGCAGTCCGCGGCCGAGCGCGCGGATCTGGTCATCCTGGATCTCATGCTGCCCGACGGCAGCGGCTTCGACCTGCTGGCGGCCCTGCGGCGCCGGCCGCAGCCGCCCGCGGTGATCATCCTCTCCAGCCGCGACGGCGAGGCTGACCGCGTGGCCGGTCTCGAGACCGGCGCTGACGACTACGTGACCAAGCCCTTCTCGCCGCGCGAGGTGGTCGCCCGCGTGCGAGCGGTGCTGCGGCGCACCGGCGCCAGGGACGTGGCCGCCCCCGGCGCCTTGCCCCTGAGCGTGGATCCGGACACAAGGCGCGCGACCGTGGACGGCCGCCCGATCGAGCTCACGCGGGTCGAGTTCGACCTCTTGGCGTGCCTGCTCGGCGCCCCGGGCCGCGTGTTCACCCGCGCGCAGCTCATCGACCGCGTATGGGGCGAGGACTTCGCCATCACCGACCGCACCGTGGACTCGCATGTCAAGGCGCTGCGCCGCAAGGTGGCCGAGGCGGGCGGCAGCGCCCAGCTCATCGAGACGGTGCGCGGGGTTGGCTACCGGGTGGGCGGGCAGCCCGCCGTGCCGGAGGGCGGTGCGACGGGGGGCGCCAAGGATGGAGGCGGCGCGGAGCCGTGACCCATTTTGTGCTCGTGGCCGCCGGCGCGATCGGTCTGATCGTGTTCGTGTCCTTTGTGGCGGCTCGGCTGCTGCGCGCCCGCACGGCAGGCTTGTCGGTGCGGATGCAGATCTTCCTGGCGCTCGCCTGCATCGTCGGCGCCTTCGCCTTCGGCCTGGGCGTGCTGGTGCTCGACCGCATCAAGGCCCGCGCCGCCCTGCTCGGCCGAGAGGCGGCGCTCGACGAGGCGCATGCCATCGCGGCGCTGGTGAGCGCCGAGATGACCACGCGTCCGGCCACGCTGGCCCAGGTGGCAGAGCGGCTGCGCCGCGGTCGCGGCGAGCAGCAAGGCGTCGAGCTTCACCTGGCGTTGCTCGACGCCCAGGGCCGCCCGGTCTTCGCCAGCGGCCGTTCTCCGGACGAGGACGGCACGGTGGCGGCCTTCGCGCCGGTGCGCGTGCGCGGCCAGATCGTGGGCCAGGTGCGCGTGGTCAAGCCGACACTGCTCATCCGTAAGACGCTGGCCGACTTCGCCCCCACGGTCCTCGTCATCAGCCTGGTGCTGGGCG
This sequence comes from Deltaproteobacteria bacterium, assembly GCA_016209145.1. GTDB lineage: Bacteria > Myxococcota_A > Polyangia > Polyangiales > Polyangiaceae > JACQWT01. Next base: position 18,007 of record JACQWT010000186.1, on the reverse strand, counting down.
CCGTGGCGGCGGCCTCGGCGGCCGTCATCGGCCGGACCATTGCCGCGCCGATCGAGGCGCTGACGAGCTTCGCGGAGCGCGTCAGCGCCGGCGACCGCCGCGCCGCGCCGCCGCCTGGGCACGGCCGCGAGGTCAAGCGGCTGAGCGGGGCGCTCGACTCGATGCGCCGCGAGCTCGAGGGCCGGCCCTTTGTCGAGGCCTTCGCCGCCGATCTCTCGCACGAGCTCAAGAACCCGGTGGCGGCAATTCGCGCCAGCGCCGAGGTGCTGCGCGACGGGGCCCAGGACGAGCCGGGGCAGGCGGCGCACTTCCTCGGCCGGATCCTCGATGCCACCGGCCGGATCGAAGCCCTGCTCGGCGATCTGCTGAGTCTCGCGCGCGTGGAGGCGCGCGGCGTCGAGAACGCCGAGCCGGTAGATCTGTTGGCGCAGGCGCAGGCCGTCGCCGAGGCCGTGCGGGAGCTCGGGGCCAGCGTCGAGATCCGCGCCGAGGGCAGCCTCGTAGTGCGCGGCGACGCCGCCTGGCTGGGCCGCGCCATCCGCAACCTCGTGGACAACGCCCGACTGCACGGCACTCCGGGCCAGCCCATCGAGATCGCGCTTGGCCGGCAGGAGGGCGAGGTGTGCTGCCGCGTGGCGAACGGCGGCCAGATCAGCCCGCACGTGCACAAACGCATCTTCAAGCGCTTCGTGACCTCGCGCGGCGAGCGGGGCGGGACGGGCCTGGGCCTGGCCATCGTTCGCGCCGTGGCCCTGGCCCACGGCGGCCGCGCCGAATGCCTCACGCCCGGACCGCCGCGGGTGGAGTTCCAGCTCAGCCTGCCGGCGGCGTGAGACTCCTCGGCGCAGGCTAGAACACCTCCTCGACCTCGATGACGGTCCAAGTGCCGTCGTTGTTGGCCCAGTTCCAGCCGAGCACGGGCCCGCCATGGGTGTGTGCTGGCGAAGCACCTTCGACGATGGTCAGCTTGTGTGCGCCTGCGCCGACGGGCGTGCCGTCCTTGAGCTTCGAGCAGTAGCCGACGATGGTCATCGGGTAGTGGTGGTTGGTGAGGGGCTCGTTGTACATGTCTGCCCGCACGGGCCCCGGAGTGCCGCAGTCCTGGCCGTCGATGCGCACGTCCCAGCGGCAGGCGACGCTGGTGCCGCCGCAGCGGAAGTTGTCGTACCACTGGATGCGCACGGCCGTGTCGTTGCGCTGCTTGGTGAAGTCGAAAGAACGCGAGCCGACCACGCCGTTCGTGGTGGAGTCGTAGCTGTAGACGACCTTGCGCTGCACCTTGCGCAAGAGCTCGCCCTGCACCACGGCGTTGCCGACGACGCTCATGTCGCCCTCGAAGGTCGTGTTGCCCTTGAACGTGCCGCTGAACGTCCCGGCCGGGCCCTGCGGGCCCTGCGGGCCCTGGGCACCCTGCGGGCCGGCCGGCCCCGCCGCTCCGGGGTCGCCCTTCGGCCCCTGCGGGCCCGGGTCGCCCTTGGGGCCGGAAGGCCCCATCGCCCCGACGGGGCCTTGCGGTCCCTGCGGGCCCACCGGCCCCTGCGGCCCGGTCAGGCCCTGCGGCCCCGTGAGCCCCTGCGGGCCCTGCGGCCCCGGCGGGCCCACCTGGCCCGTCTCGCCCTTGTCGCCCTTCGGCCCGGCCGGGCCCACGAGCCCCGTGGGGTCGCCGACCCACTTGCCCTTGCTGTCGATGACCTCGCCGTAGTCCGCGATGGTCACGGAGCTCGGCGTGATGTCGCCGACGGCGTTCTCGGCCACTAGAGCGTAGGGCACGCTGCCGACCACGGCGCGCGGCGTCATCTCCGGATCGTCGCCCACGCTGATGCCCAGGTAGCGCGGCGAGCCGTCGAAGGTGTTGTCCTGGAACTTCATGACCGAGCCGAGCTGCGCGCTGAAGTACCCGTCCTCGAAAGCCACCTTCTGGATCTCGATCCACACCGGCGTCGGGGCGATCTGGTTGTCGTAGAGGGCGAAGGCGACCTCGATCTCGCCTTCGACCGGCTGCCCGCTCTTGGCATCGTAGAGGCGGCCCTGCTGGGTTATCGTCGCGGGCAAGGCGGCCGCGTGCTGCGAGTAGGCGGCGGACGCTGCGACGAGCAACGCCGCGGCCAGCCACGGAAGAGTCTGCCTGTTCATCTGGATCTCCTCGGGCCAAGGGGCGCCCACGGGCGCGACAGGGCATCATCATAGCAGAAGCGGTAGGCGCAAGCGCCGGGACGCCCACCTGCCGCTACCGGCGCCGCCGAAGGGGCTGCTACACTGGCGCTCGCGCCGGCACGAGCCGGCCGCAGGCGCCCGTAGCTCAGCCGGATAGAGCAGCGGCCTTCTAAGCCTCCAAGGACGGATCACACGTGATCACAGAACATGCGCAGGACCCCTGCAAAACAAGGCAATCTTGCTCGAGATGTGATCACTCGGGATCACTCCGAGTAGGCCCGTAGCGGGTGCATTTGGCTACAGTGTGGCTACCGAACTCGTCCCCACACAGGACAGACTTTCGGAAGCCATGAAGCGCCCCGCCCCGACACCGCCGACGGCTCGCCACGCCAACGCGGTCAAGCTCGACGCGCATGCGGCGGCGGCGCTCCGGCTGCTCGATGAGGCGAAGGCCATCGCATACGAGCTTGCCGGCTGGCCGCACACCCCCGCCGAACGGCAGCGCCGGCTCCAACGCAGCGATCCGTCGGGGCGCGAGCTGGCGGCTGCATTCGAGGCGGGCGTCGTCCGCGAGGCCGCGGAGCGCGCCAACCTCGGCGGCGCGGCCCGGCGCGCGATCCAGGTGCTGCACGGCGTGTCACGGGACAGCAGGCCCAACAAGATCGCGTTCCTCGCCGCCTGCGTCGAGCAGGCCGTGCGCGAGCACGACGAGCTGCCGGCCGACTGGCGCGAAGGCATGGAAGATCAAGAGCGGAGTGAAGCCCGTTGGGCTCAGCGCCGATGGCTGCAAGTCTTCGGTCCCACCGACGCGCCGCTAGAACTCTGGCGCGCCGCCGTGCGCGCGCGCCGAAACAAGCGCGGCAAGGAGGCCGAGGTGCGCTACGTCGACACGGTGTGCGCCCTCGCCGTCGCGCTCGGCTTGCGGCCGCCCGACGACCCCCAAGGCACCGACGCCGAGACGGTGCGCCGCTACGTGCGCGCGCGCCGGCGCGGCATGCGGCCCTAGCTGCGTGCCTGGCCCGGCGGGAATGGGCTTCGGGCGCCGGCAGTAGCGATGTGTGTACCCCTGTGCGGATGCGCAGGCTCGCCGGCAGGCCTGGAACCCTGCTATGCTGCCCGAGGAGGTGTCGCGGTTGTGACGATCGAGGAGGAGCAGAGGGCCTTCGAGGGACAGCTCGATCAGTTCCTGGGCGAGCACCCGGGCGAGTTCGTGCTGTTCAAGGATGGCCAGCCCGTCGAGTTCTTCAGGCAGTTCGGCGCAGCCTACGCTGCCGGCGTTGCGCGCTACGGGCTGCGCGGCGTCTTCCTTGTGGGCGAGGTGGTTCGTCTCCCCGTCACCACGTCGCTCTCATGGCAACTCGGAGTGATGTGACGTGGCCAAGGGCGAGGCCGCCCGACGGCTGCGAGCGCGGACGCGCGCGCGACGGGGGCGCAGCGGCAGCCAGCAGCATGCTGTTCCGCACGGCAATGCAGCACGTGTGCCGACCTTTTTCGAGCGTAGGTTCGAGAAGGGCCTGTTGCGCGCGCTCGGTCCGGTACTCATCGGCGAATGGCGAGTACCTGGCGCCCATGAAGCGGCGCTCCTTGCGGATCGGCAGCCGGTGCCGCTCCCTGTGACCGGGTTCCTCCTGATCGACACTGGAGCGACATCCACGTGCATCGCCGAGGCGGCGGCCGTGGCTCTGGGGCTTTCCTGCGTGGGGTCCCGCGAGGGCTACGGCGCCGGGGGGGCGACTGTCTCACCCACGTTGGCACGGAGGGGCGGACGGAACGGGAGGCGCAGTACGGAAGCCCTGCGTACGCTGCGCTTCAAGAGCGTCTCGCGTTCAACGCGCGTCGTCTCCGGATCGCAAGGGGCTGGACGCAGGAAGAGGCCGCGCACCGCTGCGAGATGTCCACGCGCCTCTGGCAGCAAGTGGAGGCCGCCGACGTGAACGCCACGCTCACCACGGTCGCGCGGCTGTGCGAGGGGCTCGACGTGGACGTGTCGCGACTGCTCCGCGCCGCTCCCCGGCGTCGCGGTCCATCGGCGGCGTAGCTGACGGCGCAGGCAGGGCTAGCCCGCCTCGCGCCGGCTCCGTGGAGGTTGGAGTCCGCGGTGCACCCCGCCGGCCGTGGCCGCGCGCACTGGTCGCGGCTCGTGGGGCGCGCCACGCTGCCGCCGTCTTGCTGCCGCGGCCCTGGGGCGGCGCTGGCCATCGATGCCGCGCGGCGCGTCGAGCAGCACGATCGCGCTGTGCCCGTAGTTCTACTCGGTCATCTCGACTCCCTCCACGAACGTGCTGGAGGCGACCTCGGCACCGAGGCTGTAGAAGTCTGAGCTCTTGTTCAGCGAGCTAGTCGCGTCGACGCACGGACCGCCAGCGTTCGAGTAGAGGGTCGCTGACGGCTTCGCGACAGGCCGGACCTCGCGCTGGTAGGGCACGCACTTCCCCAAGTACAGGAGAGCGTACGCGCCAGGGGGGCACCCCTTGGTCACGTAGGCAGCGGGCTGGGTGCAGGCAGCGTCGGTGAAGTAGGAGGACGCGGCGGCGAGGCCAGCGGGCAGGCACCGGGTCTTCCCGTCGCTCGCCCTAGGAGTCTGTCGGAGAAAAAACTAAGTGCGCGGAATTGTTCGGTTCCAGCGTCAGAGTAAAGTGAGCGATTTCGATAACTTGGACCATTTCGAGCACGCTTTCTCCGACACACTCCTAGCGAAGTTGCACTGCACGCTCAGTTGCGAGTCGTACAAGCCGATGTACGCCTTCGAGCCGTCGGCCCCCTGGTAGTAGCGAGCCCGCAAGCGGCTGCCGCTGACGTAGCCCGCAATCGAGCTGGCAGGCTCGCCGCCGCCGCCAGCACCACCACCACCGTCCGGCAGCGTGGTGCTTGGGGTCGGTGTGTCCGGCTTGATCGGCACTGGCTTGTCGCTGCCGCATGCCGGCCACGTGATCAGTCCGCACGCCGCGGCGGCGACTGCCCAACTGCTCCACTTCGTCATGCGCCTGTCCCTCCTGGCCGCACCGTACCATGCTGGTCGGCGGAGTCGCCCACGTGCTCGGCACCGCTGGCCGCGGCGCGCGCAACGACGCGGAATCACGCGGCCGCGCCGAAAACGAATCGTCCGGGACGATTCCCGCGCGGGCACCGATCTCGTGAATGCCCCACGATCCCGGCTGCTTCCGCGGCATCGGCGCACGGGTTCGGAACCTGTCGGCCGGCCGCTCGGCCGGCGTGGCGGCCACGACCGACACCCTGCCCCCTTTTTCCCCGCCCGGCCGTCGCTGCCCCCGCCTGCCGCGCTCAGCGCCCGCCCCGGGTCTGCCGGCGGCGCCCTGGCCTTCCGCCCCGCCAGGCGCCTGGCCTCCCTCCGCTGCGTCCTGGCCGGGCTGCGGCGTGCCTGTGGCGTCTGCGACCCTGGGCCCCACCCCCCGGCGTGCCGGCCGCTGGCCCCATCCCGGGACGCCTCGCCGCCTCGTCGCCCCGCTCCGCGAGGCCCGGCGCCGTGCCGCTGGTTTTGCCCTCGCGCTGGACACCTGGAACCGTCGTTGCTAGCGTCTCCTTCGCCAGGGCTGCGACGACGATGACCGCAGAGGTTTGCCTCATGAATGCGCTGGGGGTGGCGCTGGCGACCGACAGCGCGCTGACGATCGGCGGCCACGCTGGCACCAAGATCTACAACTCCGCCGACAAGCTGTTCCTCTTGAGCGAGACGGCACCTGTCGCTGCCATGCTCTGTGGGGGCACGGCGATCCAGGACGCGCCGTGGGAAATGCTCATCAAGGAGTACCGCCAGCAGAACGTCCGGGCTCTCCGCACGGTGCGCGACTTCGCGCGAGACTTCCTCGCCTTTGTCGAGCGGCGGAGCGCCCTCTTCCCGCCAGAGGTCCAGGAAGCGGCCGTGCTCAGGCACGTTGGGCTTGCCGTGGGCGCCCTTAGGGCGAGCGTCGAACGGAAGCTCCGGCAGTACATGGACGAACACGGGCAGCTCTCGGAGAGCGAGGCGCGGCGATTGTTGGCCCGGCTTCTTGGGTCCGAAATCGAGCAGCTTCGCCGGGACAACCGGAGGGGCAAGCTGTTGGCGCGGCCTCTCGGGACGGCCGCGCTCCGAAGACGCTACAGGCCGGCGGTTCTGCGGGCCCTGAGGGAAGCGCTCGCCAATACCCCGCTTGGGCGGGCCGGCTATGAGCAGCTTGCCGATCTCGTGTTCGACCGTTTGCGCCGCGCCGTGTTCATGCCCGACGCCACGGGTTTGGTCATGGCGGGCTTTGGAGTGGCCGAGCATTTCCCTTCGATGGTGGAGCTGGTGGTCGGGGATGTCGTCGCCGGCAAGTTGCGCTGGGCCGAACGAGGCCGCGACGCAATTTCGCACAGCAAAGCGGCGATCATCCGTCCCTTCGCCCAGTCCGAGATGGTGTACTCCTTCATGGAGGGCATCGACCCGCGGCTGGAGGAGCTCACCAAGCAGGTTGTCGCTGGGCTCGTTGCGGAACTGGCGAACAAGGCGGTGACGCAGCTTCCGGGGCTCTCGAAGCAGCGCATGTCAACGATGGTCCGGCGCATGCGCCAGTATGTGCAAGGCGCGCTCCCCCCGCTGTGGGACGTTCTCGAACGCTTTCGGCACGAGGAGTTCTCGGCCCCCGTGACGAGTATGGTGGCCTTCCTTCCGAAGAGCGAGTTGGGGGCGATGGCAGAGGCGCTCGTCAACCTGACGTCGTTCAGGCGACGAGTGGCTGCCGAGGAAGAGACGGTTGGCGGGCCCATCGACGTGGCCGTCATCACGAAGGGCGACGGCTTTGTGTGGGTTCGACGGAAACACTACTTTGAGCCAGATCTCAATCCGCGCCAGATTGCGCGCCACTACCGAGTGTGAATCATGACCCGCCGTGCACATCCCGAACGAACGTTCTGCAACGCCGAATGCGTCATGCGCGAGTTCATGCCGGAAGTACCGGCGACGCGCCGCCGGCCCGAGCAGCAGACGCTGATCGAGGACCAAGCCGAACGAGTGGTTTCGGAAGTCCTGGGGGCGCTTGAGCGCCCTGTGGTGACCAAACCCAGAGCCCGTCGCACACGCTGAGCGTCGTTCGGACGGGCGCTCCCGCGGCAGCCCGCGGGTCGGCAGAGGGTCGTGGGACGTGGGGCGCGGACCCTGGCGGCGCGGACGCTGCGCCCTCGCTCGGCGGCCAGCCGGCTTCAGAAGGCCCAGCGCTGCCGAGCGCTTCGATCCCCGCGGCCGAGCGCCGCGAGCACCGGCCCGAGCGGCTGCCGCTCCCGGGACGGGCCGCGAAACGTAGGCGCTGTGCTTGCCGTAGCAGGCAAGGCGGGGCTCGCGCGGCTGGGCGAGGGGGGAGGTGCGGCCGGGGCCACCGGCGCGTTCTCGCCCGGTCCGCGCCGGGACGGCTCGGGCGCGCCGCTTGACGACATGCGGCGTTCGGCCGCGGCGATCTGGCGGTTCGCCCGCGCCGCCGCCTCCGCGTCGCGCACCTCGGTGGATAGCTCGGGCACCTCCACGGTGAACACGAGCTTACCGACGCCGTCGCCCGTGACCTCGTGTCGCTCGGGCGCTCGAAGGCCGAGGATCTCCGCCGCGAGCCGCTCGGCGGCGACGCTCGCGCCGAACGCACCCCGTGCCTCGGCCGAGCGCGACAACCCACGCAACCGTGCCACGGCCCGCTCCCGCTCGGCGGGCCGACCTGCTTCGCCGTCGGCGATCCATCTGTCGCGCACGCGAGCCAGGTAGGCGTCCGTCGTGCTGGGCGCGGTGCCCAGCTCGCGGAGCGCGGCGACGATCTCGCTCCGTGACCGGCCTTCGAGCGCGAGCCGCTCGACCTCGGCCATGCGGCGCTCGACCTCGGCTCGGCTGACTCGCTTGCCGCCCGGCGGTTTCCTTCTGGCGTTTCCCGGCATCGCGTCGAGAGTAGCACGGCGCTGTCGCTAGCAGTGCTAGCTTTGCAAGCGCTGAGGCCTGGTGCTAGCGCTGCCAGCGCTGCTGACCGACCTTGACTCAGGCTGTAGTGGGGTGCATCATGCGCGCATGGCGAAACGGCGGCGAAGCGGCGACAGCGGGCGGCTTGGGGTGACCCTCGGCCTGCGGCTCGACGCCGCGGACGCCGACCGACTCAACGCGCTGGCCGAGCGCATCCCCGTCGGCTCGCGGCACAGCATCGCGCGGGCGGCGCTGCGACTCGGGCTCGACGCGCTCGCCGAAGATCCGTCGCGCATCATCGCGCCGGCCCCTCGACGGCGCGGGGGGCGATGATGGCGCGGCGCCAACACCGGCGAGCGCATGGCCAGGGCAGCGTCTACCGGCGCGGCCCGGACAACTGGGCGGTGTCCTGGCGGGAGCACGGGCGCCGGCGCTACGCGGGGGGCTTCGAGACTCGCGAGCTGGCCGAGCAAGTCCGGGCCAAGATCACCGGCGACATCGCGGCGGGACGCGCCGGCCTGCCCCGCGACCCGAAGAGCGTGCCGACCCTCGCCGAGCTGGCCGGCCCGTGGCTGGAACGTCGGCGCGCCACGCATCGCGCAGCCGCCGACGACGCAGGCCGCTGGCGCCTGCACCTCGCGCCGCACCTCGGTGCGTGCCGGCCGGCCGAAGTGGACGCCGCCGCTACAAATCTTGCAATATCAATATCTTGCGCCCGTAGCTCAGCCGGATAGAGCAGCGGCCTTCTAAGCCGACGGTCGAGCGTTCGAATCGCTCCGGGCGCGCTGGCGGGACGAGTGGGGCCTCCTCCCCTCCGCGATGTCGTGCCGCCTCGCCTGGGGGCGATCCGGCGACGTTTTCCTGCACGGCCGGCCAGCTCCGGGAATTGCGCCGCCGATCGGGGCTTCATTCCCGGAAAGCGGGAGTTGAAGGGTCGATGACGCGGTGATCGGGGCTTCAATTCCCGGAAAGCGGGAATTGACCAGCCGATCACCTCCCCATCGGGCGCGCATCCCGCCGTCGCAGTCGCCGAGCTTGCGCCCTGCGCTCCCATCGCCCAGAATCGACCTGCGAGCGCTGCATGCCCGAGATCTCTCGATTCCTTGGGATCGTGATCAGGATGTACTTCGAGGAACATCCGCCGCCGCACTTCCATGCGAGCTACGGTGACCGTGAGGCTTGGGTCGCCGTCCGGCCGCTGGCGGTGCTCCGGAGCGAGCTCTCTCCCCGCGTGCTGTCGCTGGTGCTGGAATGGGCGGCGGCTCACCAGGACGAGCTGGCGGCCAACTGGCGGGCCATGCGTGCTGGCCAACCGCCGCAGAAGATCGAACCTCTCAGCTGACATCTGGAGTCGCCCATGGCCATCAAGGTCCGCAGCTTCCGCCTCCTGGAAGAGTACTGGATCGAGCTCGAGTTCACCGACGGCTCGCGCGGCACGATCGACTTCAGTCGCTGGCTCGTCGGCCGCGGCGGCGTCTTCCTGCCTTTCGCGGACGTCGACTTCTTCCGGCGCGTGAGGCTCGACGAGGAGGCCGGCACACTATGCTGGCCCGGAGGCGTCGATCTGTGCCCTGACGTGCTGCGCCACCGGGCCACCGGCGCGGCCTTGCCAGGGGTCGAGCCCACGGACGCATCGGACGCCGCCTGAGGCCGGCTGCCGGAAGTCGGCCCGCCCAGGGCATGGGTGCCAACCGGACAATCGCCCGGCGCCCCTTGACGCCTCCCGGCCGCGGCGCGTTGCTCCTGCCATGAACGGGCGTCAGGGCGCGATCGAGCTTCCCGGCGTCGAGGCGCTCGCCCGGCTCGGTCTCGCGCGTCCCGAGGCGGAGGCACTGGCGCCGAAGCTCCAGGCCGAGCTCGATTCGGCCGATCCGCTGGGCTCCTGGCGGCGCATCGCTCGGGGCGTGCTTGTGCCGGCGCATCCCTTCGCCGTCCACCGGCTCGTCCACGATGTCTGCTTCGCCGGCTGGGATGGTACGCGCGGTCCGGCGCCGGGCTGGGTTCCCGGCGAGGAGGAAATGGCCGCGACCAACCTCGGCGGCGTCATGGGCGGCGACTACCGCGCGTATCACCGCCGCTCGGTCGAGCAGCCCGAGGCGCACTGGTCGGAGATGCTGCAGAGGCTGCGCATCGCGGCCGACCGTCCCGCCGAGCGCATCCTCGATCTTTCGGCCGGAGCGGAGCACGCGCGCTGGCTCGCGGGCATGCGTCTCAACATCGCGCGCGCGGCGCTGGAGCGCGATCCCGCGGCCCTCGCCGTGGTCTACCAGCGCGAGGGTGGCGCGGTCGAGCGCCACAGCCTGGGCGAGCTGCGGCTCGAGTGCGCCCGCGTGGCGCGCGCCCTGGGGGCGGCCGGGTTCGGTCCGGGGGACGCCATCGCCGTCTGCCTGCCCATGAGCTACGAGGCCGTGCAGATCTACCTCGGCATCGTGATCGCCGGCGCGGTCGTGGTGAGCATCGCCGACAGCTTCGCCGCCCCCGAGATCGCGACGCGGCTGCGCATCGGCCAGGCCAAGGCGATCTTCACGCAGGACGTGGTCCTGCGGGCCGGCAAGGCGCTGCCGCTCTACGAGCGCGTAGTGCGTGCCGGCGCACCACGCGCGATCGTGCTGGCGGCCGAGGGCCCGCTCGCAGCCAGCCTGCGTGCCGGAGACATCTCCTGGTGCGACTTCCTGGCAACTGCGCCGGCGAGCGACGCGGCGCCACCCTATGCTGTCGCCGAAGCAGAGGCGCCGACCAACGTGCTCTTCTCCTCGGGCACGACCGGCGAGCCCAAGGCCATTCCCTGGAGCCACACGACGCCGATCAAGGCGGCGGCCGACGGCTGGGCGCACCACGACCTGCGCCGCGGCGACATCGTGGCCTGGCCGACGAGCCTCGGCTGGATGATGGGGCCCTGGCTCATCTACGCCAGCCTTCTCAACGACGCCGCCATCGCGCTGTTCGACGGCAGCTCCCTTGCCCGGCCCTTCGGCCGGTTCGTGCAGGACGCGCGTGTCACGATGCTCGGGCTGGTGCCCAGCCTGGTCAAGGCATGGAAGGCGTCGGACTGCATGGACGGCCTCGACTGGTCGGGCCTGCGCCTGTTCAGCTCCACGGGCGAGTCATCGAGCCCCGACGAGATGCTCTGGCTCATGGGCCGCGCGGGCTACCGGCCGGTCATCGAGTACTGCGGGGGCACCGAGATCGGGGGCGGCTACATCGCCGGCACGCTGGTGCAGCCCCAGGTCCCCGCGGCCTTCAGCACGCCGGCGCTCGGCTGCGACTTCGTGATCCTCGACGAGCAGGGCCGGCCGGCCGAGCAGGGCGAGCTGTGCCTCGCGGCGCCCATGCTCGGCAGCTCGAACCGGCTGCTCGGCGGCGACCACCACGAGATCTACTTCGCCGGCATGCCCCGGGGGCCGCGGGGCGAGCTGCTGCGGCGTCACGGCGACCAGATGAAGCACCTGGGCGGCGGCTACGTGCGGGCGATGGGCCGCGTGGACGACACGATGAAGCTCGGCGGCATCAAGGTGGCGAGCGCCGAGATCGAGCGCGTCTGCAACGCCTGCCCGGCGGTGGTGGAAACCGCTGCCGTCGCCGCGGAGCCGCCGGAGGGCGGGCCCAGCCGGCTAGTGGTCTACGCCGTGCCCGCGCCCGGGGCCGAGGGCGCGAGCGCGACGCAGCTCCGCGCCGAGTTGCAGCAGGCCATCAGCCGGGAGATGAACCCGCTGTTCCGGGTGCACGAGGTGGTGCTGGTAGAAAGCCTGCCGCGCACCGCATCGAACAAGGTGATGCGCCGCATGCTGCGCGCACGCGGTGACGGCAGGTAGCCGCGTTCAGCGCGCCGCGTAGATCACGCCCTCGCCGGGATCGACCAGGTAGGCGCAGCGCGCGCTGCCGACGTTGCAGCCCATGCTGCGCGGCACCCAGCAGATGTTGTTGCCGTCGCGGCAGCCGTTGTTGCCGGTCTGCGTGCCGCAGTAGCCGATGCCGCTCCCGTCGTGGAACATGCCGAAGCCGCGGAACGAGCTGCAGCCGTGCGAGCAGACGTTGCCGGCCGAGCCGTCCTGGTAGCCGAAGCTGTCGCGGTAGCCCCAGCCGTTCGGCGTGGCGATCTGGCCGTAGCCGACGGGCACGTTGTCCTGGCGGTAGGTCACCATCCACTGCTTGCCGAGGTTCTGGCCGTTCTCGATGAGCTTGAGGTAAATGATGATGCGCTCGCGGAACGTGGCGCCCGAGCCGCCGAGCGTCTTCCCGTGCTATGCTTGCGCCATGCGGCAGCTCTTGGCTTGCCTCTTCGCCTTGGCGGTGCTTGCCGCCGATCCCACGGCTCCCTGGCAGGGGCCGGTGCCGGCGCGCGCGGCCGTGGCCGTTGCCTTCAGCCTCGACGAGCTGGTGGCGCGCTCCACGCATGCTGTCGTGGCGCGCGCGATCGAGCGCCGGAGCCTCTGGATCGAGCTCGGCGGCGGCCGCCGCATCGTCACCTACACCAAGCTCGCGGCACAGCAGACGCTGCTCGGGCCGGCGGAGAAGGATCTCTGGGTGCGCACCCTGGGCGGGGTCGTGGGCAAGATCGGGCAGCAGGTTTCGGGCGAGGCGCAGATCGAGCCGGGCTCGCTCTCGCTGCTCTTCCTCACGCGCGCGGGTGACGGCGAGCTGGTCGTCTCGGGCATGGCCCAGGGGCACTACCCCATCCGTGAGGCGAGCGCCGGCGCGCCTGCCCGCCTGCGGCGCAGCGGGGAGATCGGCCTGCTCCTGCACCCGCGCGGCAGGCGCGTCGTGCCGGTGACGAGCGAGCTCGACGATCGCGATCTCGACTCCGCCATCGCCGCGGTGCGGGCCGCCAAGGCGCGACGCGATGCCCGGCCCTGAGCGGCGGCCGCTTGGCGCCCGCCGGGGCGCGGCCGGCGCGCTCGGCGTCGTGCTGCTCTTCAGCTCTGCCGCCGGGGCCTACTGCCGCACGGCCGTCTGCCCGGACGGCTCGCCGGGCGAGCAGTGCAAGCCGGCGCGCAAGACCGACTGCCAGATCCCGCTGTACTGGAGCAAGCCCTGCTTCGGCTACTCCGTCCAGCAAGACGCTAGTGCGAAGGTGGACTGGCAGACGGCCAACGGCGTGGCCACGGAGGCTTTCGCGGCCTGGGAGAACGTTGACTGCGACGGTGCGGGACCGAACATGCACCCCGTGAATCTCGGTCCGGTGGCATGCGCCCGGCACGAGTACAACCAGCAGGGCGGCAACGCCAACGTCATCGTCTTCCGCGACGCCGACTGGCCCTACGGCAGCAGCAACGCCCTGGCTCTTACGACGGTCACGTATCAGCTCGACACGGGCGAGATCTTCGACGCGGACCTCGAGATCAACTCGGCCACCATCCCGATCACGACCGGTGACGTCGGCGTCCAGTACGACCTGCTCTCGATCATCACGCACGAGGCCGGACATTTCCTCGGGATTGCCCACGCGCAGGACCCAAAGGCTACGATGCGCACCACGTACGTCATGGGCGAGACCGAGCTGCGCTCCCTGGAGGCCGACGACGTGGCCGCCGTGTGCGCCGCCTACCCGCCCGCCGATCCCGGGCCCGACGCCGGGGCCTGCGATCCCACGCCGCGGCACGGCTTCGCCAAGGACTGCGTGGACGAGCCGCCGCCCGAGGAGCCGGGCTGCCAGTGCGCCGCAGCGGGCAGGGCCGGAGGCTCGCCGCCCGGCGCGCTGCTGCTGGGGCTCGGCGCGCTCGTGGCGTCGGCCCGGCTCACGCGTTCACGCCTTCTCCCAGTCGGCTCGTCAGGCGGCCGCGAGCGCGGCGGGACTGGCAAGCGGAGCAGCGCTCCGGAGGCCCGGGCCGCAGCGTACTCCTGTACGTGAGGACCCGGGCCGAGGACGTAGGCCGCGATCGCGGCCGACTCGGCGAGCCGTCGTTGCCGGCGCCGAAATGCCGTGAACGGGTACGGCCCGGCTCAAGCCGCGGCGCCGCGCAGCACCTGGCGGTAGACCGCCAGCGTCTCCTGCGCGCAGCGCTCGGCGCTGAAGCGTCGGGCCCGCGCCAGGCCGGCCTCGGCCAGGCGGAGGCGCTCGGCCGGGCTCTCGACCGGGCAGAGCGCGGCCGCGGCGATGGCCTCGGGGCAGTCGGGATCGACCAAGATGGCGGCGTCGCCCGCCACCTCGGGCAAGCTGGAGCAGTTGCTCGCCACGACAGGGCACCCCGAGGCCATCGCCTCCAGGACGGGGTAGCCGAAGCCCTCCTGCCACGACACGACCAGGGTGGCCGCCGCCGTCCGATACAGGGCCCCGAGGTGCTCCCGTGTCATCTCCCCCAGAAGCTGCACGGCCGGCGCCACGCCCAGCGCGCGGGCTCCGAGCCGCAGCCGTCCGAGCAGGGCCGGGCGCGTCTCTCCCGCCCACGCCAGGCGCAAGTCGAGCGCCGGCTGCCGGCGCCGGCAGACGGCCAGGGCGTGCAGCACACCGATGCAGTTCTTGCGCCAGTCCGCCGAGCCGACGCACAGCAAGAACCGCTGCGGCTCCAGCCCGTGGCCGGCGCACACGGCGTCGTCGCCGGGCTGAGGCTGCGATGGCCACTGCGTCAGATCGAGGCCGTTGGGAACCACGCTGATCCGCCGCGCGGGAACGGCGAGCCGGGCCACGAGATCGGCTGCGGTGGCCTCGCTCACGGCAATGATGTGGTCGGCCCAGAGGTAGCGGCGGCGATCCAGGAGGCGCTGCCCGATGCGGTAGCCGTCCTTCCAGGTCAGGTACTCGCGGGGCCAGCGCAGCGGGATGAGATCGTGGCAGGTCGTGAGGCGCGGGCAGCCGGTGCGGCCGAGCGGCGTGGCGTCGGGATGGCCGCAGTGGAGCAGATCCGCCCCGGCCGCGCGCGCCGCGGCGGCCATGCCCAGGCGCAGCCGATAGGCCCAGGCCATGTGGCCCTCGCACGGTGCGCCGGCGTGCGTGAGCCGGTCGATGGCCCCGGCGAGCTCGCGGGTGACGACGGCCGGCCGCAGCCAGGGCAGGCGCTCGACGCCGAGCAACTCGAGGTCGCAGTCCGGCCCGGCCGCACGGGCCAGCGCCCGGCCCAGGTCGGCCACGTAGCGGCCGATGCCCCGGCCCCGCGATTGGCTGCCGAGCACCGAAACATCGAGAAGCACCCTGGGCACGAGCTGGTCTCCTTGGCCCGCAGTTCATAGAACATGCCGCCGCGGCCGAACAGCGGCTGCTACGGCGGCGTGCTATGACGCCTCCCATGGCTCCCGACCCGAAGCCGGGCGAAGCGCTGACACCGCCGGCGCGTTCGTCGGGGCGCGAGGCCGCTCCCTCCTCGGTGGGGCGCGCGCGGGGCGGTGCGCCGATGGCGTGGGCCCTGCGGCGCCTGTCCGACGTGCAAACCGGCCACCCCTGGTCGGTGCTCTGCCTCGCCCTGGTCTCCACGCTGTTCGCCGGCGCCTTGGCCGCGCGGCTCACGCTGCGCACGAGCCTGGGCGAGCTGCTGCCGGAGAACAAGGAGAGCGTGATTGTGGCCGCGCGCGTGGCCGAGCGGCTGCCGGCGGTCTCGAACCTGGCAGTGGTGGCCGAGGGCAGCGACAACCGCGCGCTCCAGCGGTTCGTCGACGCGCTCGCGCCGGAGCTGCGCGCCATCGGGCCGCCGCTCGTGGGTCGGGTTGACGACGGCGTGCGCGAGGCGCATGCCTTCTTCGATCAGAACCGGTTCCTGTACGCGCCGCTGGACCTCATCCGGGAGATCCACGACGAGATCGAGGCGCGTTACGACTACGAGGTCGGCCGGCGCGCCGATCTGCTGCTGGACGACGACCAGCCGCCGCCGCCGCTCACGGAGCAGAGCATCCGCGAGCGCCTCCAGAAGCGCACCCAGCAAGAGCGCGACCAGAAGGCCCGCTATCCCGACGGCTACTTCCTCGACCCCGAGACGCACACGGCGGTGGTGCTGGTGCGCACGCCGATCGGGATCGGCGACGTCGAGCGCACGCAGGCGCTGCTCGCGCGGGTGCGCGAGGCCGTCGCCCGCGTGGGGCCGGAGCGCTTCGACCGGAGCATGCGCATCGGCTTCACCGGCAACCTCATCACCGGGGCCGAGGAGTACGCGCAGGTCAAGGGCGATCTGGCCCACGTCGGCTTCTGGGGCGTGGTCCTCATCCTGGGCGTCGTCTTCCTCTTCTATCTGCGCCTGCGCACGCTCGTGGCCATGACGCTGACCGTGGGTGTAGGCGTGCTGTGGACCTTCGGCCTCGCCTACCTGCTGGTCGGCCACCTGAACACGTCGACGGGCTTTCTGGTGAGCATCGTCGTGGGCAACGGCATCAACTTCAGCATCATCTACATGGCGCGCTACCTGGAGGCGCGCCGGGCGCTCGCGCCGGCCCAGAGCGCCTTCCTGGCTCACCGGGAGACCTGGCTCGGCACGCTGGCCGCATCGAGCGCCGCCACCGCCGCGTACGGCTCGCTGGCGGTGACCGACTTCAGGGGCTTCAAGCACTTCGGCATCATCGGCGGCACCGGCATGCTGCTTTGCTGGCTGGCGACCTATCTGTTTCTGCCGGCCATCCTCGCCATCGCCGAGCGCGTGCGCGCCATCAAGCCGCCCGCGGGCGTGGTGGGCGGGTTGCGCGGCCTGTACGGCCGGCCCTTCGCCTGGCTCTCCGGCCGGGCCCCGCGCCTCGTGACCGGGGCGGCCCTGGCACTTGCGCTCGGGGCGGCAGTGCTCGGCTACCGCTACATCGCTGCGGATCCGCTCGAGTACAACATGAAGAACATCCGCAACGAGCCCAAGCTCGCGCCGTCGGAGGCGCGCCGCCTGAGCGTGCTCGTCGACGACATCGTCGGCCGCCAGGGGCAGGACGGCCTGGCCATCGTGGTCGAGCGTCTCGAGCAGGTACCGGCGCTCAAGCAGGAGCTCGACCGGCGCAAGGATGCCGCCCCGGCCGAGCTCAAGCCCTTCGAGGAGGTCGTCACCGTCTACTCCCTACTGCCGCGGGACCAGGAGAAGAAGATCGCGCTCATCCAGGCTGCCCGCGCCAAGATCGAGCAGGCCCACGACAAGGGTGCCATGGCGCCGGCCGACTGGGAGAAGCTCCGGCAGTACCTGCCGCCCAAGGATCTGCGTCCCATCGGCATCGAAGATCTCCCCGAGCAGGTGGTCGGCTCCTTCGTGGAGCGCGACGGCACGCGTGGCCGGCTGGTGTACATCGTGCCCACGCGGGGCCGCAGCGTCTGGGACGGCAAGTACCTCATGCTCTGGGCGGACACCTTCCGCACGACCGCGTTGCCCGACGGCTCGGTCGTCAAGGGGAGCGGTCACAGCGTGGTCTACGCCGACATGTTCTTGGCGGTGATCGAGGACGCCCCCCGGGCCATGGCCGTGTCATTGCTGGCTACCCTTCTCATCGTGCTCCTGGCGTTCCGCGGGCGCGCCTCCGCGCTGTGGGTCGTGGGCTCGGTGCTGATGGGGCTGTGCTGGATGCTGGGCGTGCTGGCGGTGTGGAAGAGCCACCTCGGCCCTGCCGGCATCGAGGTCGAGCCCTTGCGGCTGAACTTCCTCAACTTCGTGGCGCTGCCCATCACCATCGGGGTCGGCGCGGACTACGCCGTGAACATCATGCAGCGCTACCGGCTGGCCGGCGGCGGCGACATCCGGCGCGTGGTGGTCGAGACCGGGGGAGCCGTGATCCTCTGCTCGCTCACCACCATCCTCGGGTACCTGGCGCTCACCCTGTCCATCAACCAGGCGATCCACAGCTTCGGCATTGCCGCCGCCACGGGCGAGATCTGCTGCCTCTGCGCTGCCGTGCTGGTGCTGCCGTGCGCCCTCGTGTGGCGGGCGCGGAGGCGAACGGCGGCGCGCGGCGGCACGTGAGCGTATCGACTGCCCGAGCGCTCGCCCTGGTGCCGGATCTGCCGGCACCGCCGTGGCAACCTTTCACGCATTCCAACACCCGGCTCGTCAGGCGGGGCTG
>JACQWT010000174.1 GCA_016209145.1 Deltaproteobacteria bacterium | reverse complement strand
CCTCTTCCCGGTAGGCCTGGTGCTGCCCCGCCGGGACCAGGCGGGCCCGTCCCCGGTCCTGCGCCTGGACCCTACCCGGGAGCGAGCCCGCCCGGCGCCTACCCTGCGCCCGGCGGGGCCGCGCCGCGGGGGCCGAGCGGCCGCTGGGCGCCGCCGCAGCGCGAACGGCACGCCCGCTCCGCCCGCGCCAGGTTGCTTCCTGCGCTCGTCGGCTTCGACGGCTCGGCGCTGCGGCTCGGTGTGCCTGCCATCGAGGTGCGCCCCATGTACAGCGTCGAGGACATGGTGCGCTTCGGCGTGGCCCAGCGCAGCGAGCTGCACGTGCCGGTGCTCGGCGCGCGGTTCTGACTAGCACTACTGCCGGAGATTCCGACGGCAGTAGTGCTAGAGCAGCTTGAGCTGCCCGCTCGGCTCGTCGGCAACGAGGCACTCGGGGCCATCGTTGGCCGGCGAGCCCACGCGTCCGGAGGCGGGCGTTGCCACGATGCGGCCCTCGGCCGCCGGCCGCAGCAACTCGCGCGCTCTGTCGCCTCCGAGCCAGGCGTGGATCTCGCCTGGCTCGAGCAGCGCCGGCATGCGGTCGTGCACCTCGGCCACCACGCGGTTGGCCGCGGTAGTCACGATGGTGAAGGTGAGCAGGCTCTGCCGCGTCTTGGGATCCGTCCAGCGCTCGTAGAGCCCGGCGAGCGCGAGCACGGCGCGATCGGGCGCATGGAACCAGAAGACCTCGCGCGCGCCGCGCGCGCCGTGCCACTCGTAGAAGCCGTCGGCGGGGACGACGCAACGCCGGTGGGCGAATGCCTGGCGGAAGGCCGGCCGCTCGGCCAGCGTCTCTGCCCGGGCGTTGATCTGCCGGTAGCCGACACGCGGATCCTTGCACCAGCGGTTGATCAGGCCCCAACGGGCCGGCACGAGCAGGCGCTGCCCGGTCTCGTCATGCACGATCCAGTGGTCCGCGCCCGGCGCGATGTTGTAGTGCGGCCGGTAGGCGTGGCGCAGGCTCTCGCCCAACTCGGCCTGCAGCGCTTCGGCCACGTCCTCGATCCCGTGCACCGTCAGCGTGAAGCGGCCGCACATCTTCGAGGTTCAGCGCGACGGACGGCTCGGCGGGAGGGGATCGAAAAGCTCGGTGGGGTAGGGGCGGCGCGTGTCGGGCCAGGCGGGAGGCGTGGGCGGCGCTGTCCCGGGCGCGGTCAGCTCGGTGTGGATAGGGATGCTCCGGGACGCTCCCGGCGGGTACGTGCGGGCGGCCGGCCCCGGCTGGCCGGGTCGAGGTGCCTCCCCGGGAGCGAACAGGGCCGTGGCGAGCGGCGGCGCGGAGCCGTCGGCACCGGGCGGGGCCGGGCCCTCGCCGTACGTGCCGGCGTGGGTGGGACCCGCCGGGGCGCCGGGCGGCGTCGTGCGACCGGCCGCCCAGTCGGCGTTCGCCATCACGGGGCTATCGACCTTCCAGGTGCAGTCGCGCTTGGGGCCGTCGTCGCAGCTCTGCACGTAGACGAGCCGGCGCTGGCAGCCCACGACGAGCTTGGACCGGGAGTCGAGGTGCTGGAGCTGCAAGTAGGGCCCGGGACAGTCGAGATCCACTTGTGCCCGGTAGTACAGGGCGCGCAGTGACGCCGGCTGCGGCCCGGCGCAGCCGAGCGGGAGCACGGCCGCGGTGGCGAGCAAGCAGAGAAGAAGTGTGGCGCGGCTCATGGCGGTGCAAGCGGAGTTGGGCGGGGAGGGCACCGATCCTAGCACCGCCGCGCGGCGCGGCACAGCGGGGCGACGGCGTGCGGGTGCATCGCGCCGCCCGGGGTTTCGCGCCCGACCCGACGGCGTGCTCGTTGTCGCCTGCGCACCCGGTCACTGCTCCGGCTCGAGCACGAGGCGGACGCCGTCCCAGATTCGCCGCAGCCTTTCACGGGACAGCGCGCCCAGCCGCGAGCCGACGTCAGCTCGATCCACGGTCGCGATCTGCGTGACGTTCACAACCGAAGTCCGTGGCAGGCCGGCCTCCCCCTGGCGCAGACCCACGTTTCCCGGCAGGCGCCCGTACTTGAGGTTCGAGGTGATCGCGACCACCACCACGGTGCCAAGCGTCGTAAGGTTGTAGCGATCGTGCTGCAACACGACCGCTGGCCGGCGCCCGGCCGGTGCGGATCCGTTCGGCGGCGGCAGGTTGACCCAGACCACGTCGCCTTGACGGATCACCATCGCTCGGCGTCTCGCCCTGCGACCGGGGAGCGCGACCCGAAGGCGGCCGCGGTGCGCCGTTGCTCCGCGGCAACGTTCGGATCGGCCAGCACCTCGTCGATGCGCCGCGATATGGCGGCGTCGGACCTGGCCCGAGCCGTCCGGGAGAGGACCAGCGCGATGAAGCCGCTGCGGGTCAGGCCGCGCTCGGCGGCGGCGAGATCGACCTGCGACATCACGTCCTCGGGGATGGAGATGGCGAACTTCCTGGCGGCCATTGGCGTGCGCCTCCGGTATTCCGAGGGTAGAATACCCGCTGGCGCGCGGGGGCGCAAGCGGGGGGCGGTGTACGGGTGCCTACCAGAACTGGGGAGCGCCGCCGGATGAACCGCCAAGGCGCCAAGGCCGCCAAGGAAAACAACGGATTTCTTGGCGTGCTTGGCGCCTTGGCGGTTCGCTTCTCCACGCCCGCCCCCGATTCGGTTAGGCACCCGCGGTGTACGTCGGCCGGCCCGCGGCGGGCCGGGTGGCGCGGCCCGATCGGAGGCGCCGCCAGTCCGGTGGTGCGCGCCCGATCCAGGGCCGCTGCCTCACCCGGCCGGCGCTGATGTGGTTGTCCTGCCTACATGCCCCGGTCGTAACCAGTTGAATTCCCTCTGGAGCATGGCTCTCCCAGCAGAGGCGAAGCCAGCTCGCCACCTGGCACGCGGCCTGCTTGGGTTTGCTTTTGGAGCAGAAGCTGTGACGAGCGTGGCATCCAGGGTCCTTGCGGCAGTCGCCATCGGTTGGGCCGGGATCTCGCTGTTCGCCTGCGCCGGGGCCGATCGCGCCATCGATCTCGGTGGGGAGGACGAGGACGCGGAGGCCATCGGGGCGGCGGGATCGGGGCAGGGGGCGCCGAGCGGCGGCGAGCCCGCGGCCGATCCGTCGTGCAGCCCGAAGCCGGAAGTGTGCGACGGCTACGACAACGACTGCAACGGCCAGATCGACGAGGGCTGCAACTGCAAGGACGGCGCGACGCAGGAGTGCTTCACGGGCGACCCCTCGCAGAAGGGGGTCGGGATCTGCAAGGCGGGAACGCAGAGCTGCGCCGATGGCAAGTGGGGCGCCTGCACGGGCGAGGTGCACGGCTCGGCCGAGATCTGCGACGGCAAGGACAACGACTGCAACGGCCAGATCGACGACGGCAACCCTGGCGGCGGAAACGCCTGTCTCACCGGCAAGTCGGGTCCCTGCTCGGCCGGCATGTTCATGTGCACGGGTGGCAAGCTCGTGTGCACGCCGAGCCAGCCGCCCGCGGCGGAGATCTGCGACGGACTGGACAACGACTGCAACGGTCAGATCGACGACGGCCTTGCCGGCGGCGGCGGCGCGTGCAGCACGGGGCTCTCCGGTCCTTGCGGGCAGGGGACGATGAAGTGCACGGGCGGCTCGCTCAAGTGCGTGCAGACCGTCAACCCTGTGGCCGAGGCGTGCGGCGACGGGATCGACAACAACTGCAACGGCCAGGTCGATGACGGCTGCGGCGGCGGGGGCGGCAACTGCGCGCACGACGAGTGCGACACGGGCGGGGCTCTCAAGAAGAGCTGCAGCGTCTGCACGCAGATCGTCTGCTTCGCCGATCCGTACTGCTGCGACACGCAGTGGGACTTCCAGTGCGTGGGCGAGGCCGCGGTGCTGTGCCTCGCAGACTGCTTCTGACTTTCGCCTTCCGCGCCGGGCCGAGTTGGGGGAAACTGGAGCCCGTCCCCGCGCACGGAGGCAGCAGTGCCAGTTCGTCCCAGCGATCTCACCGTCCTCGCGGCCAGCCTGATCCTCGCGGCAGGTTGCAGCGAGGAGGAGCCAGCGGCCGCGTACAGCATCCACATGGCTGCCTGGCAGGTCAACTTCGTGCAGACGGCCGGAACGTGCACCATCAAGAACCACACCACGAAGCTTGGCAGCGTCGACGCGCACCAGGCCGGCTCGCTTGTCTTCGACGGGCAGGCGGGGGCGTACGTCACTTGCCAGGTTGCCGGGGCGGGGAGCTACTCCGTCGACGCGCAGGCTTCCCAGGGCCAGAACTCTCTCTGGGTCAGGGTTCCCAGCATCACCCCGGCCGCGACCAAGGACGAGCCGGCCACCGGCATGCTCCGCTATCGCAGCCTGAGCACGGTGGACGACTTCCTGTCGCCCGACGGGACGCCGTGCCACTTCTACTTCTCCCAGGCTCCTCCCCAGACGGTGCAGCCCGGCAAGATCTGGGTGGAGTTTGCCTGTGAGAGCATCGAGGATCCTGGCAGCAACCCGCTGGTAGAGTGCAGCCTGGGGCCGAGTTGGCTCATCTTCCAGCAGTGCGACGGGTGAGGGCCTGAGAGGGTGTTTCACAGGCGTGGCGAGCGGGCCGAGGCTAGGAGTGTGTCGGAGAAAGCGTGCTCGAAATGGTCCAAGTTATCGAAATCGCTCACTTTACTCTGACGCTGGAACCGAACAATTCCGCGCACTTAGTTTTTTCTCCGACAGACTCCTAGGGAGGGCGACGCAGGCGTACTGCGCGTACGTCGAGGAGCCCGACCGACGCATCGGCCCGCGCAGCAGGCTGTGAAACACCCTCTGAGCAGCGGTGCGCGGCGGCCGGTGCTGGCGCCGCGGGCCGCGCAGCGCTATTAGAGCGAGGTCATGATCGCGCCGCCCCTGAGCCTGCCGCCCAAGAAGGAGGTGGCGCTGCTGCTGCTGCAGGGCTCGGCTCTGTTCGTGCACCTCGATCCGCGCCGCGCGGGCGTGACGGTTCCGAAGCGCTTTGCGCGGCAGCCGCAGCTCGTGCTGGAGCTTGGCCTGAATCTCGCCTTGCCCATCCCCGACCTGGAGATCGACGAGCGCGGCATTTCGTGCACGCTGTCCTTCGACCGGACGCCGTTTTGGTGCGACCTGCCGTGGCCGAGCGTCTATGCCATGGTCGGCGATGACGGCCGCGGCATGGTCTGGCCGGACGACGTGCCGCCCGAGCTGGCCGTTTCGGGGGCGCAGCCTCGGCCGGGGGCGAGCGCGGCCGACCGCCCGCCACGGCGGCGCCGGCGTGCATCGCCGGGGCCGGGCGCGGCCGGCGCGCTTGCCGTCGCGAGCGAGGCCCGGGACGTCGCGGGCGAGGATCCGCGCGCAGAGCCCCGGGACCAGTCGCCGCCCGCGTCCCCGCGGCTGCGGCTCGTGCCCGCCGCACGCGCACCGTGGCCTGCGGCCGCTGTCACGCCGGGGCGGGGCGGGCGCACCGTGAAGCAGCGGAGCAAGCCCGAGCGTCGGCTGCCTGCCTACCTGAAGGTCATCAAGTGATGGGACTGACGACTCGAGCTTGGTTCGCGCTGGCGCTGCTCTTCGCCGCCGGCTGCCCCGCGCCGCTGGTGGGGCCGCCTCCCGCGCCTCCCGTGCGGCCGGTGCCCACGGCGGCGCCCACCGCGTCGGGCAAGCCCGCGCCGGCCGAGCCCATGCCCGAGGCCGTCAAGGAGCACTTCCGCGAGGGCCTCGGCCTCGTCGCGCAGCACGACGCGCAGAGCGACTGGACCGAGGCGGCGTGCCGCCAGACGGCGGACGAGTTCCTCCAGAGCGAGAAGCAGTTGAAGGAGCAGAAGGGGAGGATCTTCTACGAGGCCTACTACAACGCCGGAGTGGCCTTCCAGCGTTGCAAGAACGACGCCCAGGCCCGGAAGATCTTCGAGGAGATCCTGCGCCGGGAGCCGGCCTTCCATCGCGCTCGCGTCCAGGTGGCGCTCTACCAGCTCGCCGTCGCCGGGGACGCGGGCCTCGATGAGGCGATCGCCGAGGTGCAGCGCGCGGTCACCGACTCCGAGTACAAGAACATCGAGGCGCTGGTGAACCTCGCCATGCTGCAGATGCGACGGCGCTCGGCGATGGAAGACGATGACGCTCCCAACGATTTCGAGCGCGCCAAGAAGAACTTGCAGCGCGCCCTGGCGGTCGATGATGCGTTCATGCCGGCCTTCAACCAGCTCGCCGTGTACTACCTCGAGCGCGCCAAGGAGAAGGTGGGCGGCGAGAGGCACCGCGTGTCCAGCGCCGCGGTCGAGCGGCGGGCGGCCGACACGCAGGCGCTGGAGCTGGCGGCCCTGGTCTGCTCGCAGGCGGTGCGCAAGAACCCGCGCTACGCGCCCGTGCACAACACGCTGGGGCTGATCAGCGCCGAGCTTGGCGACTTGTCGGCCGCGGCGCAAGCCTTCGGCAATGCGCGCCAGCTCGATCAGCGCTTCTTCGAGGCCCACATGAACTACGCCGCGGTGAACTTGAAGTTCCGCGGCTTCGCGCAGGCCGAGGAGGCATATCGCCAGGCGCTCAAGCTCCGTCCGGCCGACTACGAGGTCCACCTGGGCCTGTCGCTGGCGGTGCGCGGCCAGATCACCGATGTCAACTTCGACCAGTTCTTGAAGGAGGCGCAAGCGCAGTTGGGCGAGGCGAAGAAGATCGCGCCCGAGCGGCCCGAGACCTACTTCAACGAGGCCATTCTGACGCAGGAGTTCGTGGCCCGCCAGGGCGGCACGCAGGCGGAAGCCGTCCTGCTTCAGGCCAAGGGGCTGTTCGGCACGTTCATCGACAGGGCCGGCGTTCGCGCCGAGCTTGCGGCCGAGGTCAAGAGCGCGAAGGACCGCATCGCCGACATCGACAGGATCATCGAGTTCAACCGGCAAAGCGCCGCTGCTGCGGCCACTCCGCCTGCTCCGGCGCCGCCGCCGGGAGCGCCGGCGTCGGCCGCTGTGCCGGCCACGCCGCCGCCAGCCCCGTCACCGCAGCCGCCGACGGGGGAGTAAGATGGTACCCATGCGCGCCGCGCCCATCCTGGCAGGGCTCGCCGTCGCGCTCGGCTCGGGCGCGTGTGGCGGCACGGCGGTGGTGGACACGCCGGGCAGCGGTGGCGCCGGGGGCAAGGGCGGGGCCGGCGCTACGACCACGACGGCGTCGAGCTCGACATCGGCGAGCGGAGTGGCCGGCGGCGGCGGCAGCGGCGGCGCCGCCGCCGATCCCTGCCCGGCGCTTCTCGCGAGCTTCGAGCAGGCGCTGGCTGCGGCGCGGGCCTGCGATCCGTTCATCAACATGATCCAGTGCACGGGCGATGCGGTCGTGCTCGACCAGTGCGGCTGCAAGCTCGTGGCCAACGAGCACAAGCCCGAGGCGGTGGCGGCGGCGCTCGCCGCCTTCGACGCTTGGGTGAACGCCGGCTGCGGTCCCTACGACTGCATGGATTGCCCGCCCTGGCCAAGCAAGAAGATGAACCGCCAAGGCGCCGAGAACGCCAAGGAAGAAACAAAATCGGATTCGATCTTGGCGCCCTTGGCGTCTTGGCGGTTCGTTTTTCTTCGCGCCACGCGACGATTTTCGGACCTAGTAGACTAGCGCGGGCTCTGCCCGCAACCCAAGTTGGCCCGAACTAGCGATCCCGGGTCGAATCACACAAACTGTGTGATTCGACGGTCGATCGCCGACCGTTCGCCATCCGAATCACACCTTTTTTGTGATTCAAGGGCCGATCGCCTGCCGGTCGCTCGGGCCCCGACCAAGATGCTCGCGCCACGATCAAGCAACTGCTTCGGCAGGCGGCCGAGAATTTGCGCGCGGCGTGCAAAGAGCCCGAATTAGTAGATCAGGGCGCCGGCACGCAGCCCTTCGGGTCGTCGGCCAGAGCGCGCAGGAACTCGGCCGCCTGCGCCCGTGCCTCGGGCACGTCGTACACGACGAAATGGCCGTCCTCGCCCGGCGCGGGCGCAAACTGGGCGAGCACGCCCGACGCCTGGCCCTCGGCCAGGTTCCCGCACAGCCCCTCGGGCGGCACTTGGACCTGTCCCGGGCCGCCCCAGGCGAGCTCCACGATGGGGTGCTGCGGGGGGATCTGGAGCGGCAGGCCCATGGCGATGGCCTGGGCCTCGGTGCCCTTGGGCGGCGCGTAGCTGTCGCCCACGCCGTCGGGGCCGATGCCCTCGGTCATGTAGATGCTCTTCGGCGCCAGGCCTTCGAGCGGCTCGCGCACCGTCAGCCGCGCGTAGTTCACGGCATCGAGCGGATCGATCAGCCACTGCGCCAGCGCGATGGCCGGGTGGTAGAGGTCGAACTCGTCGTAGTTCTCCGGCGGCAGCCCGAGCAGGACGTTCTTGACCAGGTCCGGGATGCTGGGCTCGGGCTTGGTCTTCTCGAGCAAGGCCAGGCCGATGACCGAGCCCGAGCCGCTGAGCACGCCGCCCCGGGCCGAGTCGTCGAGGGCCAGATAGAGCGGGCCGTTGAGCCCGCCCTGCGAGTGGCCGAAGAACAGCACACGGCTCCCGTCGAAGCCGATGGGCTTGCCCGTGGCCGATACCGAAGCCGGGATGACGGCTTTGGTCTCGGTGAAGAGGCGCGCGCGCTGGACCTCGTCCAGAGCACTCTGCCTGCCGTTGGTGCGCGCCGCGATGACGTTCTGGAAGTTGAAGAAGAGCAAGGCGACCTGCACGGGGTCGTCGGGCGCGCCGGGGCGCTCGCCGTGGAAGATCTGATCGACGCCCATCGAGCAAATGCACCGGTTGGCCAGCGTACCGGCGAAGTCGAGGTGGCTGCGGTAGTCGCCGCCGGTCCCGTGGGCGACAAGGACGATGGGGTAGCCGTCCGGCGGCACGGGGCAAGCCTCGGCCTTGGGCACGGTCAAGGAGAAGCGTGCGTCGAAGTAGTCGACCGGCTCGGGCGTGCCGTCCACGAAGTTGAAGAACCCGCCGTCGCCGTTCTGGGCGAACGGCAGCTTGCCCTCCTGGTAGTTGGGCAGCGGGCCGTACCAGCCGAGGTACTCGTCGTAGAGCTTGCCTTTGGTGACGGGCTCCTCCCAGCGATCGGCGTAGAAGTCCGGCGGCTCCACCTCGGCACGAAGCTGCTGCTGCACGCTGCGGAGCTCTTCCACCGGATCGCCGGTAGTGAACACGGCCAGGTGCGCGATGAGGTCGGCCGGTATGTCGGCCGCTTCGATCTCGTCGATGGCGTCCTGGAGCGCGGTGCGGGCCTGCTCGCGCGCGGGCCCATCGGGCGGATCGAGGCCGAGCACCTGGCGTAAGTGCGCGCTTGGCGCGAAGGGCGCGCCGGCCTCGTCCCGCAGCGCGGACGTCACGACCAGGGCGTAGCGCGTGGCCGGCCGCAACGGGAAGCCGAGAGTGGGCATGAACCGCAGGGTGTTGGGGACGACGTACATCCCGCCGGCCGCACGGAACGACAGGCTCACGAGCCGTCGCGTGCCGTGCTCCGGCGAGGCGGGATCGATGTCGAGCAGTTGTACCGACGACGAGGGACTCGTGGCCTGGAGCGGATCGTGGGGCAGGCTGGCGGGATCGAGGGGGACCTCGAAGCGCAGGTAGCCGGGGCCGACCGGCGAGAAGCCCTGGGCCAGGCCCTTGGTGGCCTCGATGTACGCGGCGATGGGATCGAGCTGCCTCGGATTCGGGAAGCCCGCGAAGCGCGGGAAGCTGCCCTCGATGCGCAAATCGCTCGGCCAGGGATGGTCGAAGAAGTGCTCCCCCTCCAGCTCATCGAGCGAGTCGGGCACCACGTAGACCGACTGGCGGGCGGCTCCCCCGTCCGGCATCGAGCCGTCCGACAGGCCGAGGTCGCCGCAGGCCAACAGGATCGATGCGGCGGAGCAGGCGAGAGCAAGGCGAGGTTCCATGTCGCGATCCTAGCAGTCCTGGCCTGGTAGCACTTCTGCCCCGGTCTTCATGCCGATTCTGAGCGGATGGGTGAGCCCCGACCCAGCAGGCGCTCGAAACGCCGGCCGACGAGCGATCTCAGCCGGGGCGACGGGATCCGGGCGATCCAGGCGCGTGCGGCCCGATGGCGGAAGCTACGCGGCAGCTCGATCTCCGGCAGCGCCGCGAACAGGCGGCTGCGTGTTCCCGAGAGGTACAGGACGTCGAGCAGGGCCTTTTCCGCAGTCGCCAGCTTCACCCCGGAGCCGGGGAGGACGTCGAAGCCTCCGAAGAACTCCGGGCCGATACGGTGCACGCTGAACGTCCCGACGCTCGTGCGCACCCGGTGACTGCGCGACAGCGACACGAGGTACGTGAGCGCGGGGATCTGCTCGATCATCCCGTGCAGGTAGAGGGCGGTCTGGAGCGACACGTAGCTCTGGTACGGCGCCGTCAGGTGCTCGGCGAGCGCCAGCGGTTCCGTCGGCTCGGCCAGCGCCCAGAGTCCCTTGCGGATGCGCCACAGCAGTCCGGCCGCCTGCAGGCGCCGCAGCGTCTGGCTCGCCGCCCCGATGGAGAGCCCGAGCGCAGCCGACGCGTCGGCCGTCGTCACGGCCGGCGTCCTGAGCTGCCGTAGCAGCCCGAGAGCGGTCGTGGCGCTCACGATGCCTCCGCTATGCCATCGAGCCAGGTGACCACCTGGAGCTGCATCGCATCCCATGCCTCCTCGGAAGACAGCGGCTCCGCCTGCGTGGGCTCGAGGTACGCGAGGACCTGCCCCTTGTAGTCCGGGTACGAGAGTGCCCACACGCGGTCGACGGCCGCAGGCACCTGTGACGCCAGATCCGCGTAGGACTCCCGCGAGTCCCCGGTCTTGGCGGATAGCAGGGCGAGGTCGAACACGTCGCGTGCCTGAACCTCCTTGCGACCGACCAGCGCACCGACCTTCTGGCGGATGGCCGCCGGGAGGAGATAGTGACAGGCGAGCACGGGCATGAGCTGGTGCCGCTGCAGCAGGCGGGCGTCGACCGCCTCGAGCTTGTGGCCGCCCCCGGTGCCGCGGCGCGAGATCTCGATCTTCGTGCGCTGCGAGACCGCGCGGCCGGTGATGCGCAGCTCGATCTTCCAGCGCTGCGTCGTCGGCGTCTGCTTCGGAGCCGTCACG
This sequence comes from Deltaproteobacteria bacterium, assembly GCA_016209145.1. Taxonomy (GTDB): domain Bacteria; phylum Myxococcota_A; class Polyangia; order Polyangiales; family Polyangiaceae; genus JACQWT01. The sequence goes on along the minus strand of JACQWT010000174.1, from coordinate 12,288 downwards.
CTGCCGGCAACGAGGCCCACGCTGGCAAGCGTCTCGCGCAGCGTCGCGGCCGCAAGGATGCCGTCGACGCGTTCCTTCACCACGTGCTGCGGGACGTCCCCGACATCCAGGTCCAGATCCTGAGAGGAGCGGATGCTCCCGAAGAAGAACCGGAGGTTGCAGCCACCCTTGACGACATAGCGCGCCTTGTCCCGCCCGGCTGACAGGAGGCGGACGAAATGGAGATGAAACAGCTCGACGGCATCCCGGTCCGAAAGCACGAGACTAGAATGCACTTTGTTGACAAATACGTCAACATAGTGCGGGCTTCGCCCTGAGTGCCCCGAGCAGAGCTCGGGCCGCGCCCGCCAGTAGTGCTACGCTCGCCGGCGCGCGCCGTGGAACTGTCGGACATCTGTTTCGTCGACGTCGAGGCCGACCGCAGGGGGCGGCCGTTGTGCATCGGTGCGGTGCGCGGCGAGCGTGAGCTGCGGCTCGATCTGGCGGGCATGGCGCCGCGGCGAGCGGGCGCCTCGCTTCGCGATTTCGCGGCCGGAGCGCCGCTGGGCGGACACAACCTCGTGCGCTTCGATCTGCCGCTGCTCGGCGCGGCCGGCTTTGTGCCGGGCGCCCGGCCGCTGCTCGACACGCTGGCGCTGGCCATGCTCGCGGATCCGGGCCAGAGCAGCCACGCGCTCGACAAGAGCGCCGGCACGACGCCGGGGCAGATCCCCGATCCCGTGGCCCACGCGCGCCGGGCGCGAGAGGTGGCGGCGGGGGCGGTGGGGCGCCTGGCCGGCCTGGAGCCGGAGCTCGCCGGGTTCTACGAGGATCTGTGCCGGCGCGCCGGGCACGGGGGGCTCGCGCTGGTGTTGGGGCGTGCCCGCGGGCCGGCGGTGCCGCTGCCCGAGCGGTTGCTCGGCCGCCTGTGCCGCGTGCACCTGGAGCAGGTGCTGGCCTCCGTGGATGCGCGCGAGCCGGAGCAGAGCCTGGCGCTGGCCGTGGCCGTGCGGTTCGTCGAGACGCACGCCGAGCGGGGCCGGCTGGCCGCGCCCGCCGGGCCGGCGCCGTGCGCGCTGCCCCGGTTCACGGAGTTCCTGACGCGCCTGCTCGGCCCCCTGTGCGCCGACCCGCACTGCCCCCACCGCCGGAGCTGCGAGGTGCACCGGCCCTTCGCCGCGGAGATCTTGCAGCGCTACTTCGAGCTCGAGTCGTTTCGGCCCCACCAGGAGAGCATCGTCATGGCCGTGCTGGGCGACCGGCGGCCGCTCGCGGTGATGCCGACCGGGAGCGGGAAATCGCTGTGCTTCCAGCTCCCGGCCGTGCACGGTGCCGAGCGGCTCTGCGGCCTGACGGTCGTCATCTCGCCGTTGCAGGCGCTCATGGCCGACCAGGTGCGGGCTCTGTCGGCCCGCTATCCGCCGAGCTGCTTCATCAACTCGACGCTGCTCATGGAGGAGCGCCGCCAGAACCTCGCCGGCCTGCGCTCCGGCCGCTACCACGTGCTCTACGTCGGCCCCGAGCAACTGCGCAATCCCTCGATGGCGCGCCTGCTGCGCAACCGTCCGCCTTTTCTCTGGGTCATCGACGAGGCCCATTGCATCAGCCAGTGGGGCCATAGCTTTCGCACCGACTACACGTACCTTCCTCGCGCCATTGCCGCGATCCACGAGCGCTCGCGCCGGCCGCTCGTCGCCTTGTTCACGGCCACGGCCACGGCCGACGTCCAGCGCGACATCGCCGAGCAGATGCGCCGCGGGCTCGGCATCGAGATCGAGCCGATGGACTTCGGCGCGCAGCGCGACAACCTCGGCTACGAGGTCATCGCCTGCGCAGGCGCCCAGCACAAGCGCGGCGAGCTTCTGGCGCTTATCGCGGCGAACCCCGCGGGCACCCGGCTCGTCTACTGCGCCACCGTGCGCGAGGCGCGGGCGGTGGCCGACATGCTGCGCGAGCACGAGGTGCCGTGCGCGCTCTATCACGGCCGCCTCCCGCCCGGCGAGAAGAAGGAGCAGCTCGAACGGTTCCTCACGGGGCGCGTGCGCACCGTGGTGGCGACCAGCGCCTTCGGCATGGGCATCGACAAGCCGGACATTCGGCTGGTCGTCCACTACGAGCTGCCGGGCTCGCTCGAGGACTACGTGCAGGAGACGGGTCGGGCCGGCCGCGACGGCCAGCCTTCGCGCTGCGTGCTGCTCTTCTGCGAGGAGGATCTCGACACGCAGTTCTACCTGAAGAGTGCCTCGCGCGTGACGGCGCGCGAGGTGCGTCTGGTGTTCGAGGCGCTGCGGCAGCGGGCGCGGGCGCTGCGCCGGCGCGCGGGCGAGGACGGCCGCGTAGATCTCTGGCTATCCGCCGAGGAGCTCTTCGTCGAGGAGAGCCTGGACGAGCGGCTCGACTGGTCGCGCGATCGTCTGCACCACAAGCTGCGCCTCGTGCTCTACCACCTCGAGGCCGACGGCGTGCTGGAGCGGCTGGAGAATCGCACCCGGGCCTTCGGGATCTACCCTACCAAGGCGAGCCTGGCCGAGGCCCAGGCCGGCCTCGGCCCGCGCGCCTCGCCGGCCACGGGGCGCGTGCTCGCCTACCTCTACGACCGCGACCGGCCGCGGCAGGTGAGCGTGCTCGACGTGGCCGAGCAGGCGGGCGTGGGGCCGGCGGAGGCATTTCGCGAGATCCAGGCGCTCACGGCCCTCGGGCTCATCGGCCAGGAGCTGAGCTTCGACGTGGTGCTGGCCTCCGGCGTGCCGCGCTCCAGCCGCGAGCTCGCCGAGGGCCACTTCGCCGTCGCCGAGACGCTGCTGGAGATCGGAAGCGAGCTCGACCAGGAGCCGGTGCTGCAGCTCTACGCCGCCGCGGCCGAGGTGGGCCGGCGCCTGGGGCGCAGGCTGCCGCCGCACGAGCTGCTGCACCTGCTACGCGCCTTTCGCCGCCAGGGCCTGCTGCGGCTCGACAAGCACGGCCCCGGCCGCTACCGCGTGCGCTTCGAGCCCGACTTCTTGCAGGCGCGCGAGCAGCTTCGCCGCAGCCGTCGCATTGCCGCGGCCGTGCTCTCCCTTGCCGAGGCGGAACTCGCCGGCCGGCAGGGGCGCGACCTCGGCTGGGCCCTGGACGTCGGCCGCTTCGCCGCCGCGGGCGGCAGCGGCGAGCGCTTCAGCCCCGAGCAGGTCGTGGAGGCCTGCCTGCTCTTGCACCACCTCGATGCCTGGCACCTCTCCGACCCGCCCGTGCTGCTCGAGATGGCGATGAAGGTGCGCTTCGATCCCAAGGCGCGGACAGGTCAGCTCGATCGGCGCCGCCCGGAGCGCCAGTACGGCCTGCAGATCGCCCTCGTGCACATGCTGCGCGAGTATGCCGTGCTGCCGCCGGAGCGGCGGCCGGCCTACCTCGGCGACTACTTCGCGCTTGGCCGCGCCGAGCTCGTGCGCCGCTACTTCGCCGGCCGCAAGCGCGCCCTGTTGCGGCCGGTGAGTCGCGCTTCCGAGGAGCGCCTGCTGGCCGGGCTGACGGCGGAGCAGCGCGCGGCCGTGACGGCCGAGGACGCGGCCGTGCTGGTCGTGGCCGGGCCCGGCTCGGGCAAGACCCACTCGGTGGTGCGTCGCGTGGCGCACATGGTCCGGGCGAGGCAGATCCCGGCCGAGCAGATCCTCGTCCTGGCCTTCAACCGCGCGGCCGTGGCCGACGTGCGCCGGCGCCTGGCCGAGGCCCTGGGCCGGCGCGCGCGCTACGTCGAGGTGCGCTCTTTCCACTCGCTCGCACTCCGGCTGACCGGCGCGGAGCTGTCGCCCGGGCCAGGCGACGCCGGCCGGCAGTTGGACGAGACAGTGCTCGATGCGGCGCGCCTTCTCGCCGGCGAGGCAGAGGGCGGGATCCCGGCCGAGCTTCTGCGCCAGCGCGTGCTGGGACCGATCCGCCACGTGCTGGTCGACGAGTACCAGGATCTGGATCCGAGCCAGCACCAGCTCCTCGCGGCGCTGGTCGGCCTCGGCCGCAGCCGCGCCGGCGCGCCGCGCACGGAGCGCAGCCTGTACGTGGTGGGCGACGACGACCAGGCCATCTACGGCTTTCGCCAGGCCTCGGTCGAGTTCCTGCGGCGCTTCGAGCACGAGTTCGGCGCACGGCGCATCTGCCTGCGCGACAGCTTCCGCTCCAACGCGCGCATCGTGCAGGTGGCTGCGCGCTTCGTCGCCTCCGCTCCCGACCGGCTCAAGGCGCGGCCCGAGGAGCAGATCCGCCCGGCTCCCGGCGCGCCCGCCGGCGACGAGCGGAGCGTGCGGCGGATCCTGTACGCCGACGAGCGCGAGATGGCCGGTCACGCCGCCTACGCCGCCGCGCGCAGCCTGGAGGCCGGCCAGGGGAGCCTCGCCGTCTTGGCGCGGCGCTGGTCGGATCTGGACGCGGTGCGCTGGCTGCTGGAGCGACAGGGTATCGGCTTCGCCATCCACCACGGCGGCTTCCACCGGCCCCTGTACGCGCGCTACCCGGCCAGCCGCATCATCCAGGAGCTGTGCGCGCAGGACGGCATGCTCGCCGGCCCGGCGGTGGCCGAGCTCGGTGCGCGCATCGAGCAGGCCGGCCGCTCGGAGGACGAGCCGCCGCTCGGCGAGCTGCTGGCGCTCGGGGCCGAGATCGACGAGGAGCGAGCATACGCGCCCGACAGCGACGAGCCCGAGTCTCTCGCACCCATGACCCTGCGCCAGCTCGGCCAGGCGCTGCTCGCCGGCGCACGCGAGGCGTCGACGCGCAACGGCTCGGCCGCGGGCGCGGCGCGCGTTGACCTCTGCACTTTCCACGGCGCCAAGGGCGGCGAGCTCGACAAGGTGATCGTGCTGGCGGCCCGCCGGGGCGACGCGGAGGAGCGCCGCGCCTTCTACGTCGCCATGACGCGCGCCAGAAGCGAGCTCATCCTGGCCACGCTCGGATCGAGCGAGGAGCTCGCCGCCGAGGTCGAGGCGCCGCTCGTCGATCTGCGCGGCGTGGCAGGGCGCATCCCCACCGCCGCCGCCGGCTACCTGGACTGCGAGCCGGCCGACGTGCGCGCCGCCGCGGTGGCCGGCCAACGCAGCCAGCAGCGGCTCGCGGCGCTGCGCGAGGGCGATCCGCTCGAGCTGGACGAGTCCGGCCCCACGCTGCGGTATGTCTCGGAGGGCGTGCTCGTGGCCGAGCTGACGAGCGGGGGCGCGCAGCGGCTCGCCCGGCTGCGTGCCCGCGTTCCCGGCGAGGTGAGCGCGCGCGTGCACGAGCTGTGCGAGCTCGGGGGGCGCGGCGCGGACGGCCGGGCCATCCGCGGGCCGCTGTGCATGCTGCCGAGCGTGCGGGTGGGGGAAGGCTAGGAGATATGATACGTGACAGGTCTTTGACCCACGGGTAGCTCTTGTTCGCCACTTCCGGAGGGAGCATCTTGGTCGAATCGAGCACGGTCCTGTACGGACAGACCATCATCTACACCTGCTACGCACTGGCGATCATCGCGCTCATGGGCTGGTTCGGCTGGCGCGTCTCGCGGCCGGGCACGGCCACGCCGACGAAGCCGGCCATCTTCTACGGCTTCGTCGGGCTGCTCGTGGTCGCCGGGGTGTCGTTGCACATCATCACCTACAACACCATTCCCTGGGCGCCGCTGGACCTGAACCGCCGGGACATCCCGGCCGACCGGGCCTTCGCGATCACGGTGGCGCGGCACGAGTTCCGGCTGCCGGCTCCCAAGCTGAGCATCCGCTGCCACGAGAAGGTGCTCTTCGACGTGACCTCGGCCGACCTGACCTACGGCTTCGGCCTCTTCCGCCCGGACCAGAGCATGCTCTTCCAGATGCAGGTGGTGCCGGGCCACAGGAACGACATCCTCTGGCAGTTCGACCACCCCGGCGTCTACAGCATCCGCTCCACCGAGTACTCCGGGCCCGCCGGGGCCTTCATGCTCGTCAAGGACGCGGTCGAAGTGACGGGCTGCGACCGGCCGACGAGCTAGGAGGGAGACAGCATGAGCTTCATCACCACCCTGATGGGCGGGGCGGACGGGCAGTTCAAGCCGGACAGCCTGACCCCCATGCAGAAGATCACCCTGCGCTTCGTGGTCGTGGGCCTGGCTTACTACGGCTTCGCGGTGATCGAAGGCATGATCATGCGCCTGTACCACCTCGGGCCGCTGCCCACGGTGAGCAAGAGCCAGTACTTCGCGATCCTGACGGCCCACCCGCTGGTCGGCATCTTCGGCTCGACCTACTCGATCGTGTTCGGGGCCTTCTTGTTCCTGGTGCCGTTCTTGATGAAGAAACCGCTGTGGAGCCCGCGCCTGGCCAACGCCACCCTGGTGCTGATCGCGGTCGGGACCTTCACCTTCTGGGCGGCCGGGTTCGTGTCGCACTACGCGCCGCTGTACACCCTGTACTGGCCGCTGCCCGCGGACTTCAGTCAGTTCAGCGTGCCGGGGGGCACCGTCTTCATCCTGGGCATCGCGCTCGTCATGGCCGGCACGGTGTGCTTCGTGGTCAACGTCTTCGCCACCATTGCCCATACGCCCGCCGGCTGGGAGCGCCAGCCGCGCCTCAAGCTCCTGGGCTCGGCCCTCGGTTTCGGCGGCGCGCGCAGCCTGGTCGCCAAGGACAAGCGTGAGCACTTGGTGCCTCTGCCCGTGGCTGCCATCGCGCGCGGCACGGTCGACACGGCCTTGAACGCGGGCATCATCTTGTTCACCGGCGTGCTGATCCTGGTCTACATGGTCGCGGCCCTGGCCGGCGTCGACCTCCGGCACAGCGCGATCGATGCGCTTCTGTACAAGAACTGGTTCTGGTGGGGCCTCGACCTGATCGCCGACGGCCTGGTGCTGATCTTCGTGGCCGGGGCCTGGTATCTCCTGGCCACGTTGATCACCGGCAAGAAGCTCTTCATGGAGAACGTCGCGCGCGCCGCCCTGCTCGTCGAGCTGGTGGTGTCCTGGACGGTCTGGTCGCACCACCTGCTGTCGGACCAGGCCCAGCCCGGGGTGCTCAAGGTCGTGTCGGGCGAGATGGTCACCGCCTTCGAGCTCATCACCCAGGGCCTGGCGTTCTTCATCACGCTCGTCACGCTGTGGAGTGCGCGGCCGCTCAAGATGACCAACGAGCTCAGATTCCTGCTCGGCGGTCTGCTGGGCTTCGGCCTGGCGGTGCCGGCCGGCATCCTGCAGGCCGACGTAGGCCTGAACCGCATCCTGCACAACACGCAGTGGGTCGTCGGCCCGCACGTGCACGTGGCCGTGCTGGTTGGCCTCACCATGACGCTGTACTCCGCGATCTACCTGCTCTTCCCGATCCTCACCAACGGGGCCAAGCTCTACAGCCAGAAGCTCGCCACCTTCCACTTCTGGGCGCACCTGCTGGGCGGCATCGGCATGGGCGCCTTCATGGGCATGGCCGGGCTGCGGGGCATGTTGCGCCGCACGCTCTACTGGAACGGCGAGTTCAGCCCGTACATGATTGGGGCGGCCGTGTGCGGCGCGCTGCTGCTCCTGGCCTTCCTGGCCTTCTTCGCGAACATCGTGATGAGTGTGGGCGTGAAGGGCGCGCTGGGCATCTTCATGCCCGCGAAGCTCGCGACGGACGAGTTGGTGCCCGCCAAGAGCTGACCCGCCGCTTGCCGGGCCAGGCGATCGGCACTATCTGTCCGCCGGCCATGTCTCGCTTGTCCATCGCCGCAGCCAACTCGTGCCTTGCGGTGCTCGTCCTCGGCTGCTCGCCGCCCGCGCCTCCTGTTGCCGCGGCCCCGCCGTCCCAGCCTCCCCCTCTGGCCTCCGCGGCGGCGGAGGCGTCGGGCGAGCAGTGCCCCGGGGATGACCCGCACTGCCCCAGGTGCGCCGACTTCTTCCCGGACGCCGGCGACGGCGGGCCGAGCCTCGACGAGATTTGCGGCGAGCGCTGAGGCGTCCGCGCGTCCCGCGCCCTGCACAAAACGTGTGGACGCCCGCCGGAGAGGGGCCTATATCGGCTCCCGCTTCGTACACTGCGAGCCGCGCTGCTGCGGACGTCCACGACTTCAACCCGATGAGCGGGGGGCGGAGGAGGCGACATGGCGGCGGGAAACGGGGCACCCAAGGACAAGAAGGCACCGAAGTTCTTGGGCAAGACCTTCATCGACAACGAGGTGTGCAAGGGCTGCGGCTTCTGCATCGAGTTCTGCCCGACCACCTGCCTCGAGTTCTCCAGCGTGTTCAACAGGAAGGGCTACCACTACCCGGTGATGGCCCGCGGGCCCGACTGCAACGGCTGCGATCTGTGCGGCCTCTACTGCCCGGACTTCGCCATCTTCGGCGTGCGCTGGCGCAACCCGGCCTACCCGGAGGCCGGCAAGGACAGCGGGGCTGCAGCAAGGGCTAAGGAGAAGTGAGCATGGCCAAGGCGGATCCGGCCGGTGTTCTCACCGGTGCCCACTACATGGACGGCGACCATGCCTGCTGCGAGGGCGCGCTCGCGGCCGGCTGCCGTTTCGTCGCCGGCTACCCCATCACGCCCTCGACCGAGGTCGTCGAGCGCATCGCCGGTCGCTTCCCGCGGATCGGGGACGGCGTGTTCATCCAGATGGAGGACGAGATTGCCTCCTCGATCGCGATCCAGGGAGCGGTCTGGGCGGGCAAGAAGGTCATGACCGTGACCTCGGGGCCGGGCCTGAGCCTGATGATGGAGCACGTAGGTCTCGCGGCGATGCTCGAGGTGCCCTGCGTGTTCGTCGACGTGCAGCGCGGCGGCCCCTCGACGGGCCTCCCGACGCTGCCGGGCCAGGCCGACATGATGCAGGTGCGCTGGGGCTCGCACGGCGACTATCGGATCATCGCTGTCTGCCCCAACTCGCCGCAGGAGGCGTTCCAGCTCACCTTCGACGCCTTCAACTTGGCCGAGAAGTACCGCGTGCCCGTGTTCGTCATGCTCGACGAGTGCGTGGGCCACATGATCGAGAAGGTGGTCATCCAGCCGGCCGACGAGCTCGAGGTCGTGGAGCGCAAGTGGACGGACAAGAAGCCCGGCCAGTACAAGCCCTACGAGGTCGTCGACGACACGCTCGTGCCGCCGCTGTGCAAGGCCGGCGACGGCTATCGCATCCACACCACGGGGCTGACGCACGACGAGCGCGGCTACCCGGCGATGAACTGGCAGGCCCAGGAGAAGCTGGTGCACCGGCTGGTCGACAAGGTGGACAAGCACGCGGACGAGATCGTGCGCTACGTCGAGACGGACATCGAGAACGCGGCCGGCGAGCTCATCGCCGACGTGGTCGTATTCGCCTACGGCATCACCTCGCGGGTGGCCATGCGGGCGATGGAGCTCGCGCGGCAGAAGGGAGCCCGGGTCGGGCTGCACCGGCCGCTCGTGGCCTGGCCGTTCCCCGAGAAGCGCATCGCGGCGCTCGCCGGCAAGGCCAAGGCCATCGTCGTGGCGGAGATGAACTACGGCCAGATGTTCTACGAGGTCGAGCGCGTCGCCGCCGGCCGTTGCCCCGTACGCCTGGTCGGGCACGGCGGCGGCATGGTCCACGAGCCCAACGTCATCTGCAACGCCATCCTGGAGGCCGTGCGATGAGCGACGTACTTTCCGCCGAGCCGAAGACGGCGAACAACCCCATCGATCCCTTCCTGCGCACCGACCGCATGCCCACCATCTGGTGCCCGGGCTGCGGCATCGGCACGACCGTCAACTGCTTCGCCCGGGCGCTGATCGAGTGCGAGCTCGATCTGGACAAGGTGGCCATCGTCTCGGGCATCGGCTGCACGGGGCGCGTGGCCGGCTACCTGCGGCTGGACTCGTTTCATACTACCCACGGCCGTCCCATCCCCTTCGCCACCGGCCTGAAGCTCGCCAATCCGGAGCTGAAGGTCGTCGTCTACTCCGGCGACGGGGATCTGAGCGCCATTGGCGGCAACCACCTCATCCACGCCGCGCGGCGCAACATCGACATGACGGTCATCTGCGTCAACAACTACACGTACGGCATGACCGGCGGGCAGATCACGCCGACGACGCCCCGGCAGGCCATCGCCTCGACCGCGCCCTACGGCGCCTTCGAGCATACCTTCAGCCTGCCGTTTTTGGCCGACTCCTGCGGCGCGGTGTACGTGGCGCGCTGGACGGCCTACCACGTCCGCCATCTCGCCAAGGCGATGCGCGAGGCGCTGCAGAAGCGCGGCTTCAGCTTCGTCGAGGTGATCTCCCCGTGCCCGACGCTGTACGCGCGGCGCAACCGGCTCGGCGACGGCCTGGACGCGATGAAGTACTACAAGGACAAGTCGGTCATCAAGAACGGGGCGGACACCCGCGAGGTGGGGATGGACTTCCAGTCGGAGATCATCTGCGGGAAGTTCGTCGACCGCGAGCGGGAGACGTGGATCGAGTGCTACAACCAGCAGCACGCCAAGGCGCTCGGCAGCCGGTTCAAGCCCTATCCGACCGGTTTCGAGGAGCAGCACGCCTAGCGATACGGAGGAGCCGGCGATGGCAAGCACGGAGATCAAGATCGGCGGGCTGGGCGGGCAGGGCGTGATCCTGTCCGGACTCATAATTGGCAAGGCGGCGGCGCTGTACGACAACAAGGCGGCCACCATGACGCAGGCCTTCGGCCCGGAGGCGCGGGGCAGCGCCTGCTCGGCGCAGCTCATCGTCTCGGACGCGCCCATCCTGTACCCCTACGTGGCGCGGCCGGAGATCCTGGTGACCATGAGCCAGGATGCCTACACCAAGTTCAGCCCGGAGCTGCGCGAGGGCGGCCTTTTGCTCGTCGAGGAGGAGCTGGTCAAGGTCGCCGACCCGCCGCCCAACCGGGCCCGCGTCTACGGTATCCCGGCCACCAGAATCGCCGAGGAGCTGGGACGCAAGCTGGTGCTCAACATCGTCATGGTGGGCTTCTTCGCGGCCGTGGCCAAGGTCATCAGCGTCGACGCGATGCGCAAGGCCCTGGAGAAGAGCGTGCCCTCCGGCACGGAGGGGCTCAACCTTTCGGCCTTCGACCGCGGCTACGAGTACGGTCTGAAGAAGGTGTCGTAACCTACTCGCCGCGCCGGGAGGCGCCCTCGGCGTCGCATTGGAGCAGGTCGTCCATGCGCCGCCACAGCTCCTGGGTCTCGTTGACCATGACCAGGATGTTGCAGCGCCGGCCCGTGCGGTCGGTGGCGCGCTCGCGCAGCGTCGTCTCGATCCGGAAGCCCATCTGCTCCAGGGCCCGCTGCGCGCGCCGGTCCCCCTCCAGCACGAGCGCCTCGACCAGATCGACGCCGCTCTGGGAGGCGTGCTCGATGAGCTCGTGCATCAGCACCGTGCCCACGCCTTTGCGCTGCCAGCCGCGGGTCACCACGATGCGCACTTCGGCGACATGGCGGCTCCAGCCGTGCCGGTCGCGGTGCAGGGTGGCGTGGCCCACGATCTCGTCGCCGTGGCGGGCCGTGAGCGGGTAGATCCGATCGTAGCTCAGCTCGCTCATGAAGCCCCGGATCGTGGCCCGATCGGTCACGTCGTGCTTGAGGAAGAGACGGTCCTCCTGGGGTACGCGGCAGAAGAACTCGTGCAGCGCCTGCTCGTCCTCTTTCACCGCCGGCCGGACGGTGATCTCACCGCCGCCTGAGAGCTTGACGGTCTTGGGATAGGTGGACATGGGCTTCTCCAGTTGCGCTCGGGCCGCGGCGCCCCTCCCGCCGCCGGGCCGTGAAGCTGGGAAGCATAGCAGAACTACGACGGAGTCGCTGCTCTTCGAGTAGCCCCGTCGCCGCGCCGCGCGAGCCCGTGTAGGATCCCCAGAGTATGGACGACTACGGCCGCCTACACGCGCTGCTCGGCGCGACCGAGCCGCTCGGCCCGGCCGGCGAGGGCGGGTCGCACACCGACGTGCTGCGCTTCGACGCCGGCCGCCTGCGGCGGGCCGTGGCGGACGCCTCGGGGCAGGCAGAGCTCGGCCCGGGCCTGGAGCGGCTCGTGACCGAGCTGGCGGAGGGCTACCTCGTCAAGAAGGGCAAGATCGATCTGTTCTCGATGCCGCTGGTCGGCCGCGAGTCGAGCCACCTGCGGCGGCCCCTCGTCTCGCACGCCTTCGGGCCCGTCGGCTACAACTTGATGCCGACCTTCGAGAAGACGGTGCAGGATGCGACCGAGGCCGTGCGTCTCGTCCCCTACTTCGGCTTCGGGCCTCCGAGCGGGTTCTGCGCGCCCGATTTCCTGGCCTGGCTGCGGGACCCGCCCCGCGACGACGCCGTGCCGGCCAACGACGCCGCCCTGTTCCTGCGCACGGCCTGCGGCGGCGACGAGCTGGGTCGCTCGGCCTACGAGCTTCTGGCCGATGACGAGTACTTCCATGCCC
>JACQWT010000173.1 GCA_016209145.1 Deltaproteobacteria bacterium | reverse complement strand
CGTGCAGGTGTTCGACGAGGCGGGCCAGTTCCTGTTCAAGCTCGGCGAGCACGGCACGGGCCCGGGCAAGTTCGAGTATCCGGTGGGCATCGGCATCGATGCGTGGGGCTACGCCTACGTTGCCGACGCGTCGAACGGGGTGCAGAAGTTCAATCCGTCGGGCAGGTACGTGACCGAGCTGCCCATGGCCGCCTACGCCTACGGGGTCGCCGTGAACCGCGCGACGGGCACGATCTACGTGGGCTTGCGGGATCGCATCAGCATGTTCCGCCCGCTCGCCCGCTCCGCAGTCGATCCGGCGACCGGTCTGGAGGCGCGGGCCACGGGCGACGTGGTGGACGTGCAGCTCACCATGAGCCAGCCCCAGGCCATGGTGACTGCCGGCGCCGAGGGCGGGGAGGTGGCCGTGCGCTTCATCCTGTGGGCGCCCGAGCTCGACCGGGCGCTGTGCCCGAGCTGGTGCACCATTGCCGAGAACGGGGTCGGGCTGCCGACCTCGAGGGTGGAGGGCAGCATCATCTACTTCGCCCGCACGCGCTTCGCGCCGGGCGAGACGAAGACCTTCACGCTCACGACCGACGTGACGCTGTGCCACTTCCCGCCCGGCAATCCTGGCAACTTCCACACGCTGGTGGTCGAATCCTGGCAACTTCCACACGCTGGTGGTCGAACCGGACGCGGCCGAGGCGCACCAGAGCCAGCATGGCGACCTGCTCTACCTGCGCTGCCCGGAGGGGATCCCCGTTGAGCCTGGCCCAGGCCAGAGTAAGAAGGGCGAGTAGGCACGGGCAGCGCGGCCACCATGAGACCGGCAATGCAGCGGCTCGGACGCATGACGACTGGCTGCCACGGGCGCCTGCAGCGACTCGCGGCGGCGTGGCTGCTCGGCGCGCTCGCGCTGGGCACGGCGGCGCTGCCGGAAGCGCAGGCCCAGAGCGGCAAGCCGAAGATCACCTTCGAGCAGCGCCTGCAGGCCAAGCGGCTCTTCGACCAGGCCCATCTCGCGTACTCCCGCGGCGACTACGAGGAGGCCATCCTCAAGTGGGAGCAGTCCTACGAGCTGTCGCAGGAGCCGCTTATCTTCCAGAGCGTCGCCAACGCCTACGAACGGCTCGGCGACATCGAGAAGGCATACGAGTACCTGAAGAAGTGGGACGAGCAGGCCCCAGCGTACAAGCGTAAGGAGCTTGCCGGGCGCCTGGCCAAGCTCAAGGCTCGGCTCGACGAGCGCCACGCCCAGGAGGAGCAGGAGCACCGCAAGGAAACGGAACGCCGCAAGCACGAGGAGGAGACGCAGCGCAAGCTCGATCGCGCGGAGCAGAAGCGACGGGAGCAGGAGCGGTTGTTGGAGGAAAACCGCCGCCGCGAGGAGGAGAAGGTCAGCGCCGCCGTGCTCGGCTGGACGGTGACCGGGATCGGCGCGGCCGCCGTGGCCACTGGCCTCGTTCTCGACGCGGTGGCGGCCGGCAAGCGGCCCGACCCGGCGAGCGCGTGCACGAGCCAGGCTGGGGAGCAACTCTGCCGGGCGGCGCTGCGCGACGACATCGAGACGAGCAACGCCCTGGCCGTTGCCGGGGACGCGACCTGGATTGCCGGCGCGGTGCTCTCGGCCACGGGCGTCGTCCTTCTGCTCGTCTCGCCGGGCGTGGACGAGCCGGCGGGCCCGGACGCCAAGGACGGCAAGCAGAAGCCTCCGGCGCTCGAGGCGTCGCTGGGCCCCGCGCTCGCGCCGGGCGGCGCCGGGGCGCTCTTGACCGGGCGGTTCTGACCCGGCGAGAATCCGCGGCTGGCCAAGGGCCCAGAAGTGCGTGCTCCTCCGGGTCTGGGGCGGAGCCCCAGCGTGAAATGCTCCCGCGGACGGCGTCCCTGCTCGCACAGCGAGCAACGGCCGCGGGGCGTTGCTGCTTGCGTCGGCCCGCTCCGGTCCCGCGGGCGTGTCGCCCCGATTCCGCGGCTGCGCGGAATTGACAATCAAACGCGCTTGGGTTGCGGGCGCAGCCCGCGTTGGGTACTCTGGTCTGAATCGGGCCATGGCGACTCTTCAGAGGCTGCTTGCGGATTCCGTCCTCGGCGCCCTCCAGGCGCGCGAGCACGTGCTGGTCGCGGCAGGCAGCGCCGGCGCGCTGCGCAGCGAGTTCGAGGACATCATCGCCCCGGCGCTGGCCGAGGTCACGCCCCACCTTGCGGCGCAGCACATCGACGGCGAGGTCACGAGCACCTTCGGCACCGAGGCCGCGGACGAGGCGGTCGAGCGTGTCGTCGAGCAGCTTGCGGCGCAACTCATGCGCTCCGACCACGTCGACGACATCTTCGCCGACGATCGCATCATTCGCCGCGACGGCTTCCGCGCGATCCGCGACCTGCTGCGGCGCTACGCCGCCGGCGCCTTGGAGATCGATGAGGCGGGACCGGGCTGCGGCCCGGTGGAAGTCTCGCTCGCCGAGCTCGGCTACGTGGTCGCAAGCGCCGCACGCGCCGCGCCGGCACCGACCCTGCGGGCCGCCCTCGAGCGCGCGGGCGAGCGGGCCGGGGCGCCGCTCGCCGCCGTGAGCGGCAATCGCGGCAGGGCGAGCTTCGCCGCGGGCGAGCGCTCGGCCGAGATCGGCCTGGCGCTACGCGAGGCCATCACCGAGGAGTTGGTCGATCTGGTGGGCTCCCGCGCGGTGGAGCTGCCGCACCGGGACCGGCTCGTGCCCGTGCCGGAAGGCCTCGGCGCCCAGCCCCGGCTCGCGGCGATCCTCGGCGAGGTGTGCGCCCGCACCGAGCGGGTCACCGGCTGCGAGGCGTGCTGCGCACCGGTCGATGCGCAGACCTTGTGCGCGACGTTGACGCCGCTGTGCACGCCCGACGCGGAGCGCGTGGACGGCCACCTCGCGCACTTCGTGCGGGCCATCGAGACAGCCATCGCCGATCTTGCTTCGTGCGAGGACCCGCGCCCGCCCGCACCGCTGCGGCTCGGAGCGGGGAGCGCCGGCGCCGGGCGAGCCCGCTTGCCCGCCGCGCCCCGCGCGGCCGGCGCGAAAGCCGCCAAGCCGAGCGGGGAGCGGCGCGCGGCCGACCGGCGCACGAGGGCCGTACTGGGGGTACGCAAAGGGACGGCCGGCGCCGTCGTGGCTCAGGCTGCCAGCGCCGCACCTAATGCCGGCCGGCGCACGGCAGGCTGCGGGTACACCGGCGCCCCGCGGCGCGCCGCGCGGTTCAGGTAGCCGGCCACCATGCCCGTCGTGTAGCCCCAGAAGCCGCGGTTGAGCCCGAGCGTGGCGCCGCCGGCCGCCCCGCCGACGAGCGGCGTATAGGCACTGAGCCCCCAGGGATGCGCGTGCCCTGCCTGCACGGCGGGCCCGACGAGCACGCACGCGGCGCACGCGAGCTGGGCCGCCGGGCCTCCCGCCCCCCTCGTCCAGCGCTCGGGCAGCAGGGCGAGGACGCGCCGCAAGACCGCGCAGAAGCCCGCGCCGGCCAAGAGGGCCATGAAGGGATAGGCCGTCATCCAGTGCTTGGTCCCGCCGAAGATCGGCGTGCTCGGCGAAAGCCAGGCGCCGTACTGCACGCCGAGCGCGAGCAGCCAGAACAGGGCGGTGGCGGGACCGGCCGGCTCGTCGACCGAGGGGGCCCGGGCGGCCCGCTCGTGCTGCCGGCGCACGGCAGCCCACCACCGCGCCAGCGCCGGAGCCTGGACGCCGAGCCCGATGGCGAACAAGAGCAGGGTGATGGCCGGCACCGTGGCCGCGGTCATCACGAAGGCATAGGCGCGCGGCATCGGCGGCTCGAAGTAGTTCTGCCCGAGGAACTCCATGTTGTAGTAGACGTGGTGCAGGTGGAAGCGCGCGTAGGCCGCGAGCCGCGCCACCGTGTCGCGCCAGATCCAGGGCCAGGTCGCGTAGAACAAGAGCGGCCCGATCGTGGCCATCGCGCCGAGCGCTGCGAGGGCCCGCCGGCGCGCCGCGCGGCCCGCGACCTCCCGTGCCACGCCCGGAAGCTGGAGCAAGAGCGCGTGCAGGCCGCAGACCACGGGCAGGAACCAACTGTTGTGCTTGGTGTTGAGCGCCAGCCCGAAGGCGATCCCCACGCCCAGCGGCCAGAGGTAGCCTCCCCGCTGCATGCTGCGCCAGTAGGCGTAGGCGCACAGCGTCCACATGGCCACGACCGGCGCATCGAAGCACGCCAGGTGGGCGTGGAAGAAGAAGCGCGGCATCGCCGCGAGGCTGACCGCGCCGACGGCGCCGGCCATCCGGCCGCGCGCCCGGCTGCCCCACAGGTAGACCACGGCTACCGCGAGCCCGGACAGGGCCATGGCGGGAAAGCGGTAGCTCGTGCCCTCCATGGCGAAGACGCGGTGGCGATCGAAGAGGGTCAGGTGCGAGAGAGCGAAGAGCGATTTGACGAAAGCCGGGTGCTCGTGGTTGACGCTCCAGACCGCGTCAGCCCGCTCTACCGCGAGCCTCCAGCTCCGGCCCAGCAGCTCGAACCACCGCTGGTAGGAGCGCGCCGCGTCGAAGTAGAACCCCTCGTCGCGCGCGTAGCCGAGGTCACCCACCGTGCCGAGGAGCAGGGCCGTGTAGATCGCGCCCAGGAGCACGGCGAGCAGCGGATCCGTCCACCCGGCCGGCACCGGGCGCCAGAGTGCGCGGTCCATCCGCTCGTTCATTCGCTGACCGCCTCGAAGCAGAAGTGGCGGTGACGGTAGTCGCTGGAGCTCACCGCGAACTCGACCTCGGCTCCGCGGGCGCCCTCGTGGCGGCCGAGGGGAAGCTCGAAGCTCTGCCAGCCATCGCCATCGCGGTGCACGTAGCGGCCCACCGTCTCGCCACCCACGCGCACCACGAGCTCGACGGGCGCCCCGGTCCGCTCCCGCTCGATCATCCAGTACATGCCGCCGTGGCCGCGGATGACGCGCCCGAGGTCCACGCCGCGGAAGCGGATGTGGAGCTCACCGCGCCGCGGCGGGTGCGCCCAGAGGCAGCGCCGGGCGCGGAAGAGCTCGTCCGCGATGACCGTGACGCCGACGTTGAAATACTCGCCGGCGGAGCACTCGAAGCGGGCGGGCGGGAAGGTCGGATGACCTCCGAGCCCTCCCGACAGTACGCGAGCCCGCGGGTTGAACGGGCAGCGCTCGCCCGCCAGGTCAACCTCCACGCGGTCGGGGGTCAAGCCCTCGACGAAGTCGAACCGAAGCCGGGCAGGCTGTGGGTTGCGCAGCCTTCGGAGCAGGAACGGCCCCGCGGCGGCACGCTCGATCTCCGGCCAGAGCGCGAGCTCGGGATCGCGCGCGCCCAAGATCGAGATCTCCAGGGCGGCGTCGAGGCGGCTGTCGTCCGGCCGCGCGATCTCGGCAAGAGGCATCCGGCCGTCGCCCAGCGCGCGGCGCGCCAGCGGCTCGGCCCAGCGCGGCGCGACGACGACCAGGTCGCCGGGCCGCGCGATGCGGTCTACCGGCGCCACCAGGCCCGTCCACTCGTCGAAGCGCGGCGCGCGGCCGGCGAAGTAGAAGTGCGCCCCAAGCTCGGCGAGGCCGGCCAACGGCACGAGCAGCGCCGCGCAGCGCAGAAGGCGCCCGGCGCGCGCGAGCCAGGCGGGGCGGGAGCCGTTCACTGCGCCCCTCCCCCGCAGCATGCGCGCGACCGCTCCGCTCGCTCGCGCCGCCGCCACGCGCCGGCCAGGGCGAGCACCGTGAGGGCGCAGATCGCAGCACCGCCGTACATCCCGGGCGGCACGTACCAGAGCCGGATCCGGGAGTCGCCCTCGGGCACGGCCACCGCCACGGCGCGGTGCCGGGGCCGCACCGGCCCTGCGTTCGAGCGCCAGCCGGAGCGGTAGCTCATGTTGTAGACGAGATCGGCCTGCTGCCCGGCGCCGGTCACCTCAACGTCCACCGCGTTGGGCGTCCACGAGACGATGCGCGCCTGGCCGCCGCCCTCCACGTAGATCTCGCCCTGGTAGCGCCGGTCGGTCACGGCGAGCGCGCCGGGGCGCGCGCGCGACTGCGGCGGAACGCCGTAGCAGTTGATGACCCCGGTGTTGGCCATCATGCTGAGCAGCATCGGGCCGGCCCAGTCGCGTCGGACGTAGGGGAACGGCGGATCGTGCTCGAAGTGGAAGGGGCGGCCCGCCGGGATCTCGGACGGCACCATCCACATTGCGCTGCGCATGGGCTTCTGGGCAACAAGGGCCACGTCCACGCCGAGCGCGGCCACGGCCAGGGTCGCGGCCAGATCCAGCCACGGCCGCCGCCGGCGGCGGCGCTCGATCAGTCGGCCGAGGCCGGATGCGGCCACGAGGGCAAGAACCAGCACGGCGGGGTAGAGGAAGCGCGATGGCACGTGCTGCGACTGGAAGACCGGCACGAAGCGGTGCAGGAGCGTCCAGGGCGCGGCCTCGTGGAAGGCGCCTAGACCCAGCAGGCCGAAGAGCGCGCCCACGACCTTGAGCGAGCGCTCGCGCTTGCCTTGTACCAGCAGCACGCCCAGGGCCAGGATCGCTACGCCCGCGACCGAGATGTACATGCCCCACTCGTGCCATCCGTAGGGCGAGACGCGCGCGGGCCGATCGTGGAAGCCCTGCTGGCGCGAGGTCAAGAGCGTGACCAGTGCGCCCAGGCCCAGACTCTCCGTCGAGTCGATCCGGCGCGGATCGGCCGAGAAGGTGTCGAGCAGCGGCAGGAGCTTGGGCGCAGCCAGGCCGATGCCGACCAGGCCTCCCGCCGCGAGCGTGGCGAGCGGCCGGAGGCTGCGCTCCTCGATGGCGCACAGCACCCCGTAGCAGGACAGGAGCAGCACCGTGTGCGGCAGAGGATAGATCCCGCCCGAGTAGACGAGCATGGCCAGGCCGAGCCCCAGGAGCGCCACGTCGCCGAGCCGGCCGGGCCGGCCGTCCCCGGGCCAGCCATCGACGTGCTGCCGCGCCCGCTCGAAGAAGAACGCGCACCAAGGCGTCCAGGCGTAGGCCAGATGCCAGGTGTGGCCCGAGGCCGTCTGCAGGCCCCAGCGGCCGTTCACGGCCCATAGAGCCGCGACCAGCAGGCGGGCGGCCGAGCTGCGGGTGAAGCGGCCGGCCAGAACGTAGGCCCCGGCGCCGCCGAGCAAAGCCATGCCGAGCGTCTCGACGCGAAGCGCGAGCGGCAGCGGCAGCCACAAGTAGGCGGGCAGCCAGGGCGAGACGAGGTTGGGGGCGCCCTCGACATAGCCCCAGGCCGGGAAGCCGCCGCAGGCGTACGGGTTCCAGCCTGGAAACTGGTGGTAGGTCAGGAGCGAGAGCTTGACCAGGTAGCGATGCGAGGTCACCACGTCCCAGTCGTGGAAGCCGTAGGTCGTGACGTCCTCGAACCAGGGCGCGACAACCGTCACCACCATCGCGACCAGCGCGCAGCCGGCCACCGCGGCCGCGGCGAGGGGCCACGGCCCGCGGCGCGTCAAGCGCCGCAGTGGATCGAGCATGTTGCGACGCACTGTCGCGCGAGGCTACTCGCCCCGCGCGCCGGCGGCGAGAGCCCAGAGCTACGGAGGCCCCTCCGGCAGCACCGGCGCCGAGGCATCCCCCATGGCCGTGCGCACGGCGAGGGCCAAGGCGCAGCTACTGGCCTGCCGCTGCTGGGCGCGCGTCTGCTTCTCGCCCAAAGCTCCGCCGCCGCCCACGAGCTCGGCGGCGGCCTCGCGCCGGATGGCCATCAGCCGGCGCCCGTCCTCCAGGCGCCAAACGCACACCCGGGCCCAGTGCGGCCCGGCCGGCACGTCGCTCTCCGACTCCCAGGTCGGCTCGGGCCGATGCTTGGGCGGGGCGAGCGGATCCTCCCCTTCGTCGCGCGGCGCGCCCGCGTCCGTCGCTCCCGGCGAGGAGGGCTCGTCCACCACCAGCAGGAAGTAGCGCGCGCTCTGCAGGAGCTCGTTCGCCTTCGGGATGTCGTAGCGAGCCGCGTCGTCGAAGGTCGCCTCGGCGGCGCGCAGCGCCAGCTTGCCGTCGGCCTGCTGCACTGCCGCGGTCCACTCGGTGTCGAGCACCTTCATCGTGCGATAGGCGAGCCGCAGGTTGTGCGGCTGCGCGTAGCGCGCACAGTGCTTGAAGGGATTGCAGAACTCGCCAATCTCGCAGTCCCGCGTGCCGGTGCACTCCTTGCCGGCCACGGGGCTGGGGTTGGGGACGAGAAGCAGGCACGACGTGAAGGCGTCGTGCAGCGAGCGCTCGGCCGCGGCGCGGATCGACGTGGTGTCCCTGGTCGCCGCGAGCGGCAGGCGCAAGTAGATCCCGGGCAGCTTGCGGAAGTCCCAGCCCCGGAGCGTCTCCCGGTCGAGCTCGTCGCCCGAGGCGACGGCGCACTGGGCGGTCCAGCCCTCCACCTTGTCGCGCAGCGCGAGCCAGCGCGCGCCCACTTCGCGCGCCAGCCCGCGCTGCTTGGCAAGCAGCGCGGCGCGCTGGCTCTGCACCGCGTCTTGCTCCGTCTTGTACCAGTAGACGAAGGACGCGGCGAGGATCACGGCAGCCCACAGCCAGAACCTCGCGGGCAGCCAGCGGAAGCGCGCGCGCGCCCGCCGCGCCTCGGCAATGGAAGGCAGCCCCCTTCCGAGCAAGGCACCCGGCGCCCGCGGCGGGCGGCCGGCAACGGGAGGCTCAGAGCTTCGTCCCACGGATCCGCTCACGCCTCCGGTTCACCCGGCGGCCCACGCACCGCGCCCGGGGCCGCCTGTGCGTACGCGTTCGCGCCTCCAGTCAGTCGGCGGCCGAGGCGCCGCGCGGCGCGAGCGCGCCCGGAGGGCCGGCCCCGCAGCGTACTCCCGTACGTGAGGGGCCGGTCCGAGGACGTAGTTGCTCATGCCGGTCCACCGCGGATGGATCGGCCGCCGTCGCGGTCGACCACCTCGATCCCCGTGAACGGATACGCCCGTGCTCAGCCCTCCTCCGCCGGCCCGCTGCCCGCCGCCTTGTGCCGCTTGCGCACCATGAAGCTGATGTTGGGATAGCCGGCGTAGGCCGCGGTCTGGAAGACGCTCTTGACGACCAAGGCCGGCACGTCCCCGTCGACCTGCAAGATGCAGACTCCCGCAAACTCCCTGTTCGGGTTGAAGCTCTGCCACAGGTCACGCTTGCGCTTCAGGATGTCGAACAGCTCGTCGACCTTCTGCATCCGGCCGAGATCCTCGATCGCCCGCGTCGATCCCGCCAGCGAGCCGTCGACCAGCACCTGGTTGCCGTTGACGGAAACCATGGGCGCGTCGACCACGTCCTCGACATTCTCCGCCTCGGGCAGGGAGATGTTCTTGTCGACGGTGATCTCGCCCGAGGCCGAGAAGCTCATCAGCAGGAAGATGACCGTAACGAGCAGGAAGTCGATGTACGAGGTAAGATTGAGGTTGCTGTTCACCGCGCGCGCCCCGTGCCCGGCGGCCTTCTTCCAGACGAAGTGCAGCGGCACCTTCTGGACGAGCACCTTGCCGGCCGTGTGGATGAAGTGCGCGTGCGGATCGTGGTGCTTACGCGGCGGCCTTTCCATGCTCTTGCCTCCTTCAGCGTACCGAGAAGGTCATGTTGAAGACCGGCTTCATCTTGTACTGCTCCTGCACCTTCATCTTGCGCTTGGTCTCGTAGAGCGCGTCGAGCACTCCGACGATTTCCTTGAAGGGCAGGCGGTTGTCCACGTGCAGCACGCACTGGTCGAGCTTCTTGTCGCTCGCGTCCTGGTGCGCGCCGTGAACCTTCCACTCGTCGCCGATCTTCTTCGCCAAATCGCTGTATTTCACCACGTCGGCGCCCGCCTCGGGCTTGGGGAGCTTCGTCTCGCTCACCACCGTGGCCCCGGCTTTCCAGACCAGGGTGAAGTCGGCGTCGCCGATGTGCAGGTGCAGCAGCTTCTCCGGCGTCTTGGGATCGATGGGCTGCTCGGGATCGGGCGGGCCCGGGATCTGCGCGTTGGCGTTCATCCGGGAGTTCGACACCCACACCGCGGTGATGAGCAGGAACGCGATCGTCACCATCAACAGATCGATGAACGGGATCATGTTGATGTCGCTGTTCAGGGCTCGCTTCTTGCTGCCGCCCGTGCCTACATCTACTCCGCCCATGGTGCTAGCTCCTGCCGAGCTCGCGGCGCCAACTAGGCGCCGGGCTGCTGCCCGAGGGCTTGCAGGTTCACCTTCTCGCGGTTGGACACCACGAGGTTCAGGACCTGCACCGATGCCTCGTTCACGTCGTCCTCGATGCCCTGCGTCTTGCCGTTCAGAATGGCGAAGCCGATGAGCCCGATGATCGCCACGCCCAGGCCGAAGGCCGTGCAGTTCATGGCCTCCGAGATGCCTTGCGCCAAGATGGTGGCCTTCTGGCTGGGATCGACCGACTTGGCGGACACCGCGCCGAAGGCCGTGATCAGACCGCTGACCGTGCCCAGCAGGCCGGAGAGCATCGCCAGGTTGGAGAGCAGCGCGAGGAAGCCGGTGCGGGCGCCGATCTTCGGGAGCTCGCGCAACGCGGCCTCGTCCATGGCCGCCTGGACCTCCTCGTCGGGCCGGTTGACCTTGACCAGCCCGGACTGAACGATGCGCGCCAGCGGCGCGTTCTGCGCCGAGCAGACCTTGACCGCCTTGGCGATGTCGCCGGCCAGGATGCACTTCTGGAGCGTGGCCAGGAAGGTTTCCTTGTTCACCGAGGCCGTGCCGAACAGGAAGACGGCCCGCTCGATGATGATGCCGATCGTGATGATGGACCAGAACAGGATGAGGTACATGCCCCATCCGCCGTCTTGGAAGTGCTCCCACAGCTTGTGCATCGCTCTCGCTCCTTCAGATGCCGCATCTTGTCGGCAGTGCGGCAAGCTCGTCAAGTGGAGTTTCCGCCCGGGCGCTCGCCCGGCAGGCTCCCGGCGCCCGGACGCGCACGCGCAGCGGAATATTCCAACCAGCGTGGAAACCGCGGCCTGGGCGGCCGGGGCGGCCGCCGCAGGGCCCGGCGACGAGGACGGCCCCCCGGCGGGGCGATTCGTCGCCCGGATGCGATGCCGTCTTGCGCACCGAATCGGGCGGTGAGTATAGTCGGCCCCGCTTGTTGGTCCCAGGCTCCTGCCCACCGGGGAGCGCGGCCAGTCGATCCCGGCGTGCGGGCCAGCTCGGCCCGACCGGGACGGCGGCGGACAACGTTCGTTTCGGACAAGAGAGGCTGTAGGCATGGATCATCTACTCGGGCTCGCCACGAGCGGCCACGCGTTGCTCATGCTCGCCGCGCAGGGCAGTGGCGAAAGCGGCATGTACATGGCGATCAAGCACAACCCGACCTTCTTGTTGTGCAACGTCGTTACCTCGGTGGTCGTGGTCACGATCGTCATCGAGCGCATCGCCTTCCAGATGGGCAAGTATCGGGTGAACTCGAAGGAGTTCTTCGCCCAGATCAAGAAGCTCGTCGTCGCCGGCAACATCGATCGCGCCATCAAGCTCTGCGAGGCCAGCGACTATCCGCTGCTGCAGCTCGTGAAATCCGGGCTCACGCACGCCAACAAGGGCCCCGAGGAGATCGACGCCGCCCTGAGCGAGAAGCTCTCCGAGTTGCGGCCGCGCGTGGAGGCCCGCATCCCGGCGCTCTGGTCGCTGGCCAACATCGCCACGCTGATCGGGCTGGTCGGCACGGTGTTCGGCCTGATCCGCGCGTTCGCCGCCATCGGTAGCGCGCAGCTCTCCCAGTCCGACAAGCAGCGCCTGCTCACGGCCGGCATCGCCGAGGCCATGTACAACACCTTCTTCGGCCTGGCGATCGCTGTCGTGTGCATGATCACGCACGTGCTGCTGCACAGCAAGTGCAAGAACATCGTGCACGACCTCGAGTCGACGACGGAGCGGGTGTTCAACCTTCTTACCATCTCGGCCAAGCAGGGCTAGGCCGGCGCACGCTGGCGGCGAGGAGCGACGAGCGTGGCAGACGAAGCGGAATCAGTAGAGCACCCGCTGAGCGCGGCGCAGCGGTCCAAGATCCGTCGCCAGTCGCGCTTCAGGACGCCCGACGTGGGCGAGGAGGGCGGCGAGCTCAACATCGTTCCCTACCTCGACATCATCATGAACATCATCGTGTTCGTCATCGCCTCGCTGTCGGTGGTGTTCATGAGCACGATCCAGACCACTCCTCCGTCGATTGGCGGCGGCAAGAAGGGCGGGGGCAAGATCAAGAGCAAGGCCCTGAACCTCACGGCCCTCATCACCTCCGAAGGGATCAGCTTGAAGACCGCGGGCGGCAACATCGCCACCGGCTGCGACCGCATCGGCCCGGGCGTGACCATCCCCCTGGCCGACAACCGCTACGACTACGCCGCTCTCGCCCGCTGCGTGCGCGAGCTCAAGACGCAGAACGAGGACTTCGCCGGTGAGACGCAGGTGACCATCACCGCCAACCCCGGCATCGAGTACCAAATCGTGGTCGCATCCATCGACGCGTTGCGCAAAGACGACAAGGGCGCGCTTTTCCCGGACGTCTACTTCGGGGTGGCGCGATGAGCCCCAACGAGCCGGGCGACAACGTCGAGCGGATCCCGCCGCCGCCTTCGAGCCGGTACGTGCGGGCGCCCCAGGCAAGCATGGTGAAGTTCAAGGCGGAGCTGCGCAAGGCCGTCCGCAAGAACCGCCAGGAGCCGGAGATCGACTACCTGAACATCACCGCGCTGCTCGACCTGATGACCATCGTCCTGGTCTTCACGCTGCAGAGCATGGCCTCGTCGGCCGCCAGCATCCAGGAGTCCGACGATCTCCGGCTGCCGCGCTCGATCATGCAGGACGAGCCGTCCGAGGAGGGCGTCGTGCTGGTGATCTCGAAGACCTCCATCCTGCTCGGCGAAACGGGCGACCCCATCTTGAAGCTACCGAGCCGCGAGGCGCTGGCCCAGAACGGCATCGACGCGCAGCACAAGCGCTCGGGACCGAACGACCTGTACGTCGTGCCGCTGGCCAACGCCCTGCAGGCCGCGCGGGAAACCGACAAGCTCTCGCGCCAGGCCAAGGGGCTCGATCCGACCACCTCCGAGGCCATCATCGTGGCCGACGGCTCGACCCCGTATCGGCTCCTCGTCGAAGTGCTCTACACGCTGGGCCAAAGCGAGTTCGGCAAGTACCACCTCATGGTGATGAAGGCGGCGGCGGGGCATACGGACTGAAGCGGCTCACTCCACCGCGAACAGCTCTTCCAGATCGGCGTGCGTGAGCTTCTTCGCGCCGCCCGAGTCCTCGCTCAAGACGGCGCTCACGAGCGCGCGCTTCTTCTCCTTCAGCTCGAGAATCTTCTCCTCGATCGTGCCCCCGGCCACCAGCCGGTAGACCGTCACGACCTTGTTCTGCCCGATGCGGTGCGCCCGGTCGGTGGCCTGCTGCTCGACGGCGGGGTTCCACCACGGATCGAAGTGGACCACGGTATCGGCGGCGGTCAGGTTCACGCCCAGGCCGCCCGCCTTGAGGCTGATGAGGAAGGCGCTCACGGTGGGATCCTGCTGGAAGCGCTCGATCCGCTCGGTGCGGTCCTTCGTGGCGCCGTCCAGGTACTCGTAGACGACGCCGTCCTGCCGCATCGCCCGCTCGACGATCTTGAGCATCGAGACGAACTGGCTGAACACGAGCACCTTGTGGCCGCCGTCGATGGCGTTGGCCAGGAGCTCGCGCAGCGCCACCAGCTTGCCCGAGTCCTCGTCGCTGAACTCGCGCGGCAGCCCCAAGAGGCGCGGATCGCAGGCCGCCTGCCGCAGCCGGGTAAGCCCGGCCAGGATCTGGATGTGGCTGCGCGCCAGGCCCACGCGCTCGACCTCGCCCATCACCTGGCTGCGAACCTCGCGCGCCACCTGCAAGTAGACGGCCTTCTGGTCGCCGGATAGATCGCAGACCTGGTCCATCTCGATCTTCTCGGGCAGGTCCTTGGCGACCTCGAGCTTGGTCCGCCGCAGAATGAACGGATGGATCGTCGTCTTGAGGCGCTGGGCAGTTCTGTAGTCGCCGCCCTCGATGGGGCGCGCGAAGCGCTGCTCGAACTTGTCCAGGGGGCCAAGCAGCGCCGGCGAGACGTAGTCGAAGATGCTCCAGATCTCGCTTAGCCGATTCTCGATGGGCGTACCGGTCAGGGCCAGCCGCCGCTGTGCCTGCAGGCGCTTGGCGGCCTGTGCGGTTGCGCTCATGGGGTTCTTGATCTGCTGCGCCTCGTCGAGCACCGCGTAGTCGAGATCGAGCTCGCGCAAGAACTCGATGTCACGGCGCAGCAAGGCGTAGCTGGTGATGATCACCTCGGCGCCGCGCACCGCGTCCTCCTGGTCCTTGCGGTCCGCGCCGTGCCAGACGAAAACTTGCAGGCTGGGGGCGAATCTGTCGATCTCACGCTGCCAGTTGCGCACCACGCTGGTGGGCGCGACGACCAGGCTGTGCAGCCGCTTGTGCTGGAGCTTGGCCACCAAGAACAGGGCGATGGTCTGCACCGTCTTGCCCAGGCCCATGTCATCGGCCAGCACCCCGCCCGAGCGCAGGTCGTGGATGAACTTGAGCCACGAGAGGCCGTCCTCCTGGTACGGACGCAGCTTGGCCTTCAGGCCCCGCGGCTTGCGCGCCCGCTCGATCTGGTCGATCGCGCCGAGCTGCTCGAAGAGCTTGCGCGCCTTGGCGGCCACGTTTGCCCGATCGACGTGCTGCAGCAGCTCCTGGATGCGCCCCGCCTGGCTGAGCGGCAGCCGGCCCTGCGCTCCCGCGGCGGTGAGAAGCTCGATCTCCCGATCGAGCATGGCCTGCACCTTCTGCGGATCGAAGGGCGCGAACGAGCCGTCCTCGAGCCGCACGTACTTCTTGCCCTCGGCCAGGCAGCGTCGCAGCTCGTCGCGATCCACGCCGACGCCGTCGCTGGCGAAGCCGAGGTTGACGCTGAGCCAGTCCATCCCGGAGCCTATCTTGGCGAACGCGCCCACCGGCTGGGAGCGCACCTGGGTGCCCACGAGCTGTTCGGGGACGAACAGATCCCAGCTCTCCGGCAGCTCCGCCAAGCCGTCGGTCCAGAAGCGCAGCGCGGCGTCGCCCTGGGCGACGAAGCCCTGGCCGGCTTCGTCGGGCCGCAAGCCCAGATCGAGCAGCCGGGCGGTGGCCGCCTGCTGCGCCGGGATATCGACGCGGATGCACCGCGCCCGGCGGCTGCCCTCCTCGGGCGGCCGCACGAGGACCGGCGGCGTGATGCCGTCGGCCCGCACGGCGATCTCGAGCTCACCGTAGGCTGCGAACAGTGCGATCTCGGCCTCCACCAGAGAGCCGCTGGCGCGCATCCGGAAGGTCGGCTCGAGATCGACCACGTCGGCGACCTGCGACAGCTCGGGCAGCTCTGCCCCCGATTCGAGAGCGACCCGCGGCAGCCCCTGCATGACCAGGCTGCCAAGCTCCCCCATCGGCTCGGCGATCGTCGGGCTCTTGAGGAAACGGCGCATCGCCCCGGGTGAGACGCGCCGGTCGACCGCGCAGGCGACACCCTCCTGCGTCTCGATGTGCCACGAAGGCCAGCCCTCGAACCAGCCGCCGTGCAGCAGCGAGAAACGCCGGCCGTCGCCCCGCTCGAAGCTGGTCTTGGCGATGATCGTGTCGGCGCCCACGAGCTCCAGATCGAAGCGCGGCCGCAGCACGTCGTCGGAGAAGCGCAGCTGCTTCAGAGCCGGCTCGAGCAGCACCTTGCGGTCGCGCAGCAGCGGCAAGAGCTCGGCCACATCCTCGCCGCGCACGTCCACGGCCGGGTGGCGGGGATTGCCGCTCTCGAAACGACTGAGCAGGCGCAGCGCATCGCGGTCGGCCGTGGGCGCCAGGGCTTGCCACGACAGGGCCACGCTCGGCAGCACGGCCACACGCGCCTCGGCGTCGAGCACCGTCACCGTCAGCGCGCCCTGGCGCACGTGCACGCGCAGCTCGACCGGGCGCACGGCGCTCAGGCCTTCCGGCGACAGCCAGGCCGCGATGCCGGTGGGCCCGGCGCTGGCGTCGCGCTCGACGACCAGGTGCGAGGGCAGACCGGTCACCGCGGCGCTCAGTCGCGCCCGCCGGCGGCGCGCTCGCTTCGACTCCCCCCCGCCGTGCATCGGCGGCGGGCTCGCCGGCTGCGGGGGCGGCGTGCGCGCTTGCTCGGCGCGGGCCTGATCGCGCACGCTGATGAGCAGCGCCGCGATATGCTTGCAGTGCTGCCCGGTGCGGACGAACACCGGACAGCCACAGCGCGACTGGATGCCGTCCTGGCTCAGCTCCACGCTCACGGCGAAGGGATCGGCCTCGCTGGCGCGCACCACGCCCCGGGCAACGGCGCCGTCGACGTGGAGGTCCTCGACGACGCGGCGGCGAAAGTACTCGAGGCCGCGCAGGAAGGTACGGGCACCGAGCAGCCGGCGCAGGCCGCGATCGCTCAGGGTGGCGAGAGCATCGGAAATGGGAGCCGACACGGGCGATGTCCAGTGCTGGAGTTTGACGGAGCCACAAGCCGGCAGGCGCGCGCCGGAAGGAGCGCGAGCCACCCGGCCGGAGTGCGAAGGCAAGGCGCCGGGCCCCAGGCCCGCGCGCGGTAGCGTCACAAGAAGAAGGGCAGAAGCACCATGCCGAGCGCGATCAAGGTCGTGGCCAGGGCCTGTGCCGCCGGGCCGACGGCGCCCTTGAGGGGATCGCCGAGGGTATCGCCCAGTACGGCGGCGAGGTACGTCGGGTTGTCCACTTGCGCCTGCTCATCGGCCCGGCCAAGTCGCCCGTGCGTCGGGTCGCGGGCTGCGAGATCCCGGCCGCCATGGGCACAGGTCTCTATGTGCTTCTTGGCATTGTCCCACGCGCTGCCGGCGATGCCGGACAGCAGCGAGCCGAGTGTCCCGACGGCCGTGGCCACGATCAGGAAGGCGAAACGAACCCCACCAAGGCTTGCTCCCGGGGCACCGCCCCGGCCTCCCGGGACGAGGCGACCCCAGGCCCGCCGGCCCCTGGCAGGCCAGCCGGGCCTGCTCCCCGTAGCGGCGGCTTGGCGGACGGGGCGGCGGCGTGCTCGCCGCGCAGCTCCTCCACCAGGGCACGCGCCGCCCGCGTCACCACCGCGAGGGTCACTCGCATGAACGCCAGCATCACCCACAGCCCCGCGCCGGCGCCGAAGAGCAAAGCGGGGCTGCGGACATCAATGCCGGCGCCAGGGTGCGGGCGCGTGGCATCGAGGAAGGCGGCCGCCAGCAGGAGGCCTGCGAGGCCGGAAGCGATCGCCAGCAGGGCACGCCCATACGCCTTGGCCACGCTGCCCACGGCGTCCAGCGCGCGGCCCCGGGCCCCGACGTCGGGCCGAAGAGCGCCCGGGCCCGTCCCGAGAAGCCCACTGGCCGCGTCGACCAGGCTCCCCATCTGCTCTATGGCCAGCACGTAGGCCGCCGCGCAGCGCAGCCCCACCAGGACCGCGGCCAGGCCGAGTAGGCCGCCCGCGCCGAGGCCGGTCCGCACGCCGAGCCCGAAGGCCACGATCGCCATCGCACCGCCGAGCGCGAGCAGCCACAGCGAGCCGTCGATCCCCGATACCAGCCCCCGGAGTGCCGCGAAGGTGGCGCCCCCCCGGGCCGCCTCGGCTAGGACGCGCACCGGCCCGTGCGTCGGCTCGGTGCCGTGCCGCACGATGAGCAGCACGGCTACGGCGGCAACCGCGCCACACGCCACGCAGCCGCCGAGCGGCAGCCAGTGCTCGCCGAGCAGCCACTTCGCACAGCCGACGGCGGCCACCGCGGCGAGGAGGACGGAAACCAGCAGCCCCCGGGCGAGCGCGTTCATCGGCTCCTCCCGGCCGTCGGTGCGGACCACGATCGTGCCGAAGCAGGCGGCGAGCAGGCCGAAAGCGCAGGACGCCGGCGCGAACAGGACCAACGCCGGACCGCCCGGCAGGGCCGGGCTCTGCCTGACCGCCATGGCGGCAACGACCATCGCGGCCAGCATCTCGACCACGGTCGCGGCGAACTGGCCCGCCGCCCGAGCGGCCCCCTCGCCCACCGCGTCGCCGACCAGATCGGGAATGACGGCCGCGCGCCACGCAGGGCTCTCCGGCCCGGGGGCCCCGCCCCTGCCGGCCAGATCCACGCCGATGTCGGCCACCTTGCCGAAGATGCCCCCGCAGAGCTGCGCCAGGAGCGCGCTGAGACAGGCGCCCAGGGCGAAGGCCGACAGCGCCGGCACGAGGGTCCAGCCCTGCGTCGCGGCCGGCCCGCCGAGTGGGGCGATCCCGCCCCTGGCCCAGCTCGCCGCGCCGAGCACCAGGGCCAGACCCGCCACGGCCAGGGCGACAGCCACCAGGGCCGAAACCGCGCCGGCGCGCGTGGCGATCTGCAGCCCCTCGTCCAGCGAGCGCTGCAGCGCCGCGGCCACTCGCCTCGCCCCGCGGGCGGCCACGCGCGCGGCAACGTACCCCACGAGCAAGGCGAGGCTCGCTCCCAACGCGTAGGACAGGGCAATCTCCGGCCCGAGACGGCGCGCCGAGGCGGCGGTGACGAGCCCCAACTGGTAGGCAAGGCCGTAGGCCACGAGGATGGCGGCGCCGACCACGGCACCGAGCGAGGCGACCACGGAGTGCTGGCGCCGCAGGTGGGAGCGCACCCCGCGCGCGACCAACTCGGCGGTGCGCACGAGCTCCGGCTCGCCCTCTGGCCGCCCGCGCAGCCATTGTGCCAGGGCGGCCGCCGCAAGCGCGCCAAGAGCGGCGAGCGCTGAGATGAGCACGAGCTCGGTCATGACGGGCTTGGTCCAGTGGGTCGGGGGCACCCCGGTACCAGCCTAAGTCGCGGCTCAGGATTCCAACACAGGAATCGTGAACGGCGAGCCGAACTAGGAACTAGGAACTAGGAACTAGGAACCGGCAACGAGCGGCGCAAGGGCAATGATGTCGCCCAACGGCTGCTCGACCGGGTCGATGGCGCATGACGGCATTGCTTGTTCCCTGTTCCTTGTTGCTTGTTCCTTGTTCTAAGGTAGCGGCCATGCAGATCCAGTTCCTCGGAGCCGCCCGGACCGTGACCGGCTCGATGCACCTGCTGCGCACCGGCCGAGGCAGCATCCTCCTCGACTGTGGCCTCTTCCAGGGCCGGCGCCGCGAGTCGTTCGAGCGCAACCAGCACCTGCCCGTGCCGACCGGCGAGCTCATCGCCGCCGTGCTGTCGCACGCCCACATCGATCACTCGGGCGCCGTGCCGCTCCTGGTGAAAAATGGCTACCATGGCCCCATCTACGCCACGCCGGCAACGCGCGACCTCGCCTCGGTGATGCTGCGCGACGCCGCGGCGATCCAGGCGCAGGACGCGCGCTACCTCAACCGCCAGGCGGAGAAGAACGATCTCGAGGTCGAGCCGGTCGTGCCGCTGTACGACGAGCAGGACGCGCTGGCGGCCATCGGGCAGCTCTACTCGGTGCCCTACCACTTGCCGTGCCTGCTGGCCCCGGACGTGCGGCTGACCTTCCTCGACGCCGGGCACGTGCTCGGCAGCGCCGTCTGCGTGCTGGAGCTGGAGGACGGGGGCCGGACGCGGACCGTCGTGTTCAGCGGCGACATCGGGCGGGCCAACATGCCCATCCTGGCCGATCCGGAGATCCCGCGGGGCGCGGACGTGCTGATCATGGAGAGCACCTACGGTGACCGCCTGCACGACGACATCGCGGCCATGGACGCGCGGCTGGCCGAGGTCGTGCAGCGCACGGCCGGGCGCGGCGGCAAGGTCATCATCCCGTCCTTCGCCCTGGAGCGAGCTCAGGAGATCGTCTTCGCCTTGAAGCGCCTGCAGGAGAGCGGCCAGATCGGCCCCATTCCGGTCTACGTCGACTCGCCCCTGACCGTGAAGATCACGGAGGTCTTCAAGCTCCATCCCGAGTGCTACGACGCCGAGACCCGCGCGATGATCGTGGGCCGTCGCTCGCCCTTCGAGTTCCCGGGGCTGCACTACGTCGGGTCGGTCGACGACAGCAAGGCTATCAACGGGCTACGCGGGCCGGCAATCATCATCGCCGCCAGCGGCATGTGCGAGGCCGGGCGCGTGCTGCACCACCTCTTGAACAGCATCGAGGACCAGCGCAACAGCGTGGTCATCGTCGGCTTCCAGGCCCAGCACACGCTGGGACGCCGCCTCGTGGAGAAGCGGCCCCGCGTCAAGATCTTCGGGGTCGAGCGCGTGCGCCGCGCCGAGGTGGTCGTGCTCAACGGCTTCTCGGCGCACGCCGACCAGAAGGACTTGCTGGGCTTCGCGCTCGGCTGCCGCGAGACCGGTCCGGTCGGCAAGATCGCGCTGGTGCACGGCGAGCCCAAGGCGCAGGCCGCTCTGGCGGATCTGCTCGCCCAGCGCGGCTTGGGCCGCCCCTTCATTCCCGCGGCGGGCGAGGTGATGGAGCTGTAGCAGGCCCGCGGCCCCCATAGGTGTTAGCCGAGAACCTGACGATGGCAACGACGGCGGCCGATCCATCCGCGCCGGCCGGCTTACGTCCTCGGCCCGGCTCCTCGCGTACAGCGGCCGATCCATCCGCGCCGGCCGGCTTACGTCCTCGGCCCGGCTCCTCGCGTACAGGAGTACGCTCCGGGCCGGGCCTCCGGGCGCGCTCGGCCGGCGCGGCGCCTCGGCCGCCGGGCGATTGCCGGCTAACACCTATGCCCGCGGCCCCTCAGCCGAGCTCGATCGTCTCGCCCAGGCGAAGCGGAAACGACCACCATCGCTCGGTCTTGACCACGCCGCGGCGCGCCAGCTCCTCGCCCAGCGCCGTCCGGGTCCGCTCCAGCAAGCCCTCGCGGTCGAAAAGGATGACCCCTTCGTCGAGCGCGTCGAGCATGTAGCCGGCCTTCGCACGCACGTGGCCGGCGAGCTCGTCCGGCGCCATCCAGACGCCGTCGACGCGGCTCGGGCAGTCCCACGCGAAGTCCACGCGCAAGAGCAGCCGCTCGCCGAGCGGCGGCAGACCATCGATGACCGCGATGAGATCGATGTCGCTCGCGTCCTGTTCCCCGGTGCCGCGGGCGACGCTCCCGAAGCAGAGCAGCCCCGCGATGCGCTCGCCGAACCACTCGGCCAGCCTCGCCGCGTAGCCTTCGATCTCAGCCCTCGTCCGCACCGAGACGAGCGGCATACTCCCCCAGTCGAGCGTCAAGCGCATCGAGCGTCTCCTGTCGCACCGGCAGACCGGCGGCCCGGAGGAAGGCCACGAGAGCCTGCATCGTGTCCGCGAAGGCGCGAAGTATCCGTCCCGCGATCGCGTCGTCGTAGATCTCCTCCGGGCGCACAATACGATCGGGAAGGTCCCACCCGTAGCGCGGAGCCGTCCCCTGCCCCTCGAGCAGCGGGGCCGAGGCGCTCGCCCGCAGCAGGAGCACGGCCGGCTCGCCCGTGAGCCCGAGGCGCTCCAGCTCCCCCGGGCTTGCGAGCAGGCCCTCGCGCAGATCCTGCATCGGCCGGTGGGTCTTGCGCGGCTCCTTGCCGAGCGCCTGGAGCACTGCCTTCGCGGCTCTCTCCTGGCTCTCCTGCGCATGGCGCACCGCGTCGGCCAGATCCCCCTCGGAAAACGACCTCAGGGAGCGGGACAGGGCCGTGTGCGCCATCACCAGCCAATCGCTCGCCTTGTCGTGGTTCGTCAAGACTGCTCTCCACGCCTCTGGCGTCACGCGGAGTGTAGCGGCGGCACGCGTCCCGGTCAACGCGACGGGGCCGCGGCTTGCTTGTGCGCCCCCGGATGCGCCGAGCACCGAGCTTCGCCACGACGCGGAGGGGCTCGGAGAGCATCAGTACCCGCCCTGGCGGAGGTCCCAGCGGAAGGCACGAGCCATCAGGCTCACAGCTCGCCCGCGATGCCGATCCACGCGCCCGCGGCGCCGACCGTGCCCACGACGCGCGCCTCTCGCGGCGCCCGCGGCGGCGAGGAGTCGCCGGTCAGCACCAGCGTGAGCCCCAGCGCCCCGACCACGCTGCCCGCGATCCCCACGACCGTGCCTGCCGTGCCCAGAGTGCGCGCGTCGTCGCGCCCCGCCATGGCCGAGTCCTGGTCCGCCGTCGTCCGGCACACGCCGTCGGGGCACGGCTCGCTCGCCTCGTCGTACTGCGCTTTCGCCACCGCCCCCATCACGACCCCGGCCCCGAGCGCGGCGACCCCGAGCCCCCCTACCCACCACCCCGCCGTCCACCTCGCGTCGCCGCTCGGCTCGCCGCTCGGCTCGCCCTCGAAGTCCGGCGCCGCCGTGGCCGGGCGGCTCGGCCGCTCGCTCTCGGGCCGGCGCGACGCCGGGGCGAGCAGCGCCATGTCGGGCTCGCCCCCGCCTGCCCGGCACGCGGAGAGCTCCTTCGCCCACGGCTCGTAGACTTGCTGCATCTCCGCGCGGTACGCCTGCTTCTGCCGCGCCGGCACCACGTCGTCGTCGAGCGCGAGCAGCTTCGCGAGCCTGTCCACGTCCCGGGCGTGCTTCGCGCACACCTGCCCCACCTGCTCGCGGTACTTCTCTTGCGCCTGCGCGACCGCGGTCCACTCGTCGCGCCGCGCCGCGGCCTGCTCGCGGTACGGGTTCTCGCGCTCGTGCCGCGCCACCGCGTCCCAGCCCGCTGCCCGCTCGGCCGGCGTCGCTCCCTGCTCCTTCTCCCGGCGCTTGGCCGCCTGGAGTTTCTCCAGCAGCTCGAGGTCGACCTCGGCGAGGCTCGCAGCTTCCACCGGCTCGCCGCCGAGGCGCGGGAGCGTCGGGACGACGGCGAGCGGGCCCAGGCCCTCGCCGAAGCCGGCCGACGCCACGCGCCCGCCCTCGCCGACGCCGAGCGGCGCGAGGCCGAGCTGCAGGATCGCGTCGCACGCGCCCGCGCTCGCACCGTTCTCGGCGGGCGCGCCCGAGGCACACGCCTCCACGTCGCCTGCCCCGCGCAGCCGGCGCACGGCCTC
>JACQWT010000017.1 GCA_016209145.1 Deltaproteobacteria bacterium | reverse complement strand
CTCTGGCGGCAGGGACGCGAGTACGTCATGGGCGTGGCGCGCGCCGCCGTCGCGGAGATCAGGCGTACGTTCTACCAACTTTGGCATGCGGTTCCAGCAACAAGTGAAATCTATGGGACTTTATGAGGGGATAGGTGAGGGTCGGCTCACATAGCCATCTCGTCTTCAATGTGTCCGAAAAGTACGTTCAACTTGGTAGCGATCTCCCGGGGGCCAGCATGAAGCTGGTCGTACGGCAGGTGAATGGCCCGTACATTGAGGCAGTCCACGTGAGTCCCGCCGGCAACGTCGGCATCGGGACGAGCACCCCGAACTACTTGCTGCAGGTTGGCAAGGACGGGGCGTGGTGCGACGGCAACGTCTGGCACGACGTCTCGAGCCGCGAGCGCAAGGACCACATCCGCGACCTGTCCGCCGAGGACGCCCTCTCTGCGCTGGAGCAGCTCCGACCCACCCGCTTCTACTACAAGAGCATCAGGGACGACGAGCACCTCGGCTTCATCGCCGAGGACGTGCCGGAGCTGGTGGCCTCGAAGGACCGCAAGGGGCTGAGCGCGATGGACTTCGTTGCCGTGCTCACCAAGGTGACCCAGGAGCAGCACCGGACCATCGCCGAGCAACAGCGAACCATCCGTGAGCAACAGCGGACCGTCGAGTTGCAGCAGCGGCGGATCGCGACACTTGACGAACGCCTGCGCCGGATCGAGGAGAGGCTCGGGCTGTAGAGCGGCATCGCGTACGGAGGAGCGATGATCACGTTCGAAACCAACGTGGCGGGGCGACGCGCTCGGCTCTTCGTGCGGGACATCGACGGCAACGCTGCACCCGACGCAGGCGTGCTCGAAGGAGCGTTCTGGGACGATGAGGATCGCGGCCATGAGCGGCTGCTCCGCCCGGTGTTGCAGCAGCGACTCGTGCGCGTCGTCGCCTACCCTACCCTCGGCCTGCCCGACGTCCTCCAGGTGTTCTTCCGTCGTGGCCAGGCCGACGGCGATCTGGTGTTCGCCTGCGTGGTCGTGAGCGGCCGTCGGCTGCGCGATGGTGGGCGAGTCAGCCTGGATCCTCGAGGGCTTCGCGTTGCAGGCCGCGCCGGGCGATCGGCTCACCGCGGAGGGGGTACGCGCGGCCGTACAGGCATGGGTCGAGCGGGTGTTCCCCGGGGAGGTGCTGCCTGGGATCGCGCTCGAGTTGTGGACCGGGCCGCAAGGGGTTTCTCACGATCTGCTCGAGTTGCTCCTCGCCGACACTCGCCTCGAGCTGCGCGAGATCGGGCCGACCGAGATCGAGCCTGACTCCGCCCTGGCTCAACCAGCCTACGAGGAGGCCGCGTGAGCGCCTACGAGCACGCCGTCGATCCGCAAAGGATGCTGCGCGTGGCCTTCGTCGACGGTGCCGGAAGCGAGCTCGAAGTGGCTGCCGTGACATGCGCCTACGTTCCGGCGCACAGCCCGGCCGGGGATCTGCGGGTGGCGCTGCAGATCGTATGGGATCCGGGAAACCCCAACCCCGCAGCACCCTACTACTGCCCCGCCGACCGGTTCGAGCGCATCCTGCTGCCACCGGCACGAGTGAAACGGATCGGCCCGTACGCGCGGTGAGCGTGCGGCCCGGCGCTCTTCCGCAGCCATGCTCGACAGCCGTTCCGGCTGGACGATGCCGGCTGGATCCTGGTGGGCTCCTACCAGGGCCACGAGCAGGTGCGCGCGGACGAAGAGGCTTGCAAGTCCTCCGTCGCGCGCTATATGAGTGCCAGCGTGAGCGCTACGCGCAGCAGCACGGCGGGCCGAGGGCACGCCGGCGTGGCGGGGGCGCCGGCGGTCATGCTGCTCCTTGTGCTGCTCGCGGCGACGGGATGCGACAAGGGGGGCGCCAAGGCCGCGGCGGCGCAGGAGCCCCCGAAGACGGTACGCGTGGAGAAGATCGGGCGGGCCGACATCGAGGAGGTGCTGAGCTACCCCGCCGACCTCGTGCCGGCGGCCGAGGTGCGGGTCTTCTCGCTCGTTCCCGATCGGATCCTGAGCTTCCCGCACGAGGATGGCGACGAGGTGCGCCGCGGCGAGCGGCTCGCCGTCGTGCGCACGGACGCCATGAGCCAGGGCCTGGCGCAGATGGGCGCCCAGATCGAGGCGCTCGACGTGCAGATCCGTAACAGCCAGGCCGAGCTGGAGCGCTTGAAGGGCCTGTTCGCCGCCGGCGCCGTGGCCAAGGCCGAGCTCGATCGGGCCGAGACCGCCTATCTGGCCACGGCGGCGCAGCGCCGGGCGCTCGAGTCGGGCCGGGGGCAGCTTGCGGTCAACGCCGGCAACGGCGTCATCGTGGCGCCCATGGCCGGGGTCGTGGCGGACAAGTCGGCCATTGTGGGCGACACGGCCGCCCCGGGGCTGCCCCTTTGCCGCATCATGGCCGTCGACGCGCTCAAGGTGAAGCTCCGGCTCGTCGAGCGCGACGTGCCCAAGGTGCGTCTGGGCCAGAAGGTAGTGCTGCACCTGGACGCCTTCCCGGGCCGCTCCTTCGAGGGCGAGGTGACGCTCGTGTTGCCCTACCTCGACCGGCAAACGCGCACCAACAGCGTGGACGTGACCGTGCGCAACCCCAAGGATCCGAAGACCCGCTCCCGGCTGCTCAAGCCGGGGATGTTCGGCCGCGCCGAGCTCGTGGTCGAGCGGCGCTCGGGTGTGCTGGTCGCGCCCGAGCCGGCCCTGCTGCTCGACAACGCCATCCTGGCGCAGCAGAAGCCCGGCGAGACGCTGCGCAAGGCATTCGTCGTCGACGCCCAGGGCGTCGCCCGTGGCCGGCTCGTCAGGCTCGGCGCACGGCAGGGCACGGTCTACGAGGTGCTGGGCGGCCTGAAGGAGGGCGAGCGGCTGGTGTTGCGCGGGCAGCACGGGCTGCGCGACGGCCAGAACGTCGAGATCGTGGAGGCGGCCGGGCGCTAGCCCGCCCGCGGACAGACCGCCCATGTCGCTCGCCTCGCTCTCGGTTCGCTACGCCATCAGCGTCACCATGATCTACCTCATGGTGGTGGGCTTCGGCCTGTTCTCGCTCTCGCGTCTCGGGCTCGACCTCTTCCCGGACATCTCCTTCCCCGTGGTGATGGTCATCACCAACTACGAGGGCGCGAGCCCGGAGGACATCGAGACCCTGGTCACCAAGCCGATCGAGGGGGCGGGCGCCTCGGTCAAGGACGTCAAGGAGCTCTCCTCCACCTCCAAGCAGGGGACCTCGCTCGTGCAGGTGAGCTTCCCCTGGGGCAAGGACATGGAGCAGGCCGAGACCGACGTGCGCCGGGCGCTCGATCTGGTCAAGGGCCTGCTGCCCGAGGACGCCGCCGAGCCGATGGTCTTCGCCTTCGACCCCTCGCTGCAGCCGGTCGTGATGATGATGCTCTCCGGCCCCTACCCGCTCGACGAGCTGCGGCGCATCGCCGAGAACGAGGTGGAGCCGCGCCTGACCCGGCTGCCCGGCATCGCCTCGACCGAGGTGGCAGGCGGGCTCGAGCGCGAGATCCAGGTGGTGCTCGATCCGACCAAGGTGGCGGCCTTCGGGCTGGACGTGATGGCCGTGATCGGCGCCGTCTACCGCGAGAACAGCCAGGTGCCGGGCGGCACCATCCAGCAGGGGACGCTCGACTTTACCATCCAGTCGGGCGGCAAGTACCGGAGCGTCGCCGAGATTGGCGAGATCGTGGTCGGGGCCAAGCAGACCCTGCGCGGCCCGGTGCCGGTGCGTCTGCGCGAGCTGGCCGAGGTCAAGGACTCCTTCTACGAGAGCCAGCGCGTGCTCGAGGTCGACGGCGAGCCGGCAGTCTGGCTCATGGTGCGCAAGCAGTCCGGGGCCAACACGGTGCTCGCCGTCCGGGCGGTGATGGACGCGCTGCCCGAGATCAAGCGCGCCGCGGCCGCGGACGTCGACTTCAAGATCATCTTCGACCAGGCGGAGTTCATCAACCTGGCCATCGGCAACCTCTCGTCCACGGCCTGGATCGGCGTGGCCCTGACCTTCCTGGTGCTGCTCGCCTTCCTGCGGCACGTGACGAGCTCGCTCATCGTCGCGGTCTCCATCCCGGTCTCGGTGGTCGCCACCTTCGGGATCATGGACCAGGCGGGCATGACCCTGAACATCCTGACGCTGGCCGGCCTGGCGCTGTCCATCGGCATGCTGGTCGACAACTCCATCGTGGTGCTGGAGAACGTCTTCCGGCTGCGTGAGCTCGGCCGCGGCGCGAGGCCAGCCGCGATCGAGGGCGCGCGCGGGGTGAGCATGGCCGTCACCGCCTCGACCCTGACCACGGTCGTCGTGTTCGTGCCCGTGCTTTTCGTGCCCGGCATAGCCGGCGTGCTGTTCCGGGACATGTCGGTCGTCATCTGCTTCTCGCTGATGGTCTCGCTGCTGGTGGCGCTGACCTTCGTGCCCCTGACCGCCTCGCGGCTGCTCGGCTCGGTGGGGTCCGATCGCGGGGTGGCACGGGCGAGCGGCGCCGGCCGGCTGCTGCGCGCCCTCACCGAGGGCTACGGCCGCTCGCTCGACTGGTGCCTCGGCCGGCGCTGGGCGGTCGGCCTCGCCGTGCTCGGCATGCTCGGCGGGGCCGGCCTCTTGGCCGTCGCGCTGCCCACGGAGTTCATCACCGAGGACGACCAGTCCATGCTCTTCGTCTCGGTCGAGACCCCCATCGGCAACAACCTGCGCCAGACCCACGCCATCATGAAGGAGGTCGAGAAGCAGGTGCTCGAGGTCGTCCGGCCCGAGGAGCGGCGGCTGGTCGCGCTCGAGGCGGGCGTGGGCAAGGGCTTCGTGGCCTTGTTCTCCAAGGGCGTGCACGCGGGCCTGATCCGCGTCCGTCTGGTGTCGCCGGAGAAGCGCAAGCGCACCCAGAAGGAGATCGAGGCCGCGGTGCGCGAGCGGCTGCGCCGGATACCCGGTATCAAGTACAGCGCGGCCATGCCCTTCAACGTCATGGGTGGCGAGGGCGACATCGAGGTGCAGATCCGTGGCCACGACCTCGGCGTCTCGCGCGCCGTGGGCCTGGAGCTGCGCGACAAGATCCTGGCACTGCCGGAGATGGCCGAGGTGGTCTTCTCCATGGAGGACCAGAAGCCAGAGGTGCGGGTGACCTTCGACCGCCGCAAGCTCGGCGAGCTCGGCCTGTCCGTGGCCGGCGCCGGCCAGGCCGTGAGCACATACTTCATGGGGAAGCTGGCCGGCCGCTACGCCGAGGGCGGCGACGAGTACGACATCGTGGTGCGCTACGCCAAGGAGCACCGGCTCGACGTGGACGAGTTGCGCAAGATGCCGCTGTCCACGCCTCTCGGCCAAGTGGTGCCGCTCGGCAACGTGGCGAGCGTAGAGCTCGGTCTCGGGCCGGTCGACATCATGCGCCTGGACCAGGAGCGGGTAACAAGGCTGCAGTGCCGGCTGCGCGCCGAGTACGTGGACGCGAAGGGCAAGAGCGTACGCAAGGACCTCGGCCGCGCCACCGACCGGGTGGAGCAGATCCTGAAGGCCTACGCCTGGCCGCGCAACTTCGGCTACTACATCGGCGGCACGGCCGAGGACCTGCGCGATTCCTTCCGCTACCTCGGCCTGGCGCTGCTCGTCTCGGTACTGCTCGTCTACATGGTCATGGCGAGCCAGTTCGAGTCGCTGCGCCAGCCCTTCATCGTGATGTTCACCGTGCCGCTGGCGGCCATCGGGGTCGTGCCCATGTTCAGCCTGACCCGCAGCTCCTTCGACATCCCGGCGATCATCGGGGTCATCATGCTGGTCGGCATCGTCGTGAACAACGGCATCGTGATGATCGACTGCGCCAACCGACTGCGCGGCGAGGAGGGCCTCGGCCGGCGGGAGGCCATCGCCAAGGCCGCGCGCATCCGGCTGCGGCCGGTGCTCATGACCGCGTTGACCACCATCTTGGGCATGGTGCCGCTGGCGCTCGAGATCGGCGAGGGCGCGGCGGGCTGGGCTGGGCTGGCCAAGGCGGTGATCGGCGGTCTTACCACGGCCTCCTTCCTCACGCTGCTCGTGGTGCCGGTGGTCTACACGCTGTTCGCGCCCAAGCGCTACGTGCCACCGTTCGCGGGCGAGACGGCCGCCGTCCCGGCACCCGGGGAGAGCCGGGCGTGAGCGCGGCTGCGGCGCAGCGGCGACGGGTCCTGCTGCGCCCGGCAGCGCTGCTCTGCGCCGCGGCTCTCGCCCCGGCCTGCTCGGAGAGCAGCGTGCCGGAGGCGCCGGCGCCCGCGGCGGACGGCGGCGGCGGCGAGGCCGGGAGCGGCGGCGGCGGGGGCTCTGCCGGCCTCGTCTGGCCGAACGAGCAAAGCTACG
>JACQWT010000172.1 GCA_016209145.1 Deltaproteobacteria bacterium | reverse complement strand
GCATCGTAGCTGTAGCTTTCCGTCTGCAGCAGCGGATTGGTGACGCTCGCGAGCTCGCCGGCCGGGTCGTAGAGGTATGACCATTCGCGGGCGCCCTGTACCTGTCGGATGAGGCGGCCGGCTGCGTCGTAGCTGAGCTCGACGGGGTGCAGGGACGGGGCCAGGGTGATGGAAGCTGGACGCCCCTTGGCGTCGACCGTGACCGAGGTCTTGCGGCCGGAGGGGCTGTTCGTCGTGCTCGTGCGGCTCGGGGCGTCGAATACCGTGGTTGTGGTCTTGCCGTTGAGCGTCGAGCGGTCGGTCTCGGTCAAGAGGCTGAGCACGTTGGTCGGGCTGGCCAGCGTGACCGTGCGCTGGATGGTCAGCAACGAGACAATGTTGCCCGGAGTGCTCGTGCGTCGAGACGCCCCGAACGCCGAGAGCATCCCAAAGCGCGGGTCAGGGGCTGAGATGCTCGTCGCCATAGTTCCGTCTGGCTGGGTCGTGAGAGACGTGCCGTTCGGCTGAAGCTCGGTCACAAGCGAGAGCCCGCTTGGGAGCGTCTTGGTGAGGACGCGGGAGCCGGTTGCCGCCAACACCGTGTCGTAGGTCGTCACGCGCCCCAGCGCGCTCGTCCGCTCGACCCTCCAGCCGTCCGCAATCGGTGTGCGCACCCACGTCCGCGACGCCCCCAGCGGATCCGTCGCCCTCGTCACCCTCCCGCCCGCATCGTGCTCGAAGCTCGTCGTGTACCCGCGCGGGTCGGTGAAGGCCGCGAGCAGCCCGCCCGGCGCGTAGCTCATGGCCACGCTCTCGCCCGCGGGGTTGGTGACGCTCGCGAGGTAGCCGTCCGGGCCCAGCGCCAGCGCCGTCACCTGGCCGTAGGGGCCGACGATGGCCGTAGGGTTGCCGTCCGCGTCGCGCAGCACGTGCGTGACGAGGCCATCGACGTCCGTGACCGTCTCCAGCCGCCCGGCGTCGTCGTAGCCGAAGCTCTGCAGCGTCGTGCCCAAGAGCGCGTGCTTGGTCTCCTTGTGCTTGCCCGTGGGCCCGAAGACGTACACCTCGCTCCCGTCCTCGCTCGGCAGCAGGAAGTCGCCCAGCGACAGGCCGGGCAGCGGCGCCGCGATGCGAAAGACCCGGCCGGCCGTGCGATCCGCAAGGTAGAGGCTCCCGTCCGCGCCTACGGGCCCCAGCGAGACCCCTGCCGGCACGCTGAACTGCGCCGCCGCCGCCGGCCCGCCTTCGCCGCAGAAGTAGTCCCGGCACTTGGAGTCATACGTCCCGGCCACGAGGCTGATGATGCCGTCCGGGCTGACGCGCCGCACCCCGGCGGCCCCAGGACCGCTCGGCATCACGTTGCCCACCGAGAAGTAGACGTTGCCGTCGGCGGAGACCGCAATCGAGCGCGGCGCGCTCAGCCTCGCCTCCAGGGCAGGGCCGCCGTCCCCCGTGGCGCCCTCGTAGTTCTTGCCGGCGATGTTCTGAAGGATCCCGTCCAGGCCCACCCGGCGGAGGTAAACCCCGTAGCCTCCGATCCCCTGGTCCGCGATGTAGATGCTGCCGTCCGGCCCCACGGCCACGCCGCCCAGGTAGCCGAGGGAGATGCTCGTGGCCGGCCCGGGCGCGTACGCGCCTCCGCCGCCCGCCACGGTGTAGATCGTCCCGTCGGCGGTGACGCGGCGGATGCGCCGGTTGTAGGTGTCGGCGATGTAGAAGCTGCAGTCGGGCCCCAGCGCAAGGCCCATGGGACTGGCAAGCCGGGCCGCCGTCGCCGGCCCCCCGTCGCCCGCGAAGCCGTACACTCCCGTGCCTGCCGCCGGCCGGATGATGCCGTCCGGGCCGACCCGCCGCACGCGGTTGTCAGTCACGTCCACGACGAGCAGGCTGCCGTCGGCGCTCACCGCCACGGCGGCAATGGACTTGAACGCCGCTTGGGTGGCCGGGCCGCCGTCCCCCGACGAGCCGTACGCGCCGCTGCCCGCCACCGTCCTGATGATCCCGTCGGCCCCGACCTTGCGCACGCGCACGCCGGAGCCGATGTACAGGCTGCCGTCCGGGCCGAACGCGATCCCGTCGGGCGTCGGCAGGTACGCCTCCTTGGCCGGACCCCCGTCGCCCAGCGTAGCACGGCTTGCCGCCGGCCACCGTGCCGATCGCGGCCTCCATGGCCATCGCCTCCCGCTTGCCGCCATCGCCAAGGTAGAGCACCTTGCCCACCGGGTCGTAGGTGTGGTGGAGCTCGAGGGTCCAGCCTCCCAGACCCTGCGGCAGCGCGTTGAAGGTGCCAACGGCAAGCTCACTTATCGTCCCGACCTCGTAGCGCTCGCGCGTGGGGACCGCCGTGACACCGGTGCCCACCGCCCCGAACGCCTTCGGCTGGTCGGCCGGCGCCATGTACACCGACTCGTAGAAGTAGGCGACGCCCAGCTTGGCCTGCTGCTGCCCCTGCAGGGTGCGGCCGAGCACATCCTTGCCATCCCAGGTGAGCTGCTCGACAAGGTTCGGTCCGCAGCCGCCTGGCTCGGGACAGGCAACGCTTCCCCCGAACGTCCGCCCGGCAAGCCACAGCGCGTAGTTGATTCGCCTGAGCCCGGGCGGGACTTCGGCGTCCGTCAGCGGGATGTCGATCGAGTATGCCTCCTTGCGGCCGACGACGCGATCGCTGCGGTAGTGCAGCTTCTGCGCCGTGCCCACGACCGCCACGGACTCGCCCAGCGTCTGGTCTTGGATCCCGATCGTGGAGCTTCCTGAGTCCGGGCAGGAAGGAAGGGGTTTGCATGGGGGATTCGGGCACTTCGGGGGCTCGGGGGGCTTCTTGCAAGGCGACTTGCTGCACTTGGTAGGCCAGTTGCAGTCCATGCTGCTGAAGTGCGCCGTGCTCACTCGCCACAGGCTCGCGCCCGGCTCGTACAGCTCGCCGAGCTTGGCCAGCTCGGCCTCGTCGATGCCGAGCGCGGCGAGCTTGCCCGCGTCGTCGGCCAGGCCGTCGCCGTCCGTGTCGAGCACCGCCAGGCCCCCGGCTTCGGCAAGCACGCGGACAACGCGGCCGTTGTCAATTGGGTCCCAGCAGCCGGCCTGCCGATCGAGCAGCCCCGTCGGCACGGCGCTGCCGGTGGCAAAGCCGAGGAAGTTCTAGACATAGAAGACCGCCGGCGGGTTGAAATCGATGCGGCTCGCCCCCGCTGCGAGGGCCTCGTCGGCGTCCAGGCCGACCGCGTACGTGTACCCGCT
Organism: Deltaproteobacteria bacterium; assembly: GCA_016209145.1. Classification (GTDB taxonomy): domain Bacteria; phylum Myxococcota_A; class Polyangia; order Polyangiales; family Polyangiaceae; genus JACQWT01. Next base: position 2,461 of record JACQWT010000172.1, on the reverse strand, counting down.
CTGCGGCGGAAGCGGACGCGGCATGGCCTGCGACCCGTTCGGGCCCACCGAGTACTCGGTCAGCCGCACGTGGAGCGCGCTGACCGGCTGCGTGCTGCCGTCGGGGAAGACCAGCTCGGCCCGCGTGCCTGCGGGCAGGAGCACCGTGGCCTGCCGCTGGCCGTCGGCGTCCTGGGCCACGCTCCCACGCGCCACTTGCAGCGGCTGCGCTCCGCTGAGCTCCACGGCCGTCACCGCCGGATCGGGCTGCAAGAGCACCACTTCGGGCAAGACCGCGTAGTCCTGCCGCGGCGCCGCAATCTCCCGCTGCGCCGAGAGATACCCCGGCTTCTCGTAGAGCACGATCACAGGCCCGCCGCCGTTGATGGCCAGATCGAAGAAGCCGCTCGCCTGCGTGACCGTGCTGCCGTAGTCGGGCTCGCGCGGGTCGCGGCGCAAGAGGCGGATGCTCACTCCAGAGAGCGGCGCGCCGTCAGCGGTCTCGACCTTGCCGCGCAGCACGCTGATGCGCAGCGGATCGATCGTCCCTGGCGCGACGCCCTTCTGGATCGGGTCGTCGCCCGCGAACAGGAACTTCGCGGCCTCGTACAGGGTTGTCGCTACCGTGAGATCGAGCTTGGAGCAGGCGCGGTGCTTGATGCCCTCCACCGAGTCGCAGGTGTCGAGCGTGCACGGGTCGCCGTCGTCGATAGAAGCTGGCAGGCGCGCGCTGCATGTGCCCGCCCCGTCGCAGATCTCCTCCCCGTTGCAGGGATCGGCGTCCGGGCACGGCGCGCCGTAGGCCGCAGGCTCGTGGAAGACGCCCACGACTGGATCGCACGCATCGACCGTGCACGGGTTGTGGTCGTCCACTGCGGGCGGCGTGCCGGGCAGGCACTCGCCGACAGGCCCGCAAAGCTCGTCCCCGTTGCACACATCGCCGTCGGGGCGCGCCGTCCCCTCGGCCGCGGGCACGTGGCTCACCCCCACCAGAGGATCGCAAGCGTCGAGCGTGCACGGGTTGCCGTCGTCCACGACGGGCGGAGCACCGGCCACGCAGATGCCAGCGCCGTCGCAGCGCTCGTCGCCGTTGCACAGGTCGTCATCCGGGCAGGGCGTGCCCTGCGGCGCGGGCGCATGCGTGACGCCGGCGAGCGGATCGCAAGCGTCGATCGTGCACGGGTTCTGGTCGTCGAGCAGGGGCGGCACGCCGGAAACGCAGACTCCGGCACCGTCACAGCTCTCCTCGCCGTTGCACAGGTTGCCGTCCGGGCAGGGCGTGCCCTGCACGAGCGGCGTGTGCGTCACCTCGCCGCTCGCCGGGTTGCACGAATCAGCGGTGCAGGGGTTCTGGTCGTCGACCGGCACGGGCTGGCCGGGGAGGCAGCTCCCTTGCCCGTTGCAGGTCTCGGCGCCGTTGCACTTGTCTGCATCCGGGCACGGGGCCCCCGGTGGCGCCGGGCTGTGCGCCACGCCGGTGACGGGATCGCATGCATCGATCGTGCACGGGTTGCCATCGTCCACGACGAGCGGCGTGCCGGCCGCGCACACGCCCGCCCCGTTGCAGCTCTCGTCGCCGTTGCACACGTCGCCGTCCGGGCACAGCGTGCCCTTCGGCGCCGGCGTGTGGCTCACCTGCCCGGTCGGCGGATCGCAGGTGTCGATGGTGCACGGATTCTGGTCGTCGACCAGGACGGGCACGCCTGGCTGACACGCGCCCTGTGCGTCGCACGTCTCCTCGCCGTTGCACTTGTCGGCGTCGGGGCAGGGCGTTCCCTCGGCGACCGGCACGTGGCTGATGGCCGTCTCGGGACCGCAGCTCTCCAGGGTGCAGTCGCACAGGTCCTCGGTGCACGCGTTGGCATCATCGGCCTGCGCGCAAAGCTCCGCGCACGTCGCGAGATCCTGTGCCGCCTGCTCGCAGCCGAGCCAGAGCGGCTTGCCCTGCTCGTCGCAGCTCACCGACTTCTTGGTGAGCGCACAGACCACCAGCGCCTCGTACTGCTCCTGGCAGAAGCCCGCGGACAACGCTGCCTCGCACTCGCTCGCGCACTGCTGCTCGTCAGCAGGCCCGGCCGGGCACCCCGCCGCCACGAGAAGCTCGCAGTACGCCGCGCAGTCGGGCTCCACCACGACCGGCGCCTCCTTCTCGAGCTCGGTGCCGTGGCCCACGCGGATGCCAGAGGCCACGAAGGTGCCCTTGCCGTGGCTTTCCTGCTTGACCCACAGCGTGCCGCTGGGGGCGAACACCCGCGCGCGAACGCTGCTCTCGGCGCCGACGACGACCGCGTCCTTGACCGGCGCCCCCTTGTCCTTGCCCTTGCCGTCCTGCTTGATACCGCCGACAAACAGCTCCACGTCGGCCGCGCCGAGGTCGCTTCCCTCAGCAGGGCCGAGGTAGGCATCGTTGCCGAGCTCCGCCTGCTCCGCCACGCGCAGCTCGCACGGGCTCTGGCACTCGACCCGCGTCCGGTTCGAGGCG
>JACQWT010000171.1 GCA_016209145.1 Deltaproteobacteria bacterium | reverse complement strand
GCGGCGCTTGCGCTGGCGAGCGCCGTGGTCCGGGGCGCAAGCGCAGTGGGCTCGGCCGCGGTGGGCGCGGGCGGCCGGGCAGCCGCGCTCGGCCCGGCCGCGGCGCCGCCCGCGTCCGCCTGCTTGCGCACGGCGGTCAGGCCGACGTAGCCCGCGGCCAGGCCGGCGAGCAGCGCGCCGATGGCCACGGCCCATATCCGGCCCGGCCGCCTGACCGGCGCCGCGCCAGCGGTGTGGGAGACCGGCGTCGCGGTCGACACGGCACCGGCACGGTAGACCGGCACGGCACCCCAGCCACCGGCGCCGGCTACGGGCACAGGGGCCGGCAACGGCGCGGCACCCGGCGCGCCCGTGGAGAAGGCGGTCGCCTCGTGGCCGGCAGCCCAGCTCGAAACCGGCACGGCAACCGGCCCCGACGAGTCGGCGCCGGCCCCCGACTGCTCCGCGCGTGGCGCGGTTGCGGCCGCGGCGAGCACGCCGCGGATGAACTCGGCCGAGCGCGCCGCGCTCTCGCCACCAAGGGGCAGGAGCGCCTCGGCCATGGCCCCGAGGTTCGGGAAGCGCTCCTCCGGGCTCTTGGCCAGAGCGCAGGCGATGACCGCGTCGAACTCCGGGCTGGCGCCGGCCACGCGACCGCGCAGCGGGGGCGGGGAGTCCTGGAGGATCTTGACGCACACCTCGGGCATGGTGGTGGCGGAAAATGGCGACTCCCCGCTGACGAGCTCGTACAGGATGGCGCCCAGGGCCCAGATATCGGTGCGCGTGTCCGCCTGCCGCGCCGAGCGCATCTGCTCCGGAGCCATGTAGAGCGGCGAGCCGATCACGGCCGCAGTCTGGGTCAGGTTCGGCGTCGGCCCTGCCCCGGCCGCCTCGGCCAGGATCTTCGAGATGCCGAAGTCGAGCACCTTGACGTGCTTCGAGCCGTCGGCTCGCTTCGCCAGGAAGAGGTTCTCGGGCTTGAGGTCGCGGTGCACGATGCCGGCCGCATGGGCCTCGGCCAGCGCCTCGGCCGCTTGCAGGAGGTAGTCCACCGCCTCGGCCACGGGCAGCGGGCCGCGGCGCAGGCACTGGCCGAGGTCCTCGCCCTGGAGCCGCTCCATCACCATGTAGGGCGTGCCGTCCGGCAGCGCGCCGACGTCGGTCACGCGGGCGACGTGCTCGCTGCCAATCTTGGCCGCGGCGCGCGCCTCGCGCGTGAAGCGGGCGAAGCTGTTGGGGTTCTGCGCCGCCTTGGCGAGCAGGAACTTGATGGCCACCGGCTGGTCGAGCTGGAGGTGGGTGGCCGCTACCACTGCGCCCATGCCGCCTGCGCCGAGCAGGCCCTCGACGCGGTACTTGCCGCCCACCACGTCGCCCGGCCGGGGCACGCCGGCAAGCGGATCTTCGACAGCGGGCACGACCGATCCCCTACCTAGCGCGGGCTTCGCCCGCAACCCAAAGGGGCCAAGGGGCCAAGGGGCCAAGGGGCCGGGGTTTGCTCGACCCCTCGACCCCTTGAATCCTCGGCCCCTGCTTCGGCAGCCGGCCCAGAATTTGCGCGCGGCGCGCAGAAAGCCCAAATTAGTAGATCAGTGCCCCGGATGTAGCCGCCCGCGCAGGCAGCGCAGAGCGTCGCGCACAGCACCACCAACATGCCGGCTCCCGGAACACCTAGCCGCAGCACCTCCATCCACTCCTCCTCGATCGGACCTCCGGAGCCGGGGACAGAGCTCCGCCGCCCGCCTGACGAGAGTACGCGCTGGCAAACCCCTCCGCAAGCCGCTCCGAGCGCCCTAGTCGCTTCGGGCCGTTCCCGCGACAATTTCTTCTTCGGAGGGGCAAGGGGCAAGGGCTCGGAGCCGCTACGCGGCCCTTCTTCCCATGCCGGCGTGACGGAGGCTTTGGACGACAGCCACGTGGCGATGGTCCTTCGGGCGTCGACGGCCCTCGCAACCGACGACGGGAATACTGCCGCGGATCCTCTGGCTGCCCCTTGGGCAGCGTAGGTGGGGTTTGTCCGACGGTCGTGCTTGGTAGCCAACTTCCCCTTCTTGTACAGTTGAAAAGCAACGCTCGTGCCACCCCCGGGCGAGCCGCCGCGCTCCGCGCTCGGAGCGAAGTGTTCGTGGCCGCCCTGGCTTCGCCGGAGGGGGGCTCCGTCCAACGGGACGATTGCGCGACTGCGCCACCCGCGCGCCCCGCCACCGGCAACCCCTCGGGCGCAGTCACGCAATCGCCTGGCACATATGTCAAGTGTGGCTGACGGGGTTTCGCCGGCCGCTTGGCCGGGACCGGCAGGCTCGTCTCGGGGCCTGCCCGGGCTTTCTCTCGCTAGCCGCCGCTTTCCCTTCGCTCCCGGAGGCGGTGCCGGTGGAGTAGCCCGGGCGCGAGAGAGGTGGGCGTGGTACGATTCCACGTCATGAGTCCGACCTCCGCGCACACACTTCCCCATGCCCACCGACTCGTTCGCGGCGTCTGCGCGCTTCTTGTGTCGCTGCCCGCGTTGCTCTTCGCGGCGACCGCAGCCGCGGACGCGGTCCCGCCGCCTCCGGCATCGTGCCTGGAAGGCGCCGAGGGCGACTCCTGCCACGGCGGTCCATTCTGCAAGCCTCGCCCCTGCGCCGACGTCTCGGCCTGCAAGGGCAACGAGACCTGCGAGGAGCGCATGCTGTGCATCGGCGTGGTCAACTGCGCGGGCGGCTGGGGCCCGCCCGATGGGGGGCCGTTCGTGGACACGGTCGAGGGAAGCTGCGCGGGCGAGGTGCCGTGCGCCAATGGCGCCTGCAAGGCCGTCAAGGTGTGCGGCAAGCCCGGCGGCGGCCCCCCGGACGGCGGGGCGCCCGACGCCGGCCCTGATGCGGGGGGGACTGGCGGCGGTGGCGCCGGCGCGGGCGCGGCGGGGGGCAGCGGCGCGGGTGCCGGTCCAGCCGGTGGCGGCGGAGCCACGCCGGTAGCGCCCCCGGCTGCCGCGCCGGCCAAGGCCGACGACGGCTGCGGCTGCCGGCTCGGCGCGCCTGCGCCGGCGCGTGGTGCCTGGTGGCTGCTGCTGGCCGCGGCCGGCCTCTTCGCCGGCCGGCGACGAACGAGGGAAGTCAGGCGTCGTATCGGTCTTGGATTGGTCGGGGTAGTGCTGCTGGCCGCGCTGGCGGCGTGCGGCGACAGCAAGAGCAAGTACCGTGGTGACGGCGACGGCGGCTCGGGCGGCGGCGGCTCGGGCGGCGCCGGCGCCAGCGGCGGCGGCTCGGGCGAGAGCCCGCTCGTGCCGGGCGGCACATACTTCCGCAGCTACGACGGCGTCGACTACCAGGACAAGAGCTTCCCCGCGACGGTGAGCGACTTCCGGCTTGACACCTACGAGGTGACGGTAGGACGCTTTCGCGCCTTCGTCGAGGCGGGCAAGGGCACGCAACTGAGCCCGCCCGCGCCTGGCGATGGCATGCACCCGAAGATAGTGAACAGCGGCTGGAACGCGGGGTGGAACGGCGCGCTCACCGAGAACACGAAAGCGCTCAAGACGGCGCTGACCTGCGAGAACCACGGGACGTGGACCGACAGCCCCGGCAACGACGAGAAGCTGCCCATAAACTGCGTCACGTGGTACGAGGCGTTCGCGTTCTGCGCCTGGGATGGCGGCCGGCTGCCGACCGAGGCAGAGTGGAACTACGCCGCAGCCGGAGGAGCGGAGCAGCGGTACTTCCCCTGGTCGAGCCCACCGAGCTCAACGACCATCGACCCGAGCTACGCAGTGTACGGCGGCAACGATATCGAGCCGGTGGGCTCGAAGCCCAACGGGAACGGCCGGTGGGGGCAGGTGGACCTCGGGGGGAGCATGTCGGAATGGACGCTGGACGGGGGGGGCGACTACCCGCTGCCATGCAATGATTGTGCCAGTCTTGTGTACGGTCCCTACCGGGTCTTTCGGGGGGGCGGTTGGGGCAGCGATGCGTCCTTCCTGCGCTCCGCCTACCGCCTCGGCTTCGACGCGTCGTCCCACGGCTACGACGCCGGCTTCCGTTGCGCGAGGACTCCGTGACAAACATGGCATAGTTCGAGGCGGGATCTCGTGTCACTCACGGATGCCAGGTTGGGCACGTCGTCTCGGCTCGTCGTCCTGCTGATCGGCGCGCCCTTGACGGCTGCTTGCTCCGAGGGCGCTCCGGGCGCCGGTCCGGCCGAGCCGCCGGGAGTCGTGACCTCCGCGCTCTCCGGCCGGGTGATGGTCTTCAACGGGATCCCGCGGGCGCTCGGTTGGGGCGAGGACTTCATCTACGAGGCCACCGCCGAGACCCAGGACACGCGCTCCCTGGGAGTCCCGCCGCTTGGCGGCATGCCACTGGTGGACATCTGGAACGAGCAAGGGGGTGTCGCGCTGTTCAACATGGCGCAGAGCTACGAGCCCTTCACCGTCCAGCTCGAGGTGGGCGCCGACGCGCAGGTCACCATCCGGGCGAGCGGTGCCAGCGGCATCGTCAAGCTCCCCCACCAGGGCGACTGCTTCGAGGCGCTGCGCGAGTTCGCGCGACGCTGGCAAGATCGAGGCGTCGGCGTGCAGCCGGCGCCGCCGTGGGCCTTCGATCCGATCTGGGAGACCTACGGCTTCGAGGAGAGCTGGAGCCCCGATGCCGTCCTCTCGCTGGTGCCGCTCCTGCAGGAGCTGGGGGTGGGCACGGTCACGCTCGACTCGGGCTGGTACGGATCGGGCTCGCAGGACTGGCAGGCGCTGGCCGGCGATTTCCCCGTCAACCCGGACGTGGTCGGGACCGAGCAGGATCTCGAAGACCTCGTCCAGGCTTTGCACGACGAGGGGTTCAGGGTGCGCGTGTGGTGGACGCCGGGCGTGGCGGAGCACGACACCGCGCTCTTCGCCGCCCACCCGGACTGGTTCGGCGCCCACGTGACCCCCTCCTGGGGCGAGCCCGAGCAGAGCGGCGACTACTACCTCGATCCCAAGCTGCCCGCGGTGCGGCAGTGGAACCGCGCCCTGGTGGAGCGACTGGTGGGCTACGGCGTGGACGGGTTCAAGCAGGACGACGTGTACGAGATCGACTCCGAGAACCCCGAGGATCACCGCCAGTACTCGGCCCTGTTCCGGGACACCTACGAGACGGCGGCAAAGCTCAGGCCCGATTTCGCCATCAACACCTGCAACTGCGGCGTGGCGCAGAACTTCTTCGATTTCCCGGGCGAGAACCAGCTCATCATTTCCGATCCGGTGGGCGCCCGCCAGCTCAGGACGCGGGCGAAGTACCTCCGCGCCCTGAACGTGAACGGCGCGGCCGTGCTGGGCGACCACATCGAGCTCACGCAAGGCGACGTCGGCGCGGCCGATCTCGCCACGGCCGGGTTCTACGACGCGATCGGCGACGCCGATTTCGCGTCCGTCGTGGCGCTGGGGATGGTGCTGGAGAGCAAGCTCACGCGCGACCCCGGACCGCGCTACCGGCGCTGGTTCCAGCTCTATCGGGATCTGCAACTTTACCGGATGGAGTGGATCAACATTCCGTACTTCTCCTGGGCGCCGCTGGAGAGTTACCTCATGCGGGACGGTAGCGAGCTGTACTTCTCGTTCTTCGCGCCGGACGCCGGCGCGTTCGACGGCGCCGTCCCGCTCTCGCACCTCGAGCCCGGCACCACCTACGCGGTGCGCGACGTGGTCGGCGACACCGACCTCGCACCCGTGACGGCCGACGCGCAGAGCGCGCCGTACGAGGTATCCTTCACCGCCAGCCTGCTCATCCGGCTGAGCCCGAAGCCCTAGGAGCCCTCGACCACGAGGACGATGATGGAGACGCGCCCCGCGATCCGCCGTAGCACTACTGCCGGAAACTTCGTTTCCGCGCTTCGCGCGCCGCAGAGCCCGGGCAGTAGTGCTAGTTTTGTCCCCAGGGGGCGCCGCGCGCCCCCTCTCGGCTCGCTTCGCGAGCCGATTCACCCCCGCGGGCGTCCGCTCTGCGGCCGCCCTAGCACTGCTGCCGTCGAGATTTCCGGCAGTAGTGCTAGCTGCCTGCTTGCCGCTGCTGCATTGCTCGTGCTCCTTGGGGCCGGCTGCGGGGACGATGGCGACGGTGGCGAGGACGGCGCCGGGGCGGAGGGCGGCGGTGGGCCGCAGCCCGGCCCGCCCGACCCGCTGCCGTTCGCGCCCGCAGAGAGCCGCGACGACGGCGCGCTGCGCCTCACCTCGTCCGCGGGCACGGCCAGCAACCAGAACCCCTGCTTCGCGCCCGACGGCAGCTTCCTCGTCTTCACGCGTTTCGAGAGCGGCTACAACGCCGGGCCGGCGCACATCTGGCGGCTCGATCTCGACGGCAGCGAGCCGGTACAGCTCACCGCGGGCGACTACGACGACGTGAACGTGCCCTTCGGCTGCTTCAGCGCCCAGAGCGGCCGGGTGGTGTTCGCGTCGGACCGCGAGGAGGCGAACGACTTCTGGACGGTGAGCCCCGAGCCGGATGCGCCGGATCTGCAGCGCCTGACCGACCACGGCGAGCTGCCGGTGTGGATCGAGCCCGTGTTCTCTCCCGACGCGGCGCGGGTGGCGTTCGAGCAGAACATCGACGAGGCCGAGGGCGAGCTGGACCAGCGCGCCAGCGTGTGGATTGTCGACCTCGCCACCGGGCAGGCCGAGCGCCTCACCAATCCCGACGACACCCTCGACGACCGCTTGCCGTCCTGGTCGCCGGACGGCGCTACCATCCTGTTCCAGCATCGGGTACCGCCCTCGGAGCTGTGGGAGGTGTTCTTGGTTCCGGCGGTGGGTGGGGCGGCCGAGAACCTTTCGGCGAAGGCGGACAAGTCGAGCGGCAGCGACACGGATCTGTCCTGGTCTCCGGACGGCCGCTGGGTGGCGTCGAGCGCGGATCCGGACGGCATCGTGCACCCCAACATCTTTCTGCTGCCGCTCGCTGGCGGTCAACTCGTGCGGGTCACGGCCTCAAGCGAGCACGAGGACGGCGCCCCCTGCGTCTCGCCCAACGGCCTGTGGGTGGCGTTCGAGTCGCACCGCACGGCCGACGAGGAGTCCGCCTCCGACATCTGGATCGCGCGCGTCCCCGAGGCGGCACGCCCGTAGGGCCCCCGAGGCCCGTCGTTCGCCAGAGCTCCGTCGGCCGGAGCGTGTAGGAAGCCCGGCGACCGGCCTCACCGGCCGAGGCGAGCCTCGAGCTGCGCCTCGTAGAGGTTCGGCGGCGCGTCGGGCGCCGGATCGATCCACACGTCCCCCTCGTCGCCCGGGCCGGCGTCGCCCGCGCTTCGTTCCGTCGACGAGGCGTACCCGGCCACGCGAACGACGTTGAGCTGGGGCCAGCCGCGATCGGGCCGGTCGAAGTGGGCGGCGCCGGGCAGCGGCGGCGGGTGGCCGCGGTGGCGCACGTTCCAGAGCGTCTCACGCACGCCGGCGTGCGGGCCTCGCTCGGCGTCGCCGCCGCTCTTCCACAGGCGCGCGGGCGCGCCGACGTCGAGGTCGGTGAAGAGGTTCTCGTAGGGGGATGCGCGCCGCGTCGCGAAGCACGATGCGTCCCGCCGGCAGCACGAGGGCGCCGTCGCGCGTGGCGTCGAGCGCCGCCCGCAGGGCCGGCGTGTCGTCGGTCACGCCGTCGGCCCGCACGCCGAAGCGGGTGGCGTCGGTCACGGCGGGCACGCGCGGCACCGGACGCTCGCCCATGTGGTAGCCGGCAAACGAGAAGTCCGGGATGCGGTCGTTCGCGAGCCAGCGGGCAGGGCGAGCGGCGCCCGGCTGCGGCCGCGCCGGCCGCGCGAGTGAAGAAGTCACGCCGGTCGCCGGTCCGCACGCAACCGGCGCGAGAAGCAGGAAGCGGGCGAGACGGTAGGCCGTCACGAGGGCTATGACGTTCGCACGGCGCCGTCCGGTGCGGAAGAGGGATCGGGATGACGCTTCCTGAGTCGTCGCGCGGCGGCTGGGCCGCGTCACGAGCTTGAGCCCGGATGGCCCAGCGGGGCGCCGCAGGCCGCCGTGCAATGCCTTGGAATTGCCCAGGGTGGCAGCAACCCCGCGCCAGGGAGGGGCCTCACGGAACGTGTCAACGCTGCCCTCACGGCGCCTCCCGCGCCGGCGGCCCCAACACCAGCCCAAGCCCTGCGGCGATCTCCTCGCGCCGCGTTCGAGAGAGTGTTCCGATGTGCCCGACCAAGCGCGTGCGGTCGAGCGTGTGGAGCTGCGTGACGTTCACGACCGAGCTTCGCGGAAGGTTTGCCTCGCCTCGGCGCAGGCATACGTTGCCGGGGGCGGCGGCAAGACGGAGGTTCGTGGTCAGGGCGGCCACGACCGTCGTCGCGATCGCGCTCCGGTTGAAGCGGTCGTGCTGGACGACGAGCACGGGTCGCCGGCCGAGCGGCTCCGAGCCGAGGCCGCGCAGGTCGGCCCAGAATACGTCGCCCTGCCGGATCACGGCTCCCACGCGTCCCCGCTCTGTGCGCCCAGGAATGCCTCCGCGGTGCGGATCTGCTCGGCCTGCAGATCGGCGTCCGCGAACAGCTCGTCGAGCCGGCGCGTGATCTCCCGGTCACGCGCCCTCGCGGTCGCAGCCGCGAGCACCCGCACGACGAAACCGCTGCGCGACTCCCCCCGGCGCTGCGCCGCAGAGTCGACTGCCCTCAGCAAGTCGCGGGGAACGGAGATCCCGATCTTCCTGACGGTATTCATCTCAGTAGCCATGTATGGAATACCTAGCTCGGCGCCGACGTCCCGTCAACCGGCCCACATCTCATCTCGCTCTTGCAGGAACAGGAGCTTGCGCGCCATAGGATCGTCTCAAGCCGCGCCACAACATGCGGGAGCCGGACCCCGTGGCCGGCTCGGCGGCGTCGACGGTGATGCAGGCACCAGTGACGCTCTACGTCCGTGGGCCCGACTATCGAGAGCTCACCTCGTTGGCCGAGCGCACCTTCGACTTGGTGCGCAACGCGCGCGGGATACGCGACCCGGCCATTTCGTACCGGCCGGGGAT
>JACQWT010000016.1 GCA_016209145.1 Deltaproteobacteria bacterium | reverse complement strand
CCCAGGCACTTGAGATCGCACATGCCGAGCGAGCAGACCTGCCCGGCGCCGCAGGCCGCGTCGCAGGCGCCGCAGTAGGCCGGATCGAGCAGCGCATCCACGCACTTGCCGCCGCACCTGGCGGTGCCGCCCAGGCACGCCACGCCGCACTTGGCGGCCGAGCAGACTTGGTCCTGCGGGCAGGCGTTGCCGCAGCCGCCGCAGTTGGCCGGGTCGGTTTCCGTGCTCACGCACAGCGTGCCGCACTTGACGGTGCCGCCCAGGCAGGCAACGCCGCACTGGCCCTGCGAGCAGAGCTGGCCCGCCCCGCAGCCGTTGTTGCAGCTCCCGCAGTGCTCGGGATCGTTCTGCGAGACCACGCACGCGCCGCCGCAGCGGGTCGTGCCGCCCAGGCACTCGACGCCGCACTGGCCCTGCGAGCAGAGCTGCCCGGCCGGGCAGGCTACGGCGCAGCCGCCACAGTTGGTGGGATCGATCTTGGTGGCCACGCACTGGCCGCCGCAGGCGGTGAGGCCGACCGGACAGCCGGCCGCCCCCCCCGTGCCGCCGCCCGGGCCGGTGGTGGCTGAGCCGGTCTCGCCGCCCGAACAGCTTGCCAGCCCGGCCGCGAGCGCGGCGGCCAAGCCAAGCGCGGTACATCTCGTACGAGTCTTCATCGGCCGATACCTCCTGCCCTTCCTGGTTCCCGCATCCAAGGTTAGCGCCTGGGCGCGCGGGCTGTCCATGGTCTGGGCGACGGCGGTGTTCTCGCAGCCGCCGGAGCCTGATGACCGCGCCCGAAAGCCGGCGGCGCTGACTGCTCGCCGGCCTACGGCGGCGCAGCCGCAGGCACGCCGGCGGCGCGCACGATCCAGGCGCCGGCCGCCTCCCGCAAGGCGGGCTCGGCCGGGCAGCAAGCGCCTGGCGCGCAGGCCTCGACGCGGCCCTGAGCGGCCAGCGTCTCGATCAGCGCCGCGCCGGCCACCGCGCCCAGGTCATCGAACTGCGGCGGGCCTGGCTCGGGCGCCACGGCGCCAAGCGTGGCGAGCGCGAGGGCTCGGCGGCTCGCCTGCGACCGCCGGAGGCAGCCATGCTGCGAGGACTGACGGTAGCCAACTTCCCGCTCTTCGGCGAAAGTCGGGGCGATTGATTCCGCGTACTTGCCGCGCTCGCCGGCCCGGTCCATAGCGGACGATCATGGTGCCGCGCCGAGCTCAGCCGCTGCCAGATGCATGCCTCGCCCTGCTTCTCTCGCTGGGCTGGGCCGCTTGCTCGCGCGAGCCGGCATCGGGACCGAACCCGCCTGCGACGCAGAGCGCGGGGCGCGCGGTGCCATCTACGGCCGCGCCGCCGGCCTCGGCCGCGCCCCCGCGTGAGCCCGGCGCCTGCGCCCCGGCGGCCGATGGGGCGCTTCTCTTCACCTCACCCGAGCATCCCCAGCCGGGCGGGCCGCTGCGCGCCGTGGTTGTCGCCGAGCGCGACCTGGCAGGAAGGCTCGAGATTGCCGCGCCGGGCGGGACCGCGGTCGCCGCCACGGACGAGCGCCACGGCGGGCCGCCCTACTGGTGGCACGCCGAGGTCGCGAGCGCCGCCGCCGGCGAGCACGCGGTGCGCTTCGTCGCGCCGGGCCTGCGGCTTTGCGCCACGCTGGCAGCGCACCCTGCGCCGGCGCCGCTCGCCCCCGCGGGCTACGGCGCGGTCTGGCCGGTGGAGCGGCGCTGGAGCCGGGAGCTGGAGGACCTCTACTCGGCCTGGATCGAGAAGCTCTTCGCGGCGCCCCTTGCCGAGCAGCCGAGCTGGCCGGCGCTGCACGACGTCCTGCGCGACCGCGCGCGCAACTTCCTGCACGACCACCTGGGCGCCAGCGAGGACGACGAGGGCGGCCGCGCGCCTCGGCTCGATCCCGACTGCGCCGATCTGCCCTACTTCCTGCGCGCCTACTTCTCCTTCAAGCTCCGGCTGCCCTTCGGCTACTCGGGCTGCACGCGCGGCGGCAGGCAGGGGCCACCGCACTGCACGCGCTTCTACTCCAGCCTGACCGCCAACCGCGGCAAAGAGCGCGATCCCATCCGGGCCTTTGGCGCGTTCGCGCGGGTCACGCTCGCCGACGCCACGCACTCGGGCGCGGTGCGCACGCCGGGCAACGACGAAAGCGGCGACTTCTACCCCGTCGCTCTTTCGGATCGGACGCTGCGGCCGGGCACCATCTTTGCCGATCCCTACGGCCACATCCTCGTCATCGCCCGGCGTGTGGCGCAGACGCCGGAGGCGAGCGGCGTCCTGCTCGCGGTCGACGGCCAGCCCGACGGCACGGTGGCACGGCGGCGCTTCTGGCGCGGCAACTTCCTCTTCTCCGACGATCCCGTCCACGGCGGTCCGGGCTTCAAGCGCTTCCGGCCCGTGGTCGTGGAAGGCCGCCGCGCCCGGGCACTGGGCAACAGCGAGATCGCCGCCAGCGCCGACTGGGGCGACTTCTCGCTGGAGCAGTACCAGCTCGTGGTCGAGGGCTTCTACGATCGGATCGAGGACATCCTCTCGCCCACGCCCACCGCTGCGGCGCGCGCGTTGCGCGAGACCGTGCAGGCCCTGGAGGAGCAGGTGCGCGCCCGCGTGCTCTCGGTCCAGAACGGGGTCGACTTCGTCTCTCGCGGCGGCGGGCGCATCGACATGCCGGAGGGCCCGGGCATCTTCGAGACCGTGGGGCCATGGGAAGACTTCGCCACGCCCTCGCGGGACATGCGGCTGCTCATCGCCATCGACGTCGTGCGCGCCTTTGCCGCTCGCGTCGAGCGGCGGCCCGAGCGCTACGCCATGCCCGCGGGCAAGAGCGCCGCCGAAGTCCGTGCCGAGCTGGAAGCGCTGCTGGCCAAGGAGACGGCCGCACGGCGCTTCGCGTACGCGCGCAGCGACGGCACGAAGCAAGAGCTTTCGCTCGCCGATCTGCTCGCCCGCGCCCCCGGGCTGGAGATGGCCTACAACCCCAACGACTGCGCGGAAGTGCGCTGGGCGGCGCCCGCCGGCAGCGCGGAGCTGTCCACCTGCCGGCGCCGCGCCCCGCCCGAGCAGCGCCGGCTCATGGAGCGCTACCGAACCTGGTTCGCCGAGCGGCGCCGGCCGCCGCGGGAGTGATGCCGCGCGCGGTCGTAGTATGCGGCTCTTGCAAGGACTTGCCGGTCAGGGCGAACGGGGTTGGGGCCCCGTTCGCGGGGTCTGGGGCGAAGCCCCAGCGTGGAATGCTCTCCGCGGACGGCACGCCAGTGTCCGCAGTGCGCGACGGCCGCAGGGCGTTGCCGGTCGCGTCTGCCCGCTCCGTTCGCGCGGGCGCATTGGCTTCACCCTTGAGCCGCAGGCGCAGCCCGCGCGTAGTAGAGCGGTCGCACGCTACTGCGACCGGACGTCGAACAGCTCCACCTCGTCCAGGAGCAGGTGGCCCCAGCCGCCGCGCTCGTCGTCGACGAGCACGAGCCGCCCCAGGTGCCCGTGCCAGGCCGACACGTCCCAGGCGACCGGCAGGAGCACCTCGAAGTTGCGGCCCGGGCCGCCGAGAGCGAGCACCGGCCGGCCGTCCACCTCCAGCTCGACGCGCAGCGCGGGCGATGCGCCGCCGCCCGAGCGGAAGCCGAGGTGGCTGCGGTCGATCGCGAAGGGCGCCGAGCGCAGCCGGCCGGTCGCGCCGTCGCCGCGCCGCGGGTGGAAGGAGTCGGCGAGGAAGCGGCCGACGTGGCCTACGATGGGCCACTGATAGCCGTTTCGCCCGGTCGAAGGCCCTGCCGCGAATGCCTCGCCTTGCTGCTCCCAGCCCGCGTAGCCGCCCGACTCGAAGTCGAAGAGCAGCCGGCGGTGCTGGCGCGCCAGGCGGCCGGGAATGTGCCCGCGGCGCTCGTAGCGCCACCGCGGGCGCGTGAAGACGCCCACCGGCGTCTGGGCTGCCGCCGGCAGCTCCCCGCGCCGCTCGAAGGAGCGGTCGAGCAACGCCTGGAAGTAGGGCTCGGAGCGCGAGTCCACGAGGAGCCAGCGCGCATCGAGCCGTTCGAGGCAGGCCACCAGGTCGATGCTCTCGATGGCGGCGCCCATCACGTCCACGTAGCCCTGCTCGTGGATCTGGACGTTGCGCTTGCCGGCGCGCACCGGCACGAAGCTGTGCGCCGGGAAAAGCACGGGGCCGGGCAGCGATCGAACCAGGCGACCGAGCGCGCGCGCCGAGCGCCAGAGCGCGGCGTCGGGCACGTAGCGGCCGGGATCGAGGCGCCGGCCGTGCAGGAGGCTGGCCACGAGCAGGCTCAGGGCGCCTGCCACGACGTACCGGCCGACGCCGCGGCGCCTCATGGCGTCGAGCGCGTCGGGGAGCACGAGCAGGGCCACCGGGCCGCTGAGAAGAGCGGCGGTCATGAGGTTGTTGACATGGGCGCCGATCTTCGCGGCCGTGAGGCACGAGGCCACGAAAGCGCACAGCAGCATGCCCAGCCAGAACGCCGTGCGTCCCTGGAGTCGGCGGCGCCAGTGCAGCCACAGCGCCACGGGCGGCAAGAGGAGCAGGTATGGCGCCTGCGCCAGCAGGCGCACGGTGCTCGCCAGGACGCGCTGGGGGAAGAGCTCGTGCCGCGACATGACGGTGAACACGAAGGTCCAGAAGCGCCCCTGGGTCACCCAGCAGAGCAGCCCGAGCGGCACGGTGCAGGCCACGGCCACGTCGAGCGCGAGCCACCAGCCGCTGCGTCGCTCGCGCCACAGCGCGTAGCCGCAGATCCAGGGCACGAAGAAGATCGCCGTCTGCTTGGCGTACAGCGCTCCGGCGACGCAAGCGGCGCACGCTACGATGCGCGCCGGCCCGAGCCGCCGCCGCCCCGGCAGGGGCTGCCCGGCCGGCAGCGACAGCGCCGCGCCCGCCAGCAAGAACGCCGCGAACACCGCATCCACGCGCACGAGATCATACCAGCCGTCCATGAGCGCGTAGCTCGATGCGAGCAGGCCGAGCGCCGCCACCACCAGCACCGCCGCCTGGGCGCGGCTCCGGCTCGCGCGCGCGACCTCGCGGCACAGCACGAGACAACACAGGACGAAGCCGGCGACGCTCAGCAGGCGGGCGACGCCGTAGTCCAGGCCGAAGAGGGCACCGGCGGCGGCGAGCAGCAGGGGATGCACGGGCGAATAGGGGAAAGGCAGGAAGCCGTCCGCGCAGTCGCCGTACAGGGGCTGCCCGTGCAGCACCCGGTAGGCGTGCAGGAGCTGCCCTCCCTCCATCCATTCCAGGTCCATCGGGTAGTCGAACCGGCCCCAGAAGATGCGCAAGAGCTGCACGATCTGCCACAGGGCCGTCGCGCACAAGGGCACCGCGAGCAGGACAAGCGCCCGGCGCCCGAGCCGCCGGCGCAGCGCGGCCGGCGGCGGGCCGGGGTACCGCCTCTCTTCAGTCCGGGTCACAGACTCCGTCGCAGAAGTGATCGATCTTGCCGTTCGCGAGCAACTCCCGCACCTGCTTCATGGCCGCGTCGAGAACAACGGCGCCGGAGTGCACCCCGTTGTCCTTCGTGGGGACCACGGCCTCGTCCGGCGGGCTGTACTTCGCGAGCTCGTCGGGCATGACGTACTGTGCGAGCGCCGCGCCGGTCGTGGGCGCGGAAACGGGCGGCAGGCCGTAGATCGGCTCGGCCGCGGGCTGGAGCTGGCTCAGGCCCAGCGTGCGCGCCACCATGCGCGTGACCAGGTTCGGCACCTGGCAGTCGCCCACCGCCTCCTGCATCAGCACCTGCCGCCCGCTCGGGGCGTCGGGCAGCGGCTGGGCGAAGGTGAGCAGGCTCAGGTTGATCGGGTCGGACAGATCGAACGCGCCCTGCAGGAAGGAGATGAAGGCGAGCTGCACTAGCGGATCGGGGTATTTTGCGTCGACGAATGCCTTGATGGGCTGGTAGACGACCGAGCGGGGCAGCATGGTCGACCAGGCGCCGCCCGGCACGGCCAGCACGGCCCGATCGATGTTGCGCGAGAGGGCGACGAGCGAGCTGCCCTGGATGCCGCCCAGGCTCACCCCGTAGTAGGCGACGCGGTCCCCGGCGATGAGCCCGCCGTGGCCGAAGTCGAAGAGCGGATCGTGCTGGAGCTTCGCGAGCACCAGATCGGTGAGCACGAGGTTGTTGATGAGTGATTGCGCCAGCCGGTCGGTGACGATGGTGATGCGGTTGAGATCGGCGACGACCTTGTCCACGATGAGGTCCATGTCGCCTTCGGACAGCCCGATCCAGTCGGTGGCCACGATCACGGCCTCGCCGCTCTGCGCCAGCGGCTGGATGATGTCCGTGCCGATGCTGCCTTCCAGGTAGCTCCGGCCGGAGCCGAAGATGCCGTGGCCGAAGTGCACGAGCTTCAGGCTACCCTTCTCCTTCGCCACCGCCGGCACGACCATCGTGAAGGGGAAGTTGCACGCGCCCTGCAGCTCGACCGTGCCGTCGGGCCGGCGCTCGATGGCGTTCTGGGCCGTGAGGAAGCACGGCACCGCGTAGACACCCTCGACGAGCAGCGCCGTGTTCTCGTTCGGATCCTCGTGCACGCCGGTGATGGCGTAGTCGTGCCCGTGCTCGGCAATCCACGCCAGAGTCTGCTCGCGCATCGAGAGGATGGCGCCGAGCACGTGCTGCTGGCTTGCCACGGCGAAGTCCCAGGCGAGCAGCAACTCGCCGCGCGCGAAGCCATGGCCCTCGAGGAACGCGAACAGCGGCTCGAAGGCGGCGCGCTGGGCCTCCAGGCCCGGATGGGTGGTCGGCACGCGGTCGCGCAGCGCGGCGAAGCCGGGCGGCGCCGCGAGCGGCTGCCCGCCTGCGGCGCGAAGGGTGGTGCGCAGCGCCACGGCGTGGCGGCTGCCCATGCGCATCGGCACCATGGGCCGGACGATCAGCGCGAACCGGCCGTCGTATTCGCCCGTGTCGCGGCGGTTCTGGTCCATCTCCGTCACGATCGGGAGCCGCTCGCCCGTGTCGAGGTCGAACAGGGCGATGGGCGCGTCCGGGGCGAGCGAGTCGCCGATGTGGCGCTGGTCGATGAGCTGCCCCGGATCGACGTCCACGCCCAGGTGCACCAGGATGGGAGCCGCGGGCGGGGCGCCGTCGGCGCGGTCGTACCGCGACAAGTCCATGGGCGTGGCGCCCTCGGGCAGGGCCAGCGCGTCGTTCGGGTAGCTCCAGCGCACGCCGGTCTCGGTGCTCGGATCGCCCTGCTCGAAGAAACGGCTGGGGAACGGGAAGAGGCACTCGTCCGTGCTGGCGAGCGGGTTGCAGCCAGGCCGAGCGCCGAGCTCGATGGGAGCAGGCGGCGCTCCCTCGTCTGGGCCGCCGGGCTGCCCCGAGCAAGCGCCGAGAGCGAAGGCGAGCGAGGCGGCGAGCAGCTTCGCCGGAGCGTGACGTTCCAGCATGGTGGCCGAGTATACGCGCTCGGGCCGGCGGGCCACAGCCGCTTGCGCGCCGCGCGCGACGCCACGCTGGCGTTGGGGTACAATATGCCCATGCGTCACGGCTACTTCTTGCTTGGTTTGCTCTTGCTGGGGGCCGCGCCGGCGGCGGGGTGCGGCGATTCCTTCGTGACCTTCTCGCCGGGCGCCGGCGGCGGCGACGGCGCGGGCGCGAGCGCGGCGGGCGGCGGCAGCGCCGCCGGGGGCTACGGCGGCTCCAGCAGCGCCAGCTCCTCGTCGAGCGGCGCCTCCTCCTAGGAGTGTGTCGGAGAAAGCGTGCTCGAAATGGTCCAAGTTATCGAAATCGCTCACTTTACTCTGACGCTGGAACCGAACAATTCCGCGCACTTAGTTTTTTCTCCGACAGACTCCTAGAGCAGCGGTTGCGTGCCCAACTGCGCGGGGAAGCAGTGCGGGCCTGACGGCTGCGGCGGGCTGTGCCCCAACCTGTGCCAGCCGGGACAGTTCTGCATGAACGGCGGCTGCGCTTGCGGCGCGAGCTGCCCGCCGGGCTACTGCGGCGACGACGGCTGCGGCGGCACCTGCATGTGCCCGAACGGGAGCGACGTCTGCTTCTACGGCACGTGCTGCACGCCCCAGTGCGGCCCGGGTAGCTGCGGCGACGACGGCTGCGGCGGCACCTGCTGGTGCGCGCAGCCCGGCGACGTGTGCGTGGACGGCCAGTGCTGCACGCCCCAGTGCGTCTCGAAAGCGTGCGACGTGTCGGACGGCTGCGGCGGCACTTGCCAGTGCGCGAACTTCGGCGACGTCTGCTTCTACGGCCAGTGCTGCACGCCGCAGTGCCAGGGCAAGAAGTGCGGCCCCGACACCTGCGGCGGCCAATGCCCGCCGGGATGCCAGCCCAACCAGAGCTGCGTGAACGGCCAGTGCGGGATGTGCGCGCCCCAGTGCCTGTTCGGATCGTGCAACGTGCCGGACAACTGCGGCGGGACGTGCAAGTGTCTGCTGCCCGGCGACGTGTGCCTGAGCGGCAAGTGCTGCACGCCGAGCTGCTTCAACAAGGACTGCGGCGACGACAACTGCGGCAAGCCGTGCCCGAGCATTTGCCAGCAGTGCAAGAACGGCCACTGCTGCACCACCTGCGGGAACAACGGCGCGTGCTGCACCAAGTGGGAGACGTGCAGCGGCGACAAGTGCTACTAGCCTTCCCCCATGGTCCTGCAAGATCTGTTCATCGGCATCGCCGGCATGATCGGCGCCGGCAAGACCACGCTGGCCGATGCTCTCGGTCGCCACCTCAACCTGCCCGTCTACTACGAGCCGGTGGCCGACAACGAGTACTTGGCCGACTTCTATCGGGACACCCGGCGCTACAGCTTCGCCACGCAGATCTACCTGCTCAATCGCCGTTTCCGGCAGCACCAGGAGATCATCTGGCGCGGCGGTGGCGCCGTGCAGGACCGGACCATCTACGAGGACGCGGTCTTCGCCAAAGCGCTCGTGCGTCAGAACCTGATGGAGCAGCGCGACTACGAGACCTACCTGTCGCTCTTCCGGCACATGTCGAACTTCATGTGCCGGCCCAACCTCATCGTCTACCTCGACGTGCGGCCCGAGCAATCGATGGAGCGCATCCGCGGGCGGCGGCGCGACGTGGAAGGCAGCGTCAGCCTCGAGTACTTGACGGCCCTGTACGAGGAGTACGAGAACTTCATCCGCGACATTGCGCGCTCGGTGCCCGTCATCCGCATCGACTGGGCCGAGTTTCGCGACGTGGAGCAGATGGCCGACGTGGTGCAGCGCGAGTACCTGGCCGGCTCCTTCCTGCGCCATGTGCAGTGGAGCCCGGTCAAGGGGGCGTAGCGCCGCGGCGCCGCCGCCACGCCAGCGCCCACAGGCCGAGCGCCAGCAGGCCGGCCCCGAGGCCACCGGGCGAGCGCGCCCCGAGCCGGCAGCCACAGCTCCCCTCCCCGCCCCCGGGGACTACCGGGGTCGAGCCGGCCGCCGCCCCACCGGGGCCGCCGCCGCCCGGCGCCGCCGCGCCCGTGCCGGCACCGCCGCCGCCGAAGTTGAACCCCGAGCCGCCTGCGCCCCCTGAGCCGCCTGCGCCGGAGCCCGGGTCGGGCACGCACTGCCCCGTGGCGCACTTCTCCCCCTTGGGACAGACGGCGCCCTGGCACGAGTCGGCGCAGCTTCCGTCAGGGGCACAGTACGTTCCCTCGGGGCAATCGACCCCCACGCAGCTCTGGGGCACGCAGCGGCCGTCGTCCAGGCATGCCTCGCCCGGCGCGCAGCCCGTGCACTGGCATTTTTCCGTGCAGGCGCCGAGCACGCACACCTGATCGGAGTCGCAGGTGAGGGCCTTGCACGGATCGCCGCAGGCCCCCACCGGCAGGCAGATCTGCCCGTAGGGGCAGACGACGCCGTCGCAGGGCCCGACACACTCGCCCTTGATGCACTTCTTGCCCTCGTCGCAGGTCTTGCCCAGGCACTTCGGATCGACGCACAGGCCCTTCTCGGCGTCGCACACCTCGTCGGGCGCGCACTGGAACTCGCCGCGGCCGCACTTGGGCACGCAGTTGCCCTTGTCGCACACCTGGCCCGCGGGGCACAGCTCGCCGTCGTCGACGACGCCGTTGCAGTCGTTGTCCATCCCGTCGCACTTCTCGGCCGCAGGCGGGCTGAGCGGGAGGCACTCCAGCTTGCCTTTCTGGCATTGCAGCGTGCCCTCGGCGCAGATGCCGAGCTGTCCGGTCTGGCACTTGCCGCCGCCGCCACTGCACGAGATCCCGGTGACGAAGGTGGTCAGATCGTCGAAGTCGTTGTCCCCGCCCGAGAGCAGATCCTCCCAGCCGAAGTAGAACGCCTTCGGCACCACCGTGCTGTTGTAGATGATGACGTGGATGTAGGGGTTCTGGTTGCTGGAGTCGGGGTTGTGCTTCTTCTCGCTGAAGAAGACATGGATGTGGTTCTGCAGCGTGGCGCAGGAGCCGGTGGCCTCGTAGAAGCCGATCTCGCCGCCGAGGTAGCCGGGCTCGTTCTTGATATCGAGCACCTTCTTCGTGCCGACGTTGTCGTTGCAGGAGAGGAACTCGTGCAACTCGCCCACGCCCGGCTTGTTGCCGGTGACGTTGTACCAGCCGAAGGAGTTCTTGTAGCCGGCGTTGCGCTGGAGCACCTCGAAGGTCAGGGCGCACGTAGGCTTGAAGGTCTCGGGAACGGTGAACGCATCGTTGACGGCGTTGATGCTCTCGCCCCGGCTGTCGAACAGGCCCTGCAGGCTGCCGGTCGACGGAATGGGGGCGCCGCCCGGCTGGAAAAGGGGGCCGGCACGCAGGGGTAGCGAGAGCAGGAGGACGGCCGTGGCGATCGAGATCGAGCAGCGCGTGGTCTTCACAGCACCATGATCGGCGCCGCGTGGCTCTCTTGCAAGGGTCCCATCGATCCCGGCTGGCCGGCCGGCCTTCGGGCTCGCGCCGGCGCGCTGGACGGGATACGATTGACACGTGGCTCCAGTAGCGCCCGAGCTCGACGAAGCCGGCGTCGATCTAGACGCCATCCGCGCGTTCCTGAGACTTGACGCCGAGCAGCGCCTGGCCAAGGTCGACGCCCAGCGCCGCTTCGTGGCGGAGATGAGGGAAGCCTTGCGTCGTGCCCAGCACTCCGAGCAGCCCGAGTCGGTATCAACTTCGTCGCCAAGAGACTAGCTACCCACGCTCCCGCCGGCAGGCCGCTACCAACCCGGCCTCGACGTCGCCGAGCGCGTCCCGCTCCGTCGAGATCGTACCCGTGCCGAGGTGGCCCAGCCACCGGGCGTGCTCGTGCTCCCGTCCCGCATCCCGCGCGCGCGCGGCGAGCAGCACCACGGCGGCGTGCTCGACGGCGCGTGCGCCGAGCCGCTCCCCGCTCGCGCCGGCCTGCTCGCCCAGCTCGAGCACCGTGGCCTCGTGGCACGCCTGCCAGACGACGTGATCGAGCTCGGGGCCGGGCTCGTCCGAGGGCAGTCCCACCCAGATCTCGCGGCCCCGCACGCGACCGCGCAGGCGCAGCGCGCGCAGGGGCATGACCCCGCAGTCGGCCAGGAGCGGGGCGACGGCGGCGGTCCGCTCCAGCGCCTGAGCGAACGGCCCGGGATCGAGCTCGGCCGGCGGAAGCCTGCCGTGCGCGTCGCGCTCCAGCTCGGCGGCGCAGCGCAGCAACTCGACCGCCGGCCCGGCGGCGGCAAGCGGCGCGAGCAGCGACGGGTCGGCCACTTCGTCCGGCCGAAGCTGCGCCAGATCGCGCTCAGCGCAGGCGCCGGCCTGCTCGCCGCCGGCGAACAGCCAGGCCAAGAGCTGCGCCCGCGCCAGGAGCTCGTGCGTGACGAGCACGCGGCCCAGCACGGCGGCGTCCTCGCCGAGCTGCCTTCCGGCCGCCGGGCCGAGGTGGCGCGCGGCGAAGCGCACGTAGAAGGGATCGAACAGGCTTGCGGGCAAGGCCGCCGTGGCCTCCACGTGCGCCAGCACGTGGAAGACGAGATCCGGCCAGGAGCGCGAAGCGAGGATGCGCACGGCGTGGCCCGGTTTCTCAGTCCGCCTCCTCGGCGCCTTCCGGTGCGGCCTGGCGCTCGCGCAGGAGTCGCTCGATCTGCTGCAAGTCGGCGCGCAGGTAGTCGTGGAAGACCACGAAGGCGCTGTTGGCCTCGACCCGGCCGGCCATCAGGGCGTCGAAGACGCGGTGCCGCAGCCCCTGCAAGCTCGCCCGCGCTTCGCGCAGCTCCGGCTCGGGCGTGCTCTCGTCCGGGTCGCGGGCAATCTTCCGGAACTCGGCGTAGAACTCGTCGAGCAGGCCCTTGCGCTTCTGGCGGCGGCGGGCGGTGATGCCGATGACGGCCGACCAGGCGAGCACCATCATGGTGATGAGCAGGCTGATCACGTCGGCCCACTTCTGGATGAGCGGCGGCTCGTCGCGCCGGTAGTACTGCGCCGCGCCCGGGTGCAGCGGGAAGCGCAGCTCGTTTGGCTCGAAGCGCTCGCTGATCTCCCGCAGCCGGGGCACCTTGGCGATGAGATCGACGCGGTGCTGGAAGAGGGCCTGCGTCAGCAGCCGCGCCGTCTCGTCCGGCAGGCCGGCGCGGGCCACGAGCAAGGCGTTGACGCCGATGACGCCGGTGGGCTGCTTCGGCTTGGCGCCGAAGAGGTGCTTGGGAACGACGTGGCTCACGACGAACGGGTGCTTGGTGCGGATGCCGTCCATGGCCGGCGCCACCAGGCTGGGGTCGTCGAGCGACAGCAGTTCGGCGCCCGGCGCCCTCAGGATCCGCTCGACCGCGCTCGACTCGATGCTGCCCAGGACGAAGAGCGCGTCGAGCTGCCGCTTGAGGAAGGCGTTCGCCAGCTCGCCGTAGCCGCCGCTTACCAGCGTCACCTCGCTCTCGCCCAGGCGGTAGTGGCCAAGCAGTTGACGCGAGACCTCGGCCGTGCCGCTTGCCGCCGGGCCGATGCCGACGCGGTGCCCCTTGAACGACGGCACGTCGACGATGCCGGCCTCCTCCCAGACGACCATGTACAAGTACAGCTCGTGCAGCGGCGCCAGGGTGCGGATGTTGCCGTCGCCCTGTGAGTCGCTGAAGGCCACGGCCAGATCGGCCTCGCCCCCCGCGAGTTGTTGCAGGCTGTTACGCGTCGAAGAGCCCTCCACCACCCGCGCCCGGCAGCCCGGCACCTGTGAGTCGAACAGCTCGGCCAGAGCGGCGCCGATCTCGTAGACGCCGCTGCCCTGCGTGCCCGCGGCGATGCGGATCCGGCCCGGCCGCGAGGAGCAGCCGAGGCCGGCGAGGGCCAAGGTCGCGAGGAGGGCCGCCAGAACAGATGCCCGCGTCAACATGTCGCCCATCGTGCTTGCGCGGGCGCGCCCAAGTCAACGGCCGTGGTGGGCCGCGGGCGGCGCGCCCTTGCTGCGCAGATCCGGGCCAGCGTTCCCTTCGCTTGAGGCCGGGTACTCCGAATCGCCGCCGAGGAGTCGGGGCGGAGGTTGACACGAGATCAGTGTTACACTAACCTCGTGGTATGAGGAACGTGACGGTCACGATGGACGAGCATGTGGCGCGGTGGGCGCGCATCCAGGCCGCCGAACGTGACATGAGCCTCGCGCGCTTCATCGGAGCTACGCTGCGGGAGCACATGCTCCACGAGCAGGAGTACGAACGAGCCATGCGCGCCTTTGCGGCCACCCGGCCGGAGGGGGGCAGCGCCAGGCGACGGCTTCCTTCCCGGGACGAGATCCATGACCGGACCGCACTTCGTCGATAGCAACGTCCTCGTCTACCGGCACGACCGGGACGAGCCGGAGCGACAGGCGCGTGCCCGGCGCTTGCTCGAAGTGCTGTGGCGCACGCGCTCGGGACGCGTGAGCGACCAGGTGCTGCACGAGTTCTACGTGGTCGCGACCTGCAAGCTCGCAGCGCCCGTGCCCCGCGAGGTCGCTCGTCGCGAGGTCCGCCAACTTCTGGCGTGGCGTCCGGTCGCCACCACGCCGCAGTTGCGCGAGCATGCCTGGGAGATCGAGGACCGGCATGGTCTATCCTGGTGGGACGCGCTCATCGTGGCCGCGGCGCAGGCGGCAGGCTGTGCCGACCTCTTCACGAAGGATCTGCAGGACGGAATCGAGTTCGACGGGGTGCGGGTCGTGAACCCGTTCCGGCATGAGCTTGCGGCGCTGGGACTGGGCGTAGCGGGATAGTGCCATGCCGAGCGGGCTGCTTGCCGGATCCGAGGACCACCACCGGGGCTTCCGCGGCATCGTCCTGCTGCTCATCTGGCTCGTCGTGCTTCCCGTGGCGCTGCTGCTCGCCACCGGGATCCTGATGCTGATCTTCTGGCAGGCCGAGCTCAACCTGCTCTTCGGCATCCTGGTCATCACCTTCGTGGCGTGCAGCGCGGCCGGGCTCGTGCTCTCCTTCGTCCTGCTCCGGCGCGAGGCCAAGCTCTCGAAGCTGCAAACCGACTTCGTCTCCAAGGTCAGCCACGAGCTGCGCACGCCGCTGACCAGCATCCGCATGTTCGCCGAGATGCTGCAAGCCGGCGAGGGCGGTGACGAGGAGCGCAGCCGGCTGTGCCTCGGCGTGCTGCACAAGGAAACCATTCGCCTTACCAAGCGGATCGAGCGGCTGCTCGATTGGGGCCGCATGGAGTCAGGCCGCCGCATCTACCGCCGCGAGCGCGACAGCGTCGAGGCGGTGGTGCAGGACGCCCTGGCGGCCTTCGACGCCGCTACGGTAGGGCGCGAGCAGGAGGTGCAGGTGGAGATCGATCCCGACCTGCCGGCCGTTCTCGTGGACCGCGAGGCACTGGCCGATGCTCTTCTCAACCTCCTGTCCAACGCCTACAAGTACACGGGCGACGACAAGCGCATTGCGTTGCGGGCCTCGGCCGACGCGCGCGCCGTGCGCATCGCCGTCGCGGACAACGGCATCGGCATCCCGCGGCGCGAGCAGCGCAAGATCTTTCAGAAGTTCTACCGCGTCGACGAGCGCCTCTCGCGAGACGTGGAGGGCTCGGGCCTGGGCTTGGCCATCGTGCGGCACGTGGTCCAAGCCCACGGTGGGCGTATCGACCTGGAGAGCGCGCCCGGCAAGGGCAGCACCTTCACCATCGTGCTGCCGCGCTCCAAGCCGGACGAGCTCGGCATGGCGGCTTCCTCCGCGGCCTGCTAGATATGCCGCGCGCGGTGGTAGTATGCGGTTCCGGCAAGGACTTGCCGGTCAGGGCGAACGGGGTTGGGGCCCCGTTCGCGGGGTCTGGGGCGGAGCCCCAGCGTGGAATTCTCGCCGCGGACGGCTCGCCTAGGGCTACAGCGCGGAACGGCCGCGGGGCATTGCCGGTCGCGTCTGCCCGCTCCGTTCGCGCAGGCGTATCGGTTTCACCCTTGAGCCGCAGGCGCATCCCGTGCGTGGTATAGCGCTCCCGTGGGCGACGCACCCGGCGCGGCAAGAGTCCTGGTCGTGGAGGACGATCCCTCCATCCTGCTCGGCCTGCGCCTGAACCTCGAAGCCGAGGGCTACCGCGTGGGCACGGCCGAGGATGGCGTGGCCGGGTTGGAGCGGGCGCGCACCGAGGGCTGGGACATCATCATCCTCGACGTGATGCTGCCCAAGCTCAACGGCTACGAGTTGCTCGGCTCCCTGCGCGCCGCGCGCATCCCCACGCCCGTGCTGGTGCTGAGCGCGCGCTCGAGCGAGGTGGACAAGGTGATGGGTCTGGATCTGGGCGCCGCCGACTACCTCACCAAGCCCTTCAGCGTGCCCGAGTTGCTGGCCCGGGTGCGCGCCGTGCTGCGCCGGCACGCGGCGGCGCCGCAAGTATGGACCTTCGGCACGGTGGTGGTCGACGCCGACCGCCGCGAGGTGCGCAAGGCCGGCCGC
Organism: Deltaproteobacteria bacterium; assembly: GCA_016209145.1. Lineage (GTDB taxonomy): Bacteria > Myxococcota_A > Polyangia > Polyangiales > Polyangiaceae > JACQWT01. The sequence continues at coordinate 6,109 of JACQWT010000016.1, read as the reverse complement.
AGCGTGGATCTGTCGGCGACCGAGTTTGGCGTGCTCCTGGCGCTGGTCCGGGCCGCGGGCCGGACGATGTCGCGCGAGCAGATCTTCGACGCGGTCTGGGGCGCCGGCCACCACGGCACGCACCGTACCATCGACAACTTCGTGGCCCAGCTCCGTGCCAAGCTCGAGGAAGACCCCCTGCGCCCCGCCCATCTGCTCACGGTGCGCGGTGTGGGCTACCGGCTCGTGCCTTGAGGGGGCGGCGGCCGGTAGCTCGCCACGATCCGCTCGAGCAGGGGCCCCGCCCCGGCGGGCAGCTCGGGCAAGTCCACGGCAAAGACGATGAGAAGCTGGTTCGGGGCCTCGCACATCATCGCGCTGGCGACCGCGGCGTCGGGCAGGCCGGTGCCGCGCTTGCCGGGCCTTTGCTGGGTCGACTCCGAGTAGAGCACGCGGTGGCCGGCCACGAAGCGCTGCTCGCTCGTGCCGATCCGGCGCATGCGGAGCTTGGCCGGGTCGGCGTCGGCCTGCGCCGCCTGCATCCGCTTCCACTCCTCGTCGAGGCGCTCGGCACAGCTCCTCCCTTGCAGCGCGAGCTCGTTCACCATAAGCCGGCTGTTTCCGGCGGGCGGCTCCTGGCCGCGGAACAGGTGAACCCGCTCCACGTCGGGCAGCGTCGGCGCCTGGGCCGGCTGGTAGCGGGCCGGCACCGCGACGGTCGCGCCGCCGGCCAGAGCGACGAGCTGCGGCGCGCCCCCGGGCCGCTGGCCGGCGGGCAAGTCGTCGATGCTCGCCGGCGCACTGTCGCAGCCGGGCGCCAACCCGAGGGCGATCGAAGCGAGCAGCACTGCTCCGGGGGATCGCATGCGCACCGCACGGGAGCCCATTGCGGCGCCGCTGTCAAGGCACCCGCGTGGCCCGTAGCTCCGCTCTAGGAGTGTGTCGGGGAAAAGCGCTCTTGGCCGGAAGTCGGGAGGCGTGATCTCCCCCTCTCCCGGAGGGAGAGGGGACACCGAGACGCAACTGCGAGCGTGCTCGTGTCGATAGTACGAGCATGGCGCGACTGCTGCGGGCTTCGACCTTCCGTGCCCGTGCGCTGCGGCGAGCGGCGACGCTAGGAGTCTGTCGGAGAAAAAACTAAGTGCGCGGAATTGTTCGGTTCCAGCGTCAGAGTAAAGTGAGCGATTTCGATAACTTGGACCATTTCGAGCACGCTTTCTCCGACACACTCCTAGAGCGGAGTTATGGACACGCGCCTTGACTTGACGCCCAGTAGGACTTCGTGGTAAGAAATCAAAGTAAGGAGCACCAATCGGGCAGAAGTCATGGAGCCCATCCCTGCCAAGGTCACCTCCAAGGGGCAGATCACGTTACCCAAGGCGCTTCGGGAAGCCCTGGGCGTCGAGCCGGGGGACGAAGTCGAGTTCGTGCCGAGCAGGGGGAGCTTCCAGGTCCGGAAGCGGACTTCCCGTTCGCCGTTCGACGACTTCGTCGGCCACCTTGACCACCTGAAAGGACGTGATCCCGACGAGATCCTGGAGGAGCTGCGCGGTCGGCCGTGATTACCGCGCTGGACACCAATGTGCTGCTCGATTTGCTCGTGCCGGGCGCTCGTCACCTGGCGGGATCCAAACGCTTGCTCGATGAGTCGTTCGCGAGTGGCGCCCTGGTCGTGTGCGAGACGGTCTACGCTGAGGTCGCTGCGCAGTTCGGGGATCACAATGCGCTTGCCACCTTCCTTTCCGCGGTCCGAATTCGCCTGGTGAGGGCATCGCCCGACGCTCTGGTGGACGCGGGGAGGGCGTGGCTTGAGTACCTGCGCGAGCGGGACGCGCGGCAGATCCAGTGTCCCGAGTGCGGAGCGCGGCGTCGGATCGTATGCGACGAGTGCGGCGAGGTGATTCGGGCGCGCCAGCACATCCTCGGCGACTTCCTGATCGGCGCTCACGCCCGACGCCACGCGGACCGGCTGCTGACCCGTGACCGGGGCTTCTACCGGCGCTGGTTTGAGGGCCTCGTGATTGCCTCGCCGGTATGAGCGGCGTGGGCGTTGCCCTACCCGCCCCGGGCCCGGGCGCGGCATGCTTGCCGTGGTCGGATGCACCAGAAGCTCGGATCGAGCCCGGCCGCGCTGTGTGCTCACAGCCGCGCGAACACGCGCGCCAGCACGGCCCGAACCGCAGGCCTGCCACCAAGGCGGGCCGCGGCCTCCAGCCCCGCCGGGATCATCGGCAGCGCGTGCCGCGCGAGCTCCAGGCGCAGACCCATGCGCAGCACGAGCGCCCGCCCGAGCCAGCGCGCCGCCTCGGGCGGCGCCCAGCCTCGCTCCCGGGCGAGCCCGATGGCGCGCGCCGCCAGCTCGCCGCTCGCGAGCGCGAAGCTGATGCCTTCACCCGTGGCGGGGTTGGCCAGGCGCGCCGCCTCTCCTACGAACAGCACGCCGTCGGAGCGCCGCGGCGCCGGCGGCAAGCCGGCTGCGGCGATGGCACGCCCGCGCGGCGGGCCTAGCCGCTCGGCGCCGCGCAGCCGCTCGGAGAGGTGGCGATCCAGGAAGCGGCCCAGCAGCTCTTGCGGCGAGCGCGCACCCAGCCCGCGCGCGGCCACGCACAGGCCGACGTTGACCCGATCGGCCGCCTCGGGGAAGAGCCACCCGTAGTGCGGGAGAAGCTCCCGATCGTAGAACAGCTCCAGCACGTGGGGCCGGAAGGGCACGCCGCGATACCAGGCCGTCACGCCCACCAGGCTGCTCGCCGGCAGCGGTGCAGCGCCGAGCTTGCCCGTGGCGCCGGTGGCCACCACGACCCAGCTCGAACGCCACCGCCCCGCACCGGCCCCGACCACCTCCAAGCGGCCGTCTTCGAGCTCGCGCACCGCGCTGACGGCCTGCCCGTCGAGCAGCACGGCTCCGGCGGCCTGGGCCTGGCGCACGAGTAGCTCGTCGAAGCGCTCGCGCGCCAGCACCAGCGCCTCCTCAGGTCCTTGCAGCAGCAACTCGCGGCCGGAGGGCGCGCGCACGAGCGCCCCGCGGATGGGATATGCCTGCGCGGCCACGGCGCCGAGCAGGCCCATGCGCCCGAGCTGGCGGCACGCCCCGGGCGACAGAGCGCTGCCGCACGGCTTGACGCGGGGGAAGCGCGCGCGATCGAGCAGCAGCACGGGCCCAAGCCCCGCTCGGCACAGGCACAGGGCCGCGCTCGAGCCGGCCGGGCCGGCCCCGACGACGATGGTGTGAAACGAGCCGCTCGCGCAGCCCCGAGACGGCGCGTCCATCCGCTACGGCTTGGACTCGAAGCCGCGGCTCGCCGTCGTCGTCGCCTTCATCGTGCCCTTGAGGCTCTGGTGAAGCGAGCCGGCCTTCTCGCGCGTGAGCGTGATCGTGGCCGAGCAGGTCTTGTCCTTGTCCGACTCGACGAAGGGCTCGATGTCGCCGGCGTTGACCGTGTAGCTGCCCGTGTCCGCGATCTCGTCGCCGAGCGGCTTGGGGTAGGACGCGATGCAGTCGCCCTCGACGAGCAGCTTGATCTCGCCGCTGCCGTCCTTGTCCCAGGTGATGTCGAACGGGTCGGCCCGCGAGATGGAGGCGTCCGCCGCCGGCGCGCTGATGCTCACGTCGGCGGGCGGCGCCACAGAACTCGGGTACGGATCCTCGTCCACGCGCGTGAAGACGAACTCGTAGCCGTCGGCCGAGGCGAGCGCGGACTCGTAGTACTCCGGGTTGCCGGCCTTCTTGTCGAGCGCCTTGCCGTTGACCTGGATCTGGTCACCGCACTGGCCGAGCGTCAGGTAGGTCCCGCCCGAATCGTCGCCGACCCAGAAGGTGGCCTTGGCCGTGGCCTGCGCGCCCTGCTCGGCGACCTCGTACTCGACGTAGATCCCGGCCGTCTTGATGTTGCAAGAGTCCTCCTCGGGATGCCCGCAGCCCAGAGCCACCGCGCTCCCGAACAACACCGCCCCAAGCAAGAAACGTCGTCCTGTCATGTTGTAGTCCTCCACCGTGAGCCCGAAAGCATGCGCCTGTTTGACGCACGCCGCGCCCTGAATCTTCAAAGCGCCGTATAGCGCCGGCCGCGGTGCCTGCCAAGGCGCCGGGCCCTTCCCTCCAGGGCGACGGACGAAGTCCGTCGCCGGCTACGGGCTACTGGCCACGGGCTACGGGAAAACGGGCTCTTGGCTTTGGCGAGCGACAGGGATGTGCAAGCTCAAGGGCGCCAGCGTTGCTCGGCCGGGCGAGCAGTAGCGACCCGCTCCTGCCCCCCGGCTGGCTCATGTGCGGCGGCGGAGCGCCTCCGGCGCCCGCTCCGAGAAGTACTCCTTGATCGCGCGCCAGCGCGACACGCCGAGCCCCCTCGGCGCAGGCTCCTTCTCGGCGTCGTCGAAATACGTGAGCGCGCGGAGCACGTGGTAGAGGTCGGCCTGCTTGACGCCGTAGCGGCTCACGTACCCGTCGAGCGATCGCCCCAGCGTGACGGACGTGCGGGTCAGGATCTCGTGAAGGTCCCAGAAATCGCGGCGGATGCCGCGCACGGAGATCGCCGCGAGCTTCATCGTCGCCAGGTCCAGCAGCCCGGCCACGGGAAAGCCCTCCGGGCCCGCAGACGGCCGGCGGAGCGGCGGATAGCGGTAGCGCACGACATCGAGCGCCACCCGACCGAGACGGACCCTGAGGACGGCATCCGTCGCGCTCACCACCGCCAGATCCGGCAGCCGGGCGAGATCGTCGGAGACGGCCGAGAGATCAACCTCGGCGCCAGGGCTGAACAGATCCAGGTCGTTCGACCGCCGATGACGAAGATGGAACGCCACCGCCGAACCACCGGCGAGGTAGAAGCCGCGAAGGCTGGCCAGTCGCCTCAGCCTGGCCAATGCACGGCGCTGCGCTGGCGCCAGCTCGGTCGCTCCGGCCATGGTTCGTCGCCCGCGTGGAAAAAGGCCCGCCAGAAACCCCGCGTGCGTGCCGACAGCTCGGGATGACCGGCGCTGCGGAAGAAGTGATGGATGCGCTCGATCCCGTAGTGACGCACCGCCCACTTCACCTCCGCCAGGGTCCCGTGCTCGACGATGCGCGCGATGACGTAGTCCGCGTCCCGCGCCAGGTCGACCTGCGCGGAATCCATCTCCCAGAACAACCAGCCCAGCCGCCGCGGCAACCGCATCCGGCCCAGAGTAGCACGCGGCGGGCTGTCCATCGCCACAACCGTACCGGGCGAGCCTCAGGCCTAGCCAGGCTTGCGGGACGTGGTCTCGCAAGCTGGGTAGCTCGTCACTGCTCTGCACCCTCCCGCAGCTCGATCCGTCGCCGCTTGACCGTGGTGGCCTGGCTTCGGCGGCACAACCCCTGTGCCGCTGGTGGGCGTAGGCATGCTCGGCCCCGCTGCCGCGCCGGCCGCCCCCGGCTGCGTGCCGCTCCCGCCCCGCCGCGCCAGCCCCTCGCTCACCAACTCCGCCGCCCGGTTCACGGCGGCCATCATGGCATCTACCCGCCGGTCGAGCCTTCGCCCGAAAGGGCCATCGAATCACGTAGCACGTAGCCTGGAGCCTGGTTCCGGCGACTTTGCCGGGACCCTGCCCTTCCCTCCCCCGCCGCGGCCTCCTATGATGCCGCCATGTCGGCCGGATCGTGCCCGTACTGCCAAGCGCACGCGCAGCCGGGGGTTGCCTATTGCTCGAGCTGCGGCCAGCCGCTCGCGGCGGGCGGGGCGGGGCCGCAGCCATGGCAGCAGCCCGCGCCGTACGCAGCGCCGGTGCCACAGCCGGAGCCGCAGCCGCAGCCGCAGCAGCCGGCGCCGCAGATCAACCCGATGGCCACCGTGATCGCCGCGCGCGCCATCGACATGGCCCAGCTCTTCGCCCAGATCCTGTCGCAGCCCTTTCCCGGCTGGCGCGCGGAGGCGGTCGCGCCCCCCGGTCCGAGCACCGGGGGCGGCAAGCAGGCCTTGCAGCACCTGAGCTTGATCGCGCCGTCCGGGGGCCGGCTCGCCATCGGACAGGTGCGCTGGACCGACAACGCGGCCTCGCTGCGCACCCATGCCGTGGTCGACGCCATGCACCGGCAGCGCTTCGGCCAGCCGCTGCCCGTGGCCGAGGCCATCTACGCCGCTTTCCTCGACCGCATCAGCCTGTTCCTCCGGGG
>JACQWT010000125.1 GCA_016209145.1 Deltaproteobacteria bacterium | reverse complement strand
GAAGCAGACGCCGGAAGAAGCTCTACCTCACGTGTTGATCAGCACGAAGAACACGATCCCGAACACCACCCCGTGGGCCGATCGGCACGTGGTCAACTTCTGACGAGTAGAAGCGGTCAACTCCTGCCGAGCGTCAGGGAGCAGAGGGCAAGACGCCGGCCGAGGGCGGGCTCGATGGAGAGAAGGGCGGCGACGGGCTGAGCGGATGCACGGGCGCACAGGGAACAATAGGAGGAGGAGCAGGAGACCAGAAAGTGTGCCAGGGGTCGCCTGTCCACGGCGGCACGGGCGGACAGGGAACGAACAGCGACTTCGGCGGCAGTGGCGAGGCGGGAAACGGCCCTGATGGCATCGAGACGGGCGGCACGGCAGGCGCCGGGGAGGGGAAGGGCGGCACCTGCACGGGCGGCGAGGGCGAGCCAGGTGGCGTTGGGCTGGCTGGCACAGGCGCCAAGGGGCTCGGCATGCTGTCTGGCGACGGCTACGTGGCGCCGGTCGTGGGCGACGGCCTGCCAGGCGAGCCCGGCGAGGGCGGCGGCGGGGGCGGCGGTGCCAACAAGTGCAACGGCTCCGGCCCCTCGGGCGGCGGCGGCGGGAGCGGCGGCTGCGGCGGCGGGGGCGGCAAGGGCGGCGGCGCTGGCGGCAGCTCGATCGCGCTCGCCAGCGTCAATGCCGCGGTGACGCTCGCCACTGTCGAGCTCGGCGCTGCGGCCGGCGGCAACGGGGGCAAGGGGGGCGGCGGGCAGGAGGGAGGCGGAGGGGGTTTGGGCGGCCAGGCAGGAACCAGCGGCGACAATGGCAAGGGCGGCCGCGGCGGCTCCGGCGGCGGCGGCCTGGGCGGGCATTCGCTCGGCATCGCGTACGTGGGCACGGCGCCGGTCGAGACGGGAGTCTCGATCGGCACGGGCAACGCCGGGGCCGGGGGTCCGGGCGGCACCGGGGGCCCGAACAACGTGGGCGGCGACGGGGATCCAGGCAAGACGGCCGACCGGCAGAGCTTCTGAGCGGCGGCGAGTGGCCCGGGCACACGCGAGAACTGCCCCGGGCATGCTCGCGAGAACTGCCCCGCCGGCCTAGCATTGCTGCCCTAGCCCCGACACGGGCTCGTGGCCGTACGCCGTGCTGCGCACGCGTCCGCCGAGCTCCAGCTCCAGCAGCACGGCCGACACGGCGGAGGCCGGGAGGCCGGTCGCTTGGCATACATCATCGACGTGCCACCCGCCCCGCCCGCCCATGGCCCGCAGGACTGCGCCGCCCTCGGCCGACAGCTCCCCCGCCCACGACCCACATTGGGTCATCGGCATCGGCCCCGCGCCGCCCGCCAACGCGTCGCCGATGAGCGCCCCGGTCGCGTCGTAGAACCGCAGCTCGCCGTCGGCGTCGCCCTCGATGCGCAGGCGGTCCTCGTGCAGCAGCGCGTGATGCGTTGAGCACAGCGTTAGGCAGTTGGCTCGCGAGTGCGCTCCGCCCTGGGCCTGCGGCGCGATATGATGCACGTCGACGTAGCGACGCCGGGAGCAGCCCGGCACCCGGCAACGGCACCGGTCCCGGAGCTTGACCGCCCGGCGCACGGCCGCCGGAAGCGGGCCGCCCCGCTGCACCGCCCGCCCCTCGGTCGCCAGATCGCGCACCTGGGCGCCGCAGCCCAGCCGCGCCGCCGCCTGCGGAGTGAGCTCCACCGCGCCGGCGCCCGTCTCGAGCTCGGTCTGGCCGCACTGGCGGCACTCGTAGAGCACCACCGTGCGCTCCGGCTCCGCCGCCGCGTCGCTCCCCTGGGCCTGCCGCGCCAGCGCCTCGCGCGCCACCGCCTCCAGCGCCTCGGCGTCCGAGAGCGAGGCCTCGCTCCCTCGCCTGGCCCCCTCCATGGCCCGCTGCACCAGGGCCCAGGTCTCGGCCGGCAGCACCAGTCGCACCTCGACCGCCTCCGGGCTGCGCCAGCGCACCTGGGCCGGCTCCGCGCCCTGCCCATTCGGGCCCTCGGCCCCGCCGGCCTCGGCCACTCCCTGCTCCAGCATCCGCATGGGCAGCTCCCGGGCCCGGCGCAGCCAGAGGATCTCGTCGTCCGGCGTGGCGATGCGCGTGACTTCACGCACGCGCGAGAAGCTCAGCTTGCCGCACAGCCACGCCTGCTCGATGGCCGGCAGAGCACGCAGCGCCCGGCCGACCCGCACCCGTTCGCGCGTGGCTCGCATCCCAAGGCCCAAGCGGCAGCGGGCGAGCTGGTAGACGTCGACGTATGCGGCAAGGCCGGCCGCCGACGTCGCGCGGGCCTCGAAGCTGTCGGCGAGATCGGCCAGGTAGCGGCAGATGAGCCGCTCAGCGCGGCGCTGCTCGGCGAGCAGTCCGCCAAGCTGGGCCAGCAGCTCGGCAGCGCAGAGGCCCGGTTGGTAGTCGCGAGAGCGAGAAGAAGGGTCCATGCTAAGCCGTAGCATGGGGGTCCTGGCGCTCTGCTCGCGCCCCCGCAACGCCCCTGTGTCGCGTTTTTCGGGACCGGGACGGTTTCTCCGCCGCCGGTACGCCCAAACGGGCCGCGGCGCAGGGCTGGGCGCGCGCAATGGGCCCTGCGGAGCGGAGCCTCGCCCGGCGGGCCTGTCTCTCGGAATCCTGTCAAGGACTTTTTTTCGTCCGATGTCGTTTTGGGGGGCTCGTCAGAAACGCGGCCACGTGTTTCCACGAGGTTGCACCCGGATTGCCTCCGCCGACTGCCGCAGCTTGCGCCGGGACCCGAGCGGCGCCCGTTGGCCTCTTCGCTTCGCGTCGCGTATCCTCGGCGGCATGCCCGATGACCGCGGCATCGATGGCGACAGTAGCGAGGTGCAGGATTGAGGCTGCTCCGCAACACCGGCACCGAGAGGGTGATCGATCTCGTCGCCCCCGAGCTGCGGCGCCGGACCGCGCTCGACGTCGTGAGCGCGAAGCTCTCCCTCTTCGCCTTCGCAGAGCTCCGCGAGGGGCTGCGCCGCGTCTCCAGGACCCGCCTCGTTCTGCCCCCGCGTGATGCCGATCTCGGGCTGCTCGGCGACGTCGCGGACCGAGCTGCGCGAAACCAGCTCCAGGTGCGCTGGCTGGCGAAGCAGTGCCTCGACTGGCTCCGCGGCCGGGTCGAGCTGCGCACGGCCGGCGGACCGGTGCCGCAGGGCGCCATCGTCCTGCGCGAGCCGGATGGCCGCCCGCGACAGGTCGTCATGGGCTCGATCTCGCTCACGACGCAGGGGCTCGGAATCACGCCGGGCAATCCGCTGGCGTTGATCCATGCCTCCGAGACGCCTGCCGAGAGCGAGATGCTCTCCTCCTGGTTCGATGCGCAGTGGGCCGCGCTCCCCGAGGGCAGCGCTTCGCCGGCAGGTATCGTCGATGCGCTGGAGCCGCTCGCCACCGAGCCCGCGCCGTTCACCGTCTACGCACTCGTCCTCCACCACCTGTTCCGGAGCCGCGGTGACGATCTCGACGAAGAGCGCGTCGTCAAGTCCGCGACGGGCATCCGCAACACCGTCGTCTGGAGAAAGCTCTTCCGGTTCCAGCGGGACGGGGTGGTCGACGCGATCGACAAGCTCAGCCGCTTCGGCGGCTGCATCATCGCGGACAGCGTCGGCCTCGGGAAGACCTTCGAGGCGCTCGCCATCTTCAAGTACCACGAGCTGCGCAACGACCGCGTGCTCGTCCTGTGCCCCAAGCGCCTGCGGGACAACTGGATCCTGTACAAGGCCAACGACCGCCGGAACTTCCTCGCGCCGGACCGGTTCAACTACGACGTGCTCAACCACACCGACCTGTCGCGCGACCGCGGCCATTCCGGCGACATCGACCTCGGTCACGTCAACTGGGGCAACTACGACCTCGTGGTCATCGACGAGTCGCACAACTTCCGCAACAAGCGCACGCCGCAGAAGGGGGGCGAGACGCGCTACGACCGCCTGATGCGGCGGATTGTGCAGGAAGGCGTGAAGACCCGGGTCCTGATGCTCTCGGCCACGCCGGTCAACAACCGCATGGCGGATCTGCGCAACCAGATCGCCTTCGCCACCGAGGGCGACGACACGGCCCTGCAGGGCCACGGCATCGCCAGCATCGACAGCACGACGCGGCTCGCGCAGAAGCAGTTCAACCGCTGGCTCGACCTGCATGAGGGCGAGCGCACGCCGTCGCGGCTGGTCGACATGCTCGGCTTCGACTACTTCACGCTGCTCGACCTGCTCACCATCGCGCGTTCGCGCAAGCACATCGAGAAGTACTACGGCACCGCCGAGACGGGCCGCTTCCCCGACCGCCTCAAGCCCGTCAACATCAAGGCCGACGTCGACCGCTCGGGCGAGTTCCGCCCGATCCGCGAGATCAACCACGAGATCCGACGGCTGAACCTCGCGGCTTACGCCCCCCTGCGCTACGTGCTGCCCCACAAGCAGCAGGCCTACGACCGGAAGTACAGCACCGCGGTGAAGGGGGGCACCGGCTTCTTCCGGCAGGTGGATCGCGAGGAGAGCCTGATCCACCTGCTGCGCGTCAACTCTACGCGCAGGCCGAGGCGCTGGAGGAGATCGACATCGCCGACGTGGACATCGACGATCCCGCGTTCGAAAGCCTGCTCGTAGGCCGCAAGGTCAAGGTGCTGCTGCGGGACGTGGACCTCGTTCGCTGGAAGCAGGATCTGGTGGAGGACCGCAACCGCCTGGCCACCCTGCTCGCGGCCGCGCGGCAGGTGAACGCGGCGCGCGATGCCAAGCTCGCCGCGCTCAAGGACGTCATCGAAGGCAAGTGCCACAGCCCGATCAACCCCGGCAACCGCAAGGTCATCGTCTTCACTGCCTTCGCCGACACCGCCCACTACCTGTACGCCGAGCTCGCGCCGTGGGCCGAGAGGCGGCTCGGCCTTCTGTCCGGGCTCGTGACCGGCAGCGGCCGCAATCGGACGACGCTCGGTGGGCTGCGCAAGGACATGGCTTCGATCCTCGCGGCGTTCGCGCCCCGGGCGAAGGAGAGGCCGGAGGACCTTGCTGCCGAAGGCGACCTCGACCTGCTCATCGCCACCGACTGCATCTCGGAGGGGCAGAACCTCCAGGACTGCGACTGGCTCATCAACTACGACATCCACTGGAACCCCGTCCGGATCATCCAGCGCTTCGGCCGCATCGACCGCATCGGCTCACCCAACGACCGCATCCAGCTCGTCAACTTCTGGCCGAACATGGAGCTCGAGGAGTACATCAACCTGGAGCAGCGGGTGAGCGGCCGCATGGTACTGCTCGACATCTCCGCCACGGGCGAGGAGAACCTTATCGAGCAGCAGTCCGGCAACCAGATGAACGACCTGGAGTACCGCCGCAAGCAGCTCTTGAAGCTCCAGGACGCCGTCATCGATCTCGAGGACCTCTCCAGCGGCATCTCCATCGCGGACCTCACGCTAACCGACTTCCGCATCGACCTCGCGCGGGCGGTGAGCGCGCACCCGGGGCTGCTGGAGCGCCTGCCGCTGGGAACGTTCGCGGTCACGACCACCACCGAGGCCGACATCGCCCCGGGCATCATCTTCTGCCTCCGTGCCGAAGGCGAGGCGGCCAGCCGCCTGCCCGGCACCGGCTATCCACTGTTCCCGCACTTCCTTGTGCACGTCGGCAACGACGGCGCCGTGCTCCTGCCCTACACCCAGGCCAAGCAGGTTCTCGACCGCCTCAAGCGGCTGTGCGTCGGCCGCGAGCTGCCCGATGCCGGCGCTTGCGCTCGTTTCGACCGGGCCACCAAGGAGGGCGAGGACATGCGCCAGGCCCAGGGTCTGCTCGCCACCGCCGTCGCCTCGGTCGTCGGCAGGAGCGAGGAGCGCGCCCTGGCGAGCCTGTTCTCGCCAGGGGGCACGTTCGCCATGAAGGGGGAGTTCCTGGGGATCAACGACTTCGAGGTCGTGGCGCACCTCGTCGTGCTGCCGGGGGATCGGGGTTGAACGCCGCCGAGATCATGGAGGCCCTCGCCCTGCCGGCCGGCGCCCGGCTCGACCGCCGCGTCCCGAAGAAGCTCCTGGTCGAGAACGGGGCACCCACGGCGGCGGACAGGCGCCATATCAACAGTGGCGTCGACGAGCTCGTCTGGGTGGCGGCGCTCAAGCCGGCAACGGCCGCCGTGCCCGCGTACCGCGACGACACGCGCGAGTACCTCGAGATCGCCGTCCTGTCCGTGGCCCTGCGACCCGGAGCCAAGGCCGACCGCATCGTCGCCCTGGTCCATCGGGCGGTCCCCTACCCGGTACTGCTCGTCACGCAAGGCCAGCAAGCCGGCATCTCGCTCGCCCACAAGCGCTGGTGCCAGGGCGAGGCTGGCAAGACCGTGCTCGACGGCGCCGTCGTCGCGGCCGACTGGGACGGCGCACGCGACGGCCCGCACGAGGTCGCCTTTCGCCACGCTCTGTCCCTCGGCCGGCAGCCGCGCGCCTCGCTGTTCACGCTCTATCACGGCTGGATGCACGTGGTGCTCGCGCTGCAGGCGGCCCGTCGCACCGGGACCTTCGCGATCCCGACATCCGCCGAGCACGCAGCGGCCCGTCGCGCCGCGATCGACGACTGCGCCCGCCTCGAGGCCGAGATCGCGCGGCTCCGGGCCGCCGCCGCGAGGCAGAAGCAGCTTCGCCGGCAGGTGGAGCTCAACCTGGAGCTCGATCGGGTGCAGGCGGCCAGAGCCGCCGCGTATGCCCGGCTGTAGGGATCGAGGACACCATGAAGAAGCTAGCTGCCACCGACCCGGAGACGAGATCCCCTGACGTCGTTGCCGACAACGTCGAGCAGTTGAGGGCCCTGTTCCCCGAGGCCTTCGCCGAAGGCAAGATCGACTTCGAGGTCCTGAAGCAGCTCCTCGGCGGTGCGGTTGACGAGCGGGACGAGAAGTACGGCCTCTCGTGGCACGGCAAGCGCCGCGCCCGCCAGCTCGCGCTCACGCCCTCGACCGGCACCCTTCGCCCCTGCCCGGAGGAGAGCTTGGACTGGGACACTACCCAGAACCTCATGATCGAGGGCGACAACCTCGAGGTGCTCAAGCTCCTGCAGAAGAGCTACGCCGGCCGGGTCAAGCTCATCTACATCGACCCGCCGTACAACACCGGCAAGGACTTCGTCTACCCCGACGACTTCCAGGACAGCATCAAGAACTACCTGGAGCTGACGGGGCAGGTGGAGGGTGGGAGGAAGATCAGCAGCAACACCGAGGCCAGCGGGAGGTTTCACACGGACTGGCTGAACATGATGTATCCGAGGCTGAGGGCCTGCCGGCAACTGCTCTCACAGGATGGCGCGCTCTTCGTCTCCTGCGACGATTCGGAGAACGCCAATCTCCGTCTGGCCCTCGACGACGTATTCGGTCCGGAGAACTTCATCGCGCAGTTCGTGTGGAGATCTCGGCAGTTCACGGACGCCCGCGCCGTCACGAACGTATCGACGGACCACGAGTATCTCATCTGCTATGCGAGGGATTCGGGATTCTCCGTCCGCGGCGTGGAACGTGACGAATCGAAGTTCTCCAATCCTGACGACGATCCGAGAGGGCCCTGGATGAGCCGAAGCCTTCTCGGCCTCGCCACACGGGATCAACGACCGAATCTACACTACGACATCGTCGAGCCCGAGACTGGCCGACGGTTCCCTCCGAATCCGTCGACCGGCTGGAGATACGCCCCCGAGAAGATGCAGTCGTTGATTTCGGACGGCTGCATTCTGTTCCCTGCGAAGGACGACGGTCGGCCTCGCGAGAAGAAGTTCCGCAAGGACATGAGCTCTGAGTTCATCGCTTTCCGCAGCATCGTCGAGGGCACATACACCGCTGACGGAACCCAGGAGATTCGCACCCTGTTCGGGGCTGAGGTGTTTAGCTTCCCGAAGCCCGTGGAGTTCGTCCGGAAGGTGGTCGAACAGGTCGCCAGCGCTCGCGACATCGTCATGGACTTCTTCGCCGGGTCGGGCACGACGGGACAGGCCGTGTTCGCTCAGAACACGATGGACGGCGGCGACCGGCGCTACGTCCTCGTGCAACTCCCAGAACCGCTTGACCCTGAGAACAGGGACCAGAAGGTCGCTTCGGACTTCTGCGACACCCTCGGCAAGCCCCGCAACATCGCCGAGCTCACCAAGGAGCGCCTCCGTCGCGCCGCCAAGAAGATCAAGGATGAGAACCCCATGTTCGGCGGCGACCTCGGCTTCCGCGTCTTCAAGCTCGCCTCCAGCAACATCCGGGCCTGGGAGCCGGATCGCGAGAACCTGCCCCAGACCCTGCTCGACTCGGTCGAGCACCTCAAGACCGACCGCACCGAGGCGGACATCCTCTACGAGCTGCTGCTCAAGCTCGGCCTCGATCTGTGCGTGCCGATCGCCAAGCGCACGATCGCCGGCAAGGAGGTCCACGCCGTGGGCGGCGGCGTGCTCATGGCTTGCCTTGCGACCAAGATCGCGCGCGAGGAGGTCGAGCCGCTGGCGCTGGGGATCGCCCAGTGGCGCCAGGCCCTCGCGCCCGCGGGCGACACCACCTGCGTCTTCCGGGACGGCGCCTTCGCCGACGACGTGGCCAAGACGAACCTTGCGGCGATCCTGGAGCAGCATGGCATCGCCACGGTGAGGAGCCTGTAGGAGGAACGATGGCCCGCGAGCCCACTGGCGAGATCGTCCTCTACCAGACCGAGGACGGGCGCACGCGCCTCGAGTGCCGCTTCGTTGAAGAGACGCTGTGGCTCACCCAGGCGTTGATGGCGGAGCTCTTCCAGAAGGACGTGCGGACGATCAACGAGCACCTCCGGAACCTCTTCGAGGAGGGCGAGCTCGACCCCGGGGCAACCATCCGGAGTTTCCGGATAGTTCGCCAGGAGGGCGGCCGCCAGGTCTCCCGCGAGATCGAGCACTACAGCCTCGATGCCATCCTGGCCGTCGGCTACCGGGTGCGCTCTGGCCGCGGCACCCAGTTCCGCATCTGGGCCACGGAGCGGCTGCGCGAGTACCTCGTGAAGGGCTTCACCATGGACGACGAGCGGCTCAAGAACCCGCCCGTCGACGGCTCCGGCGTGCCCGACTACTTCGACGAGCTGCTCGAGCGCATCCGGGACATCCGGGCGAGCGAGCGGCGAGTCTACCTGCGGGTGCGCGAGATCTTCGCGCTGGCGGCGGACTACGACCCGAAGCGCACCGACGTGCTCGCCTTCTTCCAGACCATCCAGAACAAGCTCCACCGCATCAAGCACAAAACCACGTACCGCGTCGAGTTCGACAACGAGAAGCTCGTCGAGAGCTGCATCCGGGCGCTCAAGGACGCGCCCCCCATCGCCAAGGCCCGCCTGCAGTGGCGCAAGGCCGACATCGCCATCGGCAAGGCCGGCGTCGAGGCGACGGAGCGAGATGACGGTGCGGCAACCGTGGCGCTGAACGAAGGAGATCTCGAGCTCCCCGACCTGCTCACCGATCTCCAGGACCGCACCCAGCTCACTCGCCGCACCATCCAGCGCATCCTCGCGGGCAGCGGGCGGCTCGGCGACTTCAAGCGCAACCCGCAGCAGTTCATCGAGCTTGCCGGCGAGGCCGTCAACCGCTGCAAGCGCCTGGCGGTCGTGGACGGAATCAAGTACCAGCGGCTGGGCGACGACTGCTACTACGCGCAGGAGCTGTTCGAGCAGGAGGAGCTGACCGGCTACCTCAGGAACATGCTCCACGACAAGAACGAGAAGTGCGCCTACGAGTACGTGGTGTACGACTCCGACACCGAGGCGGCGTTCGCGGACGGCCTGGAGAAGAACCAGGCGATCAAGGTCTACGCCAAGCTGCCGGGCTGGTTCACGGTGCCGACGCCGCTCGGCAGCTACAACCCGGACTGGGCAGTGCTTGTCCAGACCGACGCCGGCGAGCGGCTCTACTTCGTTGTCGAGACGAAGAGCGGGCTGTTCGTCGACGACCTGCGCGACCGGGAGCGCGCCAAGATCGAGTGCGGCAAGGCGCACTTCGCCGCGCTGCGCGTGGGTGAGGCTCCGGCCACCTACGTGGTGGCGCGCCACGTCGATGACGTGCTCGACCGGGTGGGGACAAGCGGGACGTGCGCGACATGAGCTGGCCGATCGGGGGCGCTGCTGGGGACCACCGGCAGATGGCGCCGATCTGGCACGTTCCCGCGACGAGCTGCGCGAGCGCCTACGCCTGCTTGCGGTGGGCCGCTGTCTCACCCACGTTGGCACGGAGGGCCGACACTTCTGATGGGATCCGCCTTCCATGATGGGCGGCGTAGCTCGCCGTGATGGCACGGCACACCGCAGCGGCCAGCCTATGGGCGCAGGCCTCGGCGCCGCAAGCGCGGGGCCCCGCCACGGCCAGAGCCCAACATTCGCGCGTGGGTGCATCCCGCGCGCTGCTAGCCACGGCGCGGACGTGGTATCCTACAAGCATGCGCCAGCTTACGACGGACCTGACCCGTGGCGATTGCCGGCCGTACTTCCTCTGGGACGAGGACATCTCCGTCGACGAGCTGCGCGCCATCCTGCAAAGCGCCGACGAGCACGAACGGTTGCGGCTGCTCGGCAAGATGCTGCGCGAGGCGCGTGATCTGGACGTGTGGCAGTTCGTCACGCCGCGCCATGTCGCCGAAGCCCTGCCCCTGCTCGGGCGCCGGCTCGGAAGGCGCCGTGCCTTCTGGGAGTTCTTGATCGAGGGGTGGCGCAACGGGTGGAGATCCAGTGTGGGCATAACTTGATCGTGCGACTGTAATGATAATGACGAGCGACGTGCTTTCGGGTTGCGCAAGATCATTGCGTGTTGCATGAGAAGGGACCATGAGCAAGCCGGACGACTTGAAGCAG
>JACQWT010000124.1 GCA_016209145.1 Deltaproteobacteria bacterium | reverse complement strand
CCAACACCCGGCTCGTCAGGCGGCCGCGAGCGCGAGCGCGCCCGGAGGCCCGGGCCGCAGCGTACTCCTGTACGTGAGGACCCGGGCCGAGGACGAAAGCCGCGATCGCGGCCGACTCGGCGAGCCGTCGTTGCTAGCGCCGCAATGCGTCAACGCATACTTCGCGCCCTGCGTGCTGGCGGCGCCGTGCGGCACGGTGGAGGATGCGGTCTGCTCGAGCGGCCGCTGCGATCTCGACTGTCGCCCGCGGGCCCGCAAGGCGCCGTGAGGGCGTGGGCAGCAGTCCGGCTCTTCGCCGCAGAAGCAAGCCATGAAGAAGCGAGCGATGCCGGCACCTGCCGACGTGCAGGAGTTCGACACGGAGCTCGTGATCGATACTTTTGGCTCCCCGCCGCCGGCGGCAGCCGCCCTCTGGCGGCGCGCCAGGCGCGGGCGCCCACGCAAGGGCAAGGGCGCGAAGGTCGTATGCGTGAGCATCGAGAGCAATCTACTCGCGCGTTCGGATGCGCTGGCAGCGCGCCTCGGGATTGGCCGCGCTGCCCTGGTGGCGCGGGGGCTGAGGGCGGTGCTCGCGGCGCAGGGCGAGATCTGAGGACGCTTCGTTGCCGGTGGTCCCCGGTGACGCGATGACGGCGCGGGCCCGGTGACGGCGACGGGGAGGCCGCGTTGGTCGTTCCGGGCCCCGGCGGCGGGATGACGGCGGGCCTCGGCGTAGGTGCGCCGGCCCCAGCGGCCCATGGGCGTCAAGCGCTGAACCGCTGCCACCCATCGAGCACTTCCTGTGCTTGCCGGAACGAATATCCGAGCACATAATCCGTTCGTGGCCTCCCGCGACGAGACCGGCACCTTCCTGGAACGGCTCCGCCAGGCAAGGGCGGCATCCGCGGTGCGGATCACCTGGAAGGCAGACGACGAGATCGCGGAGATTGGCTGGAGTCGCCGCGATGCGCTCGACCAACTCGCAGCGCTGACCGAGGAGGATCTGCTGCGCACAGAGCCAGCGAACCACGCCGACTTCGAGACCATCTGGGTGTTCTGCCCGCTGGCCCCGGAGCTCGACCGGCACCTCTGGATCCGCCTTGCGGAGCGGGAGCACCACACCCTGCTCGTCAGCTTCCACCTCGCCGAGGGTGACCCATGGACCTGAAAACGCCTGCCTGTCACCGCCCTGACTGCGTCGTGTCGCTTCACACTCGCGCCGCGATGGCGCGACGGGGGGACCGCACGGTCGCCTACCTCGCCCAGATCTGGCGCTGCGACCGCTGCGCCGATCCCGATACGGGCCAGCCGCCGCTGGAGTTCTTGGACGCCCAGCTCATCGCGGCCAACGACGCAGCGCTGGCCGCGGCGTGGCGCGAGAAGCACGGCGCGGAGATCCCACCGTCGGGGCGGCCTGGCCGGAAGACGCAGGCGCCGAGGACCGAACGCGTGGCCGTGCTGCTCACCCCCGAGGAGTTGAGGCGGCTTGACGCGCGCAGGGGGAGTCGGAGTCGGTCGGAGTTCCTCCGCGAGCACGTGGCTCGTCGTATCCTCGGCGGCTAGGCAGCGCAAACGAATCAACCTGGCTACCGTTCAAGCGCTGCTCGTCGCGCGGGCCGCGCTCGCGCCGCCGTGGCCATCGCCGCTGGCGGCTCAGGTCTACCGCGCCGAGCTCTGGGCCGGCGTGGAGGGGGATTCCTGCTCGCGCCCTGCGACGCGCCGGCGCTCAGAGCGCGATGGCCCGCAGGATCCTCAAGAGGAGCCTGATCTCCTCGGGCGAGGCCCTCTCAACCACGGCGTGCGCCTCGCGCCGAAGCTCTCGCTCGGTCCCGAGGTGCCGGACGTCGACCAACTCGCGCACCTCCAAGTCCAGACCGCGCGCGAGCCTGTCGAGCACTGCCAGAGACGGGTTCTCGGCGCCACGCTCGATGCCGCCGAGGAACTTGTAGCTGACACCGGCGCGCTCGCCGAGCTGCTCCTGCGTCAGCCCGGCCTTCTTGCGCAGCTCGCGCAGCCTGCTGCCGTACCGCCTGTTGCTGCCCATGGGCGCGCCACTCGATCCTTTCCCGTCATCTTGGTGTGCGGGAAGGCGGGCAAAAACCCGCTACGATGCCTACCAGTTCCAGATAGGGTCGATATAGCGACCCGAAGGACGCCGATCCGTGCTACGATCCGACCAGTTGCGTTCTTCTGGAGTGGTCGACGATGGAGACAAGGGGCGCGATCATCCTGTCCCTGCCGCTGGCGCCGGCGGTCGCCACGGTGGCGTGCGGCGCTGAGGACGGCCTTCTCGAGCCCAAGCGGGAAGACGGACCGAACCCGGACAGCAGCGGCCAGGGCGGTGCCGGCGACTGCCTCGGCGCGTGCACTCCCGGACAAAGGCAGCCCTGCGGACGATGCGGCTTCCACGTATGCACGGCGGCCCGCACCTGGGGCCCTTGCGGACGCGAAGGCGAGTGCGCGCCCGGAGAGCTGACCTTGGAAGGTTGCCCGCCAGAGGAGAACCGGCGGTGCGAGGACGAGTGCCACTGGGGCCACGCGTGCGGATGCCCGGAAGGCCAGACCCAATCGCAGGCATGCGGCAACTGCGGCACGCAGACCCGGACGTGCTCGAGCTCCTGTCAGTGGGGCAACTGGACCGCCTGCGGCGGCGAAGGGCCCTGCTCGCCGGGCAAGACCGAGTCGCAAGGGTGCGGCAACTGCGGCACGCAGACCCGCACGTGCTCCAATTCGTGTACCTGGGGGAATTGGAATTCGTGCGCGGGTGAGGGCGTGTGCAAGCCGAGCTCCGCGCAGAGCTGCGGAGCGTGCAAGACCCAGACGTGCAGCAACTCGTGCCAGTGGGGCTCGTGCCTGGGCGGCGGCGTCTGCGTGCCGGGCCAGACCGAGTCGCAGCAATGTGGCGACTGCGAGACGGCGACGCGCACGTGCTCCAATTCGTGCGAGTGGGGCAACTGGGGCTCTTGCAAGGACGAAGGTGACTGCACACCGGGCCATCTCGAGAAGGCTGACTGCGGGGACTGCGGGCAGAAGACGAGGAAATGCAGCGACTCCTGCGAGTGGGACGCCTGGAGCGCCTGCGAGGGCGGCAGCGATGATCCTTGCGACGACGGGCTGTGTTGCACGGTGGATTCCTGCAAGGAGAGCGGCGAGTGCGCCAACGCGCCCAAGGAGTGTCCGGACGGGTGGAGCTGCCAGGAGAGCACGTGCGAGTGCGTGGAAGGCTGTGGCCAGTTTGGGGAGAAGCCGCAGTGTCAGGGGGACGTTCTGTTCTGGTGCGAGGCCGGAAGCCTTCACAAGGAGGACTGCAAGGCGGGCAGCCGGGTATGCGCGGCGGGCGCGCCCGACTACTGCTGCGCTCCGGAGTGCACCGGCAGGGAGTGCGGCGACGACGGATGCGGCCGCAGTTGTGGCACGTGTCCGGCGGCGGCTCCGACCTGTGAGGACGGCGTGTGCGTGGGCGCAGGCGGGGGGGTAGGCGGCGCCGGGGGAGCAGACAGGGGAGCGGTCGAGACTCCTGGCGGTTGCAGCGGTTGTAGCGCGGAGGGAGCGAGAAGCCGCAGCGGCGTGGGCCTGTTCGTGGCGGCGCTTGGTGTGCTGCTGATGGTGCAACGGCGTCGGCGCGGAGGTCGGAGGCGAGCGGCAGGCCGCCAAGGCGGCTAGGCGCTCGCCCGTTCGAGTGAGGGGCCGCCGGGGTGGCGCCGGCGGCCGAGCGCGAGACGGCGGCAATGACTGGGAGGCCGCCGCCGGCTTCGGGCCGCGGGCGGCGTTGGCCCTGCGGCAGCGGCTACTCGAACACGTAGCGGCCGTCCGGTTGCACGCCGACGCGGGGAACGCGCCTGCTGAGCTCGAAGTGGCGGACGCCGGGCTGGAGGTTCTCCCAGAAGGCGCCGTGCTCGGGGTGCTCCGCTGAGGCGAGCAGAGCGGGAATGTTGCGGCTCGGCAGCAGTTGGACGTGCACCCTGGTCCCGGCGTCGTGCGCCGGCTTGGCCATGGTCCAGAGCTCCTCGATGCGCTCATCGGTCAGCGAGATGCAGCCCACAGAGGCGCATTTGCCGTGGATCAGGATCCCGTCGCCCGGGTCGCGCCGGTCGCCGAGGATCCGGTCGGAGCGATTGGGGTAGCTCACGTGCAGGGCGAGGTGCCAGCGGCTCTGCGGATCGAAGTAGTCGATGCCGTAGAAGCCCTCCGGCGTCTGGTGGTCGCCCTGCTTGCGCTTCGGGCCGAGCGTGCCCGAGGCGTAGCAGATTTCGTAGGTGGTGACGTGGGCGAGCGGCTCGGCCGGCGTGGAGGCTGCCCACGCCTCGAGCCGCCGCTCCTGCTTGAACCCGCGCAGCAGCATCTGGGCCGGCGGAAAGGCGACGCCGGCATCGGCGAAGAGCTGCCGTACCGCGGTGGCCCGCTGGCTGAGCGCCCGCGCCGCACGGTTCCAGGTTGTCGCGGCGCCGTCGCGGTTCCAGTCGCTCACGCGGCGCACCGGCGGGCTTTCCTCCAGCAGAGCACCTTCAGCACTCCGGGCAGGGGCGGCAAGCGCGCTGGCGCTTGCGGCCGCGGCCGGAGGCGGCGCGCCCGGCGGCGACCGGTGCGAGGAGGCCGGCGCTATGCCGGCCACCGGCGCCAGGCGGGCCGCGTCGGCCGCCGGCCGGCCCGCCGCCTCTGGCGCGCTCGCACAGGCCACCACGAGGAGCGCCACGCCCATCGGCGCGGCCACGCCCGCCGCTCGCGTCCCCGCGAGCGCCTGCGTGGCGCAGCAGGATCGCGGCGCGCCGTGCGGGGTAGCGCGCCGGCTGGTGACGGGTTCGTGGGAGCAGTGGCCCACACAACAAGGTTGGCGCGGGGCCCTGCTGCGTGCCCGGCCAGAGATCGTCGCTTTCTTGCTTCCTGCGCGAGAGCGAGAAGCGGGGCTGATGTGCGTCAAGCGGGCCGGCCCTGATTGGTACCGCGGCGTTGGCGATGTTCAGGTAGCCGGCGGCAGCGCTGCACGGCTGCGAGCCCCGGCCACACGCGGCGACGGCGCGGAAGTTGTCGCGGGAACGGCCGGAAGCGCCTGGCCTTAGGGCCATGATGGTCCTAGAATGGGACCATGAAGGCCATCAACGTGACCGAGCTCAAGGCTCACCTGAGCAGGTATCTGCGCATGGCCTCGCGCGGGGCCCTGATCGTCGTCAAGGACCGCGACGAGCCGGTGGCGCAGCTTGGCCCGCTGCAAGCGCAGGCGCTGTCGTGGCGCGACCGGCTGGCGCGGGAAGGCCGGCTGCGGCTAGGCACGCAGAACTGGGGCGAGATCGAGATCGCGAAGCTCGATCGGCGCGTCGACATCCAGGCTTCGCTTCGCGCGGTGCGCGAGGATCCAAATGAAGTACGTCGACGCTAGCGCTCTGCTGCGGGTGCTGTTCTCGGAGCCTGGACCATCCGTGCCGCTCGCTGCCGGTGATCGCGTGGTCTCGTCGTACCTCGTCGAGGTCGAGACGTTCCGAGCGGTCGATCGCGAGCGGCTGCTCGGGAACCTGGACGACAGCGAGACGGCGCTCAAGCGCAAGGAGTTGACCGAGCTACTGGGAAGGCTCGACCTCATGCCGATTGAGGGCATCGTCATCGATCGAGCGAAGGGATCGTTTGCGGTGAACGTCCGCGCACTTGACGCCATTCACGTCGCTACGGCGGAAATTCTGGCAGCCGAAGCGGAAGGCGACCCGCTGGAGTTCTGGACTCACGATGATCGCCAGGCCACGGCCGCGCTGTCACGCGGACTGACGGTGCGCGGACGCTGAGGCGCAAAGCATGTGCCCCTGACCAAGCCGGGAAACCTTGACATCCCGAGATGTCTCGGGTGAAGCCAGTGGACGTTCCTGACCGGGCACGCGGGCTCGGCGCGGACGCGGAGGCGGCCATACTACTTTTGCACCGAACTTGCGCCAGTCGCTACGGTCTCCCGGCGCTGGCGCTCGGCGCCGCGCTCGGGCTCGGCGCGGGCGGCGCCAGGGGCAACGGCGCGGCCGATCGCGTCACCGGGTCCACGGGGCCCCAGCAGCTCTACGTCGTGCTTGACGGCCCGCCGGCGGCCGAGATCTACGCGGCTGCGGCCGGGCTGCCGCACGCCCAGCGCGTGGCCCGCACGCGGGCCCGGCTGGCCGAGATCCAGGCCCGCCAGGCCGCGCTGCGGCCCCTGCTTGCGGCCGCCGGGGTCACGGTCGTGGCCGAGCTCGGCCGGCTCGCCAACGCCGTGCAGGTGCTAGCGCCGCCCCAGGCGCAGCAGGCGCTGCGCCGGCTGCCCGGCGTCGTGCGGCTCGATCCCGTGCCGATCTACCGCCCGGACCTGCTGTCGGCCGTGCCGCTCGTGGGCGCGCCCGCCGTGTGGGCGCAGCACGCCGCCGGCTCCGAGGGCCTGCTCGTGCAGGGCGAGGGGATCCGCATCGGCATCGTGGACTCGGGCATCGACTACACGCACGCCGACTTTGGCGGGAGCGGCAACCCGGCCGACTACGCCGGCAACGACCGCACGCTCGTCGAGCCGGGCACGTTCCCCACCTCTCGCGTGGTGGGCGGCCGCGATCTCGTCGGCGACGGATACGACGCGTCCAGCCAAGGCTCGGCCGTGCCCAAGCCGGACGACGACCCCCTGGACTGCGCCGACTTCCAGGAGGGGCAGATGTCCGGCGGCCATGGCACGCATGTGGCCGGCATCGCCGCGGGCGGCGGCGTGCGCAAGGACGGCACGCCCTTCGCGGGGCCGTACGAGCAGAGCCTGGATCGGCGCCTCTTCCGCGTCGGGCCGGGAGTCGCCCCGCGCGCCGCGCTTTTTGCCATCAAGATCTTCGGGTGCAAGGGCAGCACGGCCATGCTCGGCCAGGCGCTCGAGCTCGCCGCCGACCCCGACGAGGACGGCGACTTCGCCGACCGCCTCGATGTCGTCAACGCCTCGCTCGGCTCCTCCTATGACCTGGGCTCGGCCACGCAGCAGCAGATCGTGCACAACCTGGCGGTGGCGGGCAGCCTGTTCGTGGCCGCGGCGGGCAACGATGGGAGCACCTTCCTCGTCGTGGCCTCGCCCGCGAGCTACCCGGACGTGCTGGCGGTGGCCGCGAGCTACGACCTCGGCGTGGTCACGCTACGCGTGCTCGCGCCGCCGGCTCTGGCCGGTGAGCTCCCCGCGGCCGAGGGCGACTTCACCGTGCCGCTTGGCAGCACCGGCCCGATCACAGGGAAGATCGTCAAGTCCAGCCCGGTGCTCGCCTGCGGCGAGCTGGCGAACCCGGGCGCACTCGCCGGCAACATCGCCCTCCTGGATCGCGGGAGCTGCCCCTTCACCGAGAAGATCGAGCGCGTCGCCCAGGCCGGGGCCATAGCGGCCGTCGTCGTCGACAACGAGGACCACGGCGCCCCCTTCCCGATGAGCGGCGACAAGCAGGTGTCGATCCCGGGCGTGATGATTCGGCTCGTGGACGGCCAGGCCATCGCCGCCGTGCTCGGCCAGGGCGTGGTTGCGACGCTCGATCCGCAGCGCTTCTCGGCCCCGGGTGCCGAGCCCGTGGCCGGCTTCAGCTCGCGCGGGCCAAGCGCGACGGCGAGCCTGTGCAAGCCCGAGCTGACGGCGCCGGGCGCCCCGATCGAGTCGGCCGCCGTCGGCACGGGCACGGAGGCCCGCACCTCTGGCGGCACCTCGATGGCCTGCCCCATGGTTTCGGGCGCGGCGGCGCTGGTGCGCCAGGCCCGGCCCGATCTCTTGCCGCGCGAGGTCAAGGCGCGACTGATGGGCTCGGCCGTGCCGCTCCTGGCCGGTGCGGGCCAGCCCTACCCGGTCTCGCTGCTCGGCGCGGGCCGCCTGGACGTGGCCCGGGCGGTGGCGACCGAGGTCGCCGCCTGGGTGATCGAGCCCCCGGCGCAGCTCGAAGGCGCGACGGCCGTGTCCTTCGGCGCTCTCGTCGCCGCCGTGCCCCAGAGCACGAGTCGCCAGATCGAGGTCGTGAACCGCGGGCCGCTTCCGGCGCACTACCTCGCGAGCGCCCAGCCCGACTACCCGCTGCCGGGCGTGAAGGTCAGCGTCGCGCCGGCACAGCTCACGGTGCCGGCCGGGGGGAGCGCGACGCTCTGGCTGGGGCTGGCTCTCGATCCCCTTGCCCTCGGCGCGCCCGGCCCGGATCCGCTCACGCCGCTGACGCAATACGATCAGCCGCGGCACTGGCTCGTCGAGGCGGCGGGCCTCGTGCGGCTGGTGGCGCCGCCCGAGCAGACGGGGGGGGGGCTCGTGCTGCCGTTTCACGCCACGGTGCGGGCGGCGGCCGCACGGCGGGCGGGCGAGCCCGTGGCGAGCTGCGCGCCGGGACCGGGTCGAGAGATAGCCATCCCCATCGCAGGGCCGTCGGCCCACCCCGCGCCGGTGGTGACGGCATTCGAGCTCGGCGCGACCAGTCCGGCGCGATCCTCGTCGAGCACCGATCCCGCGAGCGCCCTGCTCGACTTGCGCGCGGTGGGCGCGGCCACGAGCTACGCCACGGCCGAGAGCTTCGCCGCCACGTCGGTCTCGTTCGGCGTGGCGATAGAGGGCCAGTGGGCGACGCCCGCGCGCGGGCCGCTGTCCGCCGTGGGCGTGTTGCTCGACACCGATCTGGACGGCCACGAGGAGTACGCCATCTTCGCGGAGGCCCTCACGCGCGACGGGCCCTACGCCGACGTGCTCGCGGCCACGACCTACAACCTCGCCAAGCAGACGGCGCTGGAGAACAAGCGCTTCCTCAACCTCGTGCCCGCCGACGAGCACGACACGCAGCCGTTCTACAACGGCGTGCTCGTGCTAGGCGTCTCTGTGGCCGATCTCGGCCTGAGCGAAGAGGAGCCGAGCTTCAACTACAAGGCATTCACGATGTCGGCCGAGGAGGGCTACCCCGGCGAGTCCACCGACTGGGTCAGGTTCGACCCGACCCGCCCCGTGCTCGATCCGGCGCGCGGCGCGCCCGTGCCCGGCCGGCCCATGTACGTCGGCGATGAGCCGGTGCGCGTCCACATCGAGCCGGAGGCGGCGGGGGGCGAACCGCTGCCCGAGCTGTTGCTGCTCCATCACACCAATGTCGCAGGCCAGCGCTGGGAGACGGTCTCGCTGGCGGAGGCGGGTCAGGGACGGCTTGCCATCTCGCACGAGGCGCCGCGGGAGGTCTCGCCCGGCAGGCCGTTCTGGGTGACCGTGACGGCCACGAACGAGGGTGACGCGGATCTGGACGGCGTCGCGGTAGAAGCCAGCCTGAGCGGCGCCGTCGTCGACTGGTCGCTGCCATCTCAGGGAAGTTGCCGCGGCGACGGCGCGCCGAGCTGCGGGATTGGGCTGCTGGCGCCCGGCCAGGCGGTGACGGTCACGCTCCAGGCGGTGGCGGGCGGCGGAGTGCTCGCCCTGGCCGGAGGCGGGGCGGGAGGGACCGGCGCGGCGGCGGCCGGTGGCGCCGGAGCCGGGGGCGGCGCCACGGCGAGCGGAGCTGCGGGTGGCGCACCGCAAGTCGCGCTCTGGGCCAGTGCTTCGTCCCAGGGCGAATGCGCCGTCGAGACGAGCGCCAGCATCCCGGTGCGGTCGAAGCGGGCGGGGCGGGCCGCGCTGGCGGCCGCGGGCGGCTGTGCGTGTCGGGTGGGCGACGCGGCGCCGCCCGGTGGCTCCAGCCGGCTCGCTCTGCTCGCGGTGCTCGTGGGGCTGTGCCTGGCGGCGTGGCGGCGCAGGGCCAGGTGAATCCCGGTCCGTGAAGTCCAGGCTCCCGGGCCTGTTTCCCCTGGCTCTCCGCGTGCTCGGGTGGAACAATGCTGCTGCTCGGAACGCGGCGGCGGCTTCGCGTCGCGTCCCCGGCAGCTCCAGGAGGCCGATCATGACTACTCGCACCACAAGGAACCCAAGGCGCCCCTTGGGCGGGCGCCTGCTGCCGGTGTGGTCCCGCCGGACCGCGGCGGCAGTGGCGAGCGCCCTGCTGCTTGGCGCGCCGCCGATCGCGGCTGCCGTGCCGGCGACCATCGCACACCAGGGCAGGCTCTACGACGCCAAGACCAGCCAGCCGGTCGAGGGCGAGCTCGCCGTCTCGTTCGCGATCTACGAGAACCAGATCTCTCCGGCTCCGATCTGGGTCGAGTCCCATCAGGTGAAGTTCGAGTCCGGCTACTTCGCCGTGGCGCTCGGCTCCGTCATGCCGTTTCAGCAGAGCACCTTCGACGGTGGCCCGCGCTATCTCGGCATTACCGTCGGCGGCGACTCCGAGATGAAGCCGCGGGCGACCGTTGGCAGCGTGCCCTACGCGCTCGTGGCGGGCGACGCCACGGGCGACATCACCCCGAGCTCGGTAAGCATCGCCGACTACGGCCAGGTGATCGACGGCAACGGCAAGTGGGTCGGCGATCCGACCGGCCTGCAGGGACCGCCCGGTCCGCAAGGTCCCAAGGGCGACGCCGGCCCCCAGGGCTCCAAGGGCGACGCCGGACCGGCCGGCACGCAAGGGCCCAAGGGCGACACTGGACCGGCCGGCACGCAAGGACCCAAGGGCGACACTGGACCGGCCGGCGCGCAAGGACCCAAGGGCGACACTGGACCGGCCGGCGCGCAAGGACCCAAGGGCGACGCCGGAGCTTCCCCGTTTGTGCTCAGCGGCAATGACGCCTACTACACGGCCGGCAACGTGGGCCTCGGCACGACCAGCCCGGTGGGCCGGCTGCACGTCGTGGGCGCCGCCCCGGCCGCCGGGACGGGCGTCATCTCTTCCTCGGGCGTCAATGTCGTCGGTGTCGGCACGAAGTTCAAGACCGAGCTCAACCCCGGCGATCTGCTGATGGCTCAGGGGCAAAAGAGGGTCATAGGCTCCATCGCCACGATCTGCTGATTGCTCAGGGGCAGAAGAGGGTCATAGGCTCCATCGCCAGCGACACGTCGCTTGGCACGACCGCGGCGTTCAGCCCGGCGCTTCCGGCCACGACCTTCACCTACCAACAGCCGATTGCCAGGCTGGCAGACAGCAATGCCAGCACGGTGGCCACGGTAGACAGCATGGGCAATGTCGGCATCGGAACCACGAACCCGCAGGGGCGCCTGGACGTCGCCGGCAGGGTCGTGTCCAGAAACCTCAACGGCCTGGTGGCCTCTTCATCGTCGTACACCTGGGCTCAGTTGAGCGTGGCGGGAGACTCTGCCTGCCCCTCGGGCTACCATACTGCCGTCGCCCTCGAGGCGCTCGTGCGGTGCTACCTGGACTCACCGAGCTGCCGCAATCTGGGAGGTGGGGACTTCTGGGTGAGCGGCAACCACGACGTCACAGGCAACTGCTCGACGAACCTGTTGTCCCACTCGGGCACGGACTGCTGGGGCGGGGAAGGGTCCAACGTCCGGTATGTGCCGACCACGCTGCCTGGCTATCACTGGATAGTGCATTCTCCGGGCTCGTACGCCGGCAGCCGTGGCCCAAGCCTGGGGGCGGCCGCGGACGGGAGCTCCCACGCCGTACTTTGTGTTCCCAACTGGAACAACCTGTAGCCGCTGGCAGTCGGCGGTTGAGCGGCTAGCGCCGCAGCCGGGGCTTGGGCCTAGTCGAACAGCAGCGTGCCCGCTCCCACCCGCACGCGGTGGCCGCGCCAGCTCACGTGCCGCGCGAACGGGGTGAGCAGCCAGACGCCGAGCATGCACAGA
This sequence comes from Deltaproteobacteria bacterium, assembly GCA_016209145.1. GTDB lineage: Bacteria > Myxococcota_A > Polyangia > Polyangiales > Polyangiaceae > JACQWT01. The sequence goes on along the minus strand of JACQWT010000124.1, from coordinate 8,081 downwards.
TCCCGCAGCGGGGCGAGCAAGAGCGGGATCCAGATCCGCCGCCAGCCACGCAGCACGAGCCAGCCGCCCGCGTCGCGCAGGGCGAGCATCCCGGCGGCCCAGGCGGCGCAGGCAGCCCACGCGGCCCAGGCCGCCGCCCAGGGCCCGCACGCCACGAGCGCGAGGGGCAGCAGGACAAGCGGGCTCGCCAGCGGTTCCAGCAGGAAGGCGAGCGGGCGCAGGCGCAGGCGCAGCATGGACCAGCGCCGCTGGCGGCGCAGGAAGGCGAGCACGCTCGTGCCCGCCGTCACGTTCTCGACGACCGTGCTGCCCAGCCGGACGCGGTAGCCGGCGTGCTGGAACATCTTGCCCATCACGTAGTCCTCGGCGAGCACATCGGCCACGCGAGCGAAGCCGCCAATCATCTCGAAGAGAGCACGTGAGAACAGCATCGATTTGCCCACCACGGCCGCGTCGCCCGCGCTCGTGGCTAGCGCCGGCCCGGCGGCGCAGAAGCCGGCGAGCTGCACGCTTTCCAGCGCCGCGCCGAGCCGGTCCTCGCCACGGCCCGCGACCAAGCTCGTGACCAGGCCCACGGCCGGCTCGGAGCCGAGCGTCTCGACCATGTCGCGCAGGTACTGTGGCGCCACGCGCACGTTGCTGTCGCTAATGAGCAACAGGTCGTGGCGGGCGTGGGGCAGCATGCCGAGCAGGTTGCGCACCTTGGGGTTGGTCGCCCGTATCCGTTCAGGGCCTCGCAATCGGTCGGCGGCCGAGGCGCCGCGCCGGCCGAGCGCGCCCGCAGCGCCGGGCCCGAGCGTACTCCTGTACGTGAGGGCCCGGCGCGAGGACGAAAGTCCGTCCCTTCGGGACGGGGTTGGGGTCCCGACGCGCCCTTCGGGCGCGTCACCCCTGCCCCGGCCCGCGCGGATGGATCGGCCGCCGTCGTTGCCATCGATTGACACTCCGTGAACGCATACGGTCGCCCGGCCGTCCCGGTGCACCACCATGCGGCACGGGACCTCGGGGTGGCGGCGCGCGAGCTCGGAGGCGATCGCCAGGGCAGGGTCGCGCGGATCTTCGACGCCGAAGACGATCTCGAACATGGTAGAGGGGTAGTCCTGGAGGAAGAAGCTATCGAGACTGTCCTCGAGCCCGGGATCGGCGCCGCACAGGGGCTTGAGCACACTGACGGGGCGAACCGGCGGGACCATGGCCCGGCCGCGGGCCCGCGCGCGGCGGCGCGGCGCACCGTGCCTCGCGCGTACGACGGCGGCCAGGCCGAGCGCGGTCCAGAGCGTCGTGAGAGCGAGCAGCGTCAAGGCAACGGCGCTCATGGCCGGCCCTCCGACGCCGCGGATGCCTGCCGGGGGACGCTTACGGCCCGGAAGATCAGCGACCAGAGCGGCAGGCAGAGGCAGAAGTAGACGAGGCTCGTGGTCGCCAGGCGCGCCGCGAGGTAGGGAAGCCTCGTCCAGGCCATCGCCAGGTCGTACAGGGCGAGGTTCGCGAGCAGGCCGAGCGCCTCGACCGCGAGGAACTGGACGCCCTGGCGCACCCAGGCGCGCGAGTAGTCCTGGAAGGCCACGAGCTTGTTGCCCGCGAACTGGGCGACGATGCCGGCGCACAGGGCCGGAGCGCTGGCGAGGCGCGGCCCGAGCCCAAGGCCGCTCACGAGCGCGGCGAGGACGGCCAGATCCACGGCCGTGGCCGCGGCTCCCACGCCCATGCTGCCCAGCACGACGCGGGAGATCCGCTTCCAGGTTGCTCGGCCGAGGGCCATCGCTCCACCACACATGCCATCGCCGTGCCAGCATCGGGCCGCCCATGCGTCAGTTTCTCGGCGCGGCCAGCCGCGAGGTTGGCGGCCGGCGTCGGCCCGCGGTGCGAAGCCGCGGGAGCACCGGCGGGCCGCGCTGCTACGCAGTGCGCGAGCCAGTGCCGCGCGGCAAAAGTTTGGCCGGACCTCGGAGGGCACGCGCGGCCCCCGGCGCCGGGCGAAGAGCCGGCGCGACGATCGGGGGGCCGAGTTGGCCCATCCGCCGGCTCACCGTTCGGAATCCACGACGAGCCAGATGAGCCGATCGGCGAGATCGTCGACCGACCGTGCTGCGAGAAAGCGGGAAAGGGCACGGACCACGGCGCCGGGGCGCGCCTGGCGAGAGACCACGATACCGCGGTGGTGCTCGCCGCGCGCGAGCAGTTCGCCGTGAAGGCGGGCGAAGTGCCCGCGGTTGAACGTGAAGAGGCAGAGTCCCCGCGCTGCCGCGTAGCGAAGCTGTTCTTCGTCGCCGGCTCCCGCTCGGCCGGTCTCGACCGTCGTCGTGGCAGCAAAGCCGCGGCGGCGAAGACCTACGGCCACGGCGCGAGGGATGTCCTCGTCGAGGTAGAGCCGCGGGTGAGCCACGCCTACGCCGTGATGACGGTGGCCCCAGGCACAGGCGTGGCCGCCTGGGCGATCAGTCGCTCAATATCGGCCTGGTGGTCGAAGTAGTACGCGAAGGCCGCATGAAGCTGCTCGGGGCGCAGATCCGGGTACTGCGTGAGGATCTCATCGAAGTCCATCCCAAGTTGGTGAGCCCGCACGAGCGTGGCAACCGGGATACGCGTTCCCTCAACCACGGGCTGTCCCCCACAAAGATCGGGCAAGACCGCGATGTGCGGGTAGTCGGTCCGTCGCGCCGGAAGACCCATGCGCCGCTCCTCGTCTTGCAGTCATCCATGCGTAGCACCGCGGCCAGACCACGGCAAGGCAGGCTTGCCCGTCCGGGGGGGTTGGCCGGGCCGGCGAGCGGAGCCCGCTGAGAACACGGGGCCGCCGGCCAGGGGATCCTCCCCAACGCCTACTCGATGCCCACCAGCGCGAAGTAGTTGGCCTGCTCGCGGCGCAAGCGGACGACGGCGATCGGGAAACCGGCCCGCCGCGCGGTCGCGAAGACGTCGATGCCGCAGGCCTCCATCGAGGGGCGCGCCCGGTCGGGATGGCGGCAGGGTCCGCTCGGGTCGCAAGAGCGGCACAGCACGCACGGCCCCGCGCCCCAGGCGAATGCCTTGTGGTGGCCTTCGAGGAAGATCTCGCGCTCGAGCCGCGTGGCGATCCGGCTGGCCGAGCGCCAGCGCCCGACGTGCACCAGCAACAGGTGCGCGTACTCGTCCAGCACCTGCCGCGTGCGCTCGGGAGTGGGCGAGTAGGGCGGGCAGGTGTGGCAGCCGCCGTAGCCGTCGCAGCCGTACTGGCACTTGAGCCGCACCCACTGGGCGCAGCGCACGGCGCGCGGCCCCACGATCTTGGCGCCCTGGGCGCCGAGCTCGACGGCCCGGCGCGCGTAACGCGCCAGCTCCTGCCTTCGCGAGCGTGGTGGCACGCGGCCTCCTCGGATGCCGGAACCTTCGCCCGAGTGGAGGCCAGGGTCAAGCGGGCGTGAGCCACCCTGAGCCCACGCCTATGCGCCGCGGCGCACGACCGCGGCAAGCCTCTTGTGCGGTCTGCTGCGGGCGCACGTCAGATTCGTGAGACGAGGCAGCGTGGCCGTCGCGCCGGAACACGCCGCCTTGGGCCGGGGAGGCCGGGACCGCAGCGCGATCGGCGTCTCAATTCTCGGAAAGCGGGAATAGAGGCCCCGATCGCGAGGTGATCGGCCGGTCTATTCCCGCTTTTCGGGAATAGGAGGCCAGATCGCTTGGCGCGCTGCACGCGCTTGAGCCCGTAGAGCGCGGCCACGCGGTAGGCCTCGGCAGGCTGCTCTTGCCCGAGCCGCTCGGGCCAGTCACGACCACCAGCCGGCCGTGGGGGATGGCCACGTCGATCCTGGCCAGGTCGCGCTCACGCGCGCCCACGACCTTGATGGCCGTTGGCACGGCGCCCGGCTCGCCGCTCGCCGTGCCAACGGCGCCGGTCGCCCTGCCAGCCACGCCCGCCACGCGGCTCGCCGACGCCGAGGTCGTGGTCCGCGACCACCACGCTTGCGCCCGCGTCGGCCAACTCGCCCAGGACCGCGGCGAGCAGGCCCACCTCGTCCGCGTGCAAGTCGGCGCTCGGCTCGTCGAGCACCAGCATCGTGCCCGGGCAAGCGTCCTGCAGCGCCCGGGCGAGCTTGAGCCGCTGCGTCTCGCCGCCCGAGAGCGTGGAGCCGCGGCGACATGCGCCGCACCTCGACCGGCGCGAGCGCGGCGGCCAGCGCCGGCCGCCGATCGGCTGTCCCCGTGCGGCCGCTACCAGCTCACCTGCTTGTAGCAGGTCTTCGTCCACTGGGGCGGCGGGGCGCCCTGGATCGGGCCACCGGAGATGGTGCCGTCGGTGGTGATGGTCAGGGGGATGGCGTCAGGCTTCTGGTGCTTGAGCTTGAGCACGAGGCCGCTGTCCTTCGATACCCCACACGTGGGCGGGACCTTCACCGTGCCGATGGTGCCGCTCTTGGACCACGATCCCCACTTCGCCGTGACCTTGGTGTCCTGCGTCGTGCCGAAGCCGGACCACTTGAACTTGATGACGGTGTAGATGTCGCCGGTCTTCGGTGGCGGTGTGTAGGACCGGCTGTCGGCAATAGCCGACACGGCCACTGCCACGACCGCGGTCGCGCCCAAAGCCATCGCGAATCGCTTCATGCTCGTCCTCCGCTTCCCGTGCAGCCGTACCATCCGCTTGGGGGATCTCGCGATCCTCCCCGCCAGCCCGGAGAAAATACGGCGTTGAAGCGAGCCAGGTCAAGTCCGACGGCCGAGCCTCTTCGCCGCGAATCGCGCGATCTGTGCTCACCGGATCACGCCCATGGCCCAGGCGCGCTGTCGGAGGTATGTACCGCGCCGCGGCACGGACCCACCCCTTGCCCACCAGCGGCGCCCCGGCGTTCGCCCCGTGCCACGTCGATCGGGCGATCTCGTGCCCTCGGGCAAATCGGGGCTCGCCCCGCTGGGCCCCGCCCCGCCCGGTGTGCCATCGAAATCGGCCAACCATCCGATATTCTTAGCCGATCACCGATGCAGCGAGCCGGGCGAGCCGCGCCAGGCCGCCGGGGCGCGCAACCCGGCGGATCTCCTTGCTCGACCCTGGCGCCCTGGCCTAATATTCGGCGTGCTGACTCTCCGGGCTACGGTCGGTGTGGCCCCAGGGGGAGCGGCCTTGCGGAGCAGGAGGCCATCTGGTGGAGCCATGGGTGCTTGGACGGCCATCCGCCGTGGAACGGGCGGATCGGGCGACCCTGCTCTGCACTGGCCCCGAACAGACGAGGGCCGCGGGGGACAGAGCCCAAACACGTCGGTGGCTCTCGCTGCTGGCGCTCGTCGCCGTCGGGCTCTTGCCGTGTCCGGCCGCAGCGCAACCACAGCGCCGCCCCACGTTCGCGGAACAGCGATCCGCCACCGACGACTGGAAGGCATGCCGCGAGATCGAGCAGGAAGGAGACGCCAGCGGTTGCTGGAAGTTTTGGCTCAAGAAGTACCGCGCGATCGGCTCCGAAGCCGAGACCGCGTATGCCGAGGAGCACCTCGCCCGGACCTCCCCTTCCCGGCCGGCCAAGCCCTCCAAGTCGGAAGTGAAGAAGCCAGAGTCCAAGCCGCCGGCACCGCCGGCTGGCGCCACGCCGGAGCCGAACGTCGACCGAACCGGGGCGGCGCCAGGTGCCGCAGCCGGCAGCCGCCGCACGACCAGCAAACCGCGCGGCGCGGACGAGCCTCCGGCCGGGTCCGCTCCGCCGGCGAAGGAGATCGACCTCGACGAGCCCGAGAAGGAACCCGCCGCGCCTGCGGCGCCGACGCCTCCAGATCCCGGTTTCGTCCCGGGGGACGTTCTCGACTTCTGCGCGCTCAGGCCGCGCGAGGATACGAGTCGCTTCGTGAAACGGCGCACCATCGTCTTCGCCCTTGGCAACACGGCGCCCATCAACTCCGACCCTCAACTGGCGAAGGTCGGCGGCGCGCAACTCGCGCGTGATGTCTTCGCCGCGCGCTTCCCGCTGGGTCGCTTCTACAACGTCATCACGGAGATCCCCCCCGATCCTGCCTGGGCGACGGCATCCGAGCTGTCCGTGGAGGACGTTCGCCGCCACGTCCTTCCCCGAAGCGAAGCGCAGACGGAGCAGGACGAGAACGACGGCTCGGACGACGAAGGGCGCGCCGCGGAACAGAGACGGAAGAAGGCCGCGCGGCGCGAGCGTGAGTTCGTCGCGTACTCTGCCGCCTGCGCCGACTTCCTCGCGATTCCGCGGCTGACGGCCTTTTCGGTCGAGTGGATCGAGGTCGAGATCAAGACCAAGTCGGCGACCCGCAAGCTGAGGTCGCCGGAGATTTCGCTCGAAGGCTCGCTCGTCATCTTCAAGCGCACCGCCGACACCTACAAGAGGGTCGACGAGGTCAGCGCGAGCGTGCCCGGACTGCTCGACGCCGCCACTGACATCGCCGCGTCCAGCATCCCCGACGTCGATCTCAGCCTTGGAGGGCTGGTCGACACGGCCGCCAAGGCGATACAGATGCCTCCCCACATCAGCGCCCTTCCCGACGCGGCCTGCGCGATCGGTGCGGCCGCCGCGGACGGCGACGCCGGGCTCGGCGGGTGCTCGCGCAAGGGCCACGCCAAGGCGGCGCTCGTTCCCGACGAGATCGAGGAGCGCGCCGGCCCCACGTGCAAGAAGGTGACCGCAGACGACGTCGAGCCCGGCGAGCAGCAGGAAGCGCTGATTCAGTGCGAGGTCCGCAGCAGAGCCGCCCAGCTCGTGCGGCAGCTCCAGAAGGACGCGCGATCGGTCGAAGGCTGGTACCTTCACGCCCCCCGTCAGACCGGAGTCGAGGACGATCCGGAGGCGCCGGCCATCTCGTTGGGCGAAGAGGAGGCGCTCAAGGTCGGGTACGGCTTCGTCGCCCTGGATGCGAAGGGTGAACGCCTGGCCTTCTACAAGGCCACCGACATCGGTCCCGGCGGCGAGGTTGGCCTGCAGAAGCCCTCAGAGCTCAGCCTGCGGCTCGGCGACGACGTGCCCGAGGGAACGAGCTTGAAGGAGTACCCGCAGATCGGCATCAGCCTGATGCCGTACTTCGGCCCCGCGTTCCTCACGTGGAACTACGGTCGCACGACCAAGGAGATGGCCGAGGGCGGGGTGACCTACGATCTCGCCTCGACGATGATCGGGGGCGGCGTCAACGTCAGCTACGACCTGAGCGGGCTCATCGGCCTCGCCGAGCTGTACCTGCGCATCGGCGGCGGCGCATACGCGGGCGTCGGCGGCGCAGACACGACGCTGATCGCCGTCCCGATCGACGTCGCGTTCGAGAAAGGGTTCTACCTTGGCCGCGTGGCCGCGTGGTATCTCGGGCTGGGTTTCACCACCACGCAGATCATCGTCAGCACGGCGGAGACGGACGGCGGCGGGATTGCCCAGGACATGAGCGTGGCCGTGTACGGCGCGCTGGTGAGAACCGGCTTCGACTTCCTGGTCCATCCCGACGTGAGCCTGCGCCTGGAGTGCGTGGCGCGCCTGAACTTCAACCAGGCGCAGTACAAGACGTCCGAGGACGAGCCGCTCGAGAACAACTGGGGAGATCGCGAAGATCACTACATGAGCTTCGCGCCAACAGGAGCATTGCAGTGGACGTTTTGAAGTCGAGCGCGAGCCTGGCCCTGGCCGCCATGCTCGGGGTGGCCGCGTCGGCTCTCGGCTGCACCACCGGCGAGGATCCGCCGCTCGGAGCCGGCGCGGCCACCGTGGAGCGCCTGTGGCAGGACTCGGTCGACAAGGTCGACATCCTGCTGGCCATCGACAACTCGCGGTCGATGGCCGACAAGCAGCAAATCTTGAAGGAGGCCGTGCCCGACCTCGTTGGCGCCTTGGTCAACCCCCGCTGCGTGGACGAGAACGACAAGGCGTGCAAGAACCAGCCCCAGGATCCCGGGGCGGTGTGCGAGGCGAGCTGCAAGCGGGAGTTCGAGCCGATCAAGGACATCCACATCGGCCTCATTAGCTCGAGCATCGGCGGGCACGGCGCCGACGCCTGCGACCCCGAGGAGGACCCCACGCAGAACTTCAGCGTCAACGACAAGGCCCACCTGCTCTCGCGCAAGAGCACCCAGAGCCAGGAGGGCATCGCCACCTTCAAGAACCTCGGCTTCCTCG
>JACQWT010000123.1 GCA_016209145.1 Deltaproteobacteria bacterium | reverse complement strand
GATGTCGAGCACGGCGCCGAGCTCGTCCCAGCCCTCGCGCGGCAGCTCCGGGTTGAGGACGGTAGCCTGGGCGATGGGCGTCGCGGGGCAGAGCACCGCGGAGAGCAGCGAGCACAGAGGCTGGTGCGCATCGGGGCTCGCGAAGAGCATCTTGAAGACGATGTCGAGGGTGCGGTCGAGCAGCTCGTGGCGCGTGTCGTTCATACCCTGTCCATCGACGCGAGCGGCGGTGCAGTTGCGTGGTTTCTCAAAAAATGGTCGAAAACGCCTGCCAGTCGGACCCCTCGGGACCTCCGCTGCCCCGAAACCGGCTGGAAATCGCGGCGGCCCGTCGAGGACTCGTCCCAGTGCGCCACCACTTTTTGAGAAGCTACCCGGCAGCCTCCGGACGCCCGGGCAGCGGCGGCGCGGCCGCCCTGGCAGCACGGCTTGGCCGACACCGTCGCGCTTGCGTGCGTTGACCGTGGCCCCGGGCGACACTGCTTCTGCGGGCGAAGGAGGAAGCGATGGCCAATGGGAACGTGACGCTCACGCTGGTGCTCGTCGGGCTCGTGCTGGCGCTCGCGGGCTGTGGCGGCGAAGAGCCAGCGACCGGCGGCCCGTCGCAGGCGGACGCGGGCGCCGACGCCGGCGCCGCTTGTGCTCCCGGGGAGCTGCCGCTCGACGGCGGTGGCTGTCAGCCGGCTGGGCTGCCGCCGGACATGCCGTGCCCGCCCGGCGAGACGCTCAACGAGGCCGGGGGCTGCTGCCCCGCGGGCACGATGCCGCTCGACGATGGAAGCTGTCGGCCGGCCGGCATCCCGCCGGAGATGTGCGGCGAAGGCTTCGAGCCGGACGGCAGCCGCGGATGCGAGCCCATCCTGCCGGCCGAGCCGTGCCCGAAGGGCAACGGCCTCATGGCGATCCCCGGGGAGACGAAGTGCCGCGAGGTGGCGCCGTGCGGCAGCGGCACGTGGGGCGACATCCCGGTCGACGACGCCACCCAGTACGTCGACGCGGCCTACGCGGGCGGCGACAGCGACGGCAGCGCCGAGAGGCCCTGGACGAGCATCCAGGCGGGCATCGACGCGGCGAAGCCCGGCGGGATCGTGGCGGTGGCAGCAGGCACCTACGCCGAGGACGTGCTCATCAAGGGCAAGCCCGTGCGGCTGTGGGGCCGGTGCCCGGGGCTGGTCGAGGTGGTGGGGAGCGGCGCGGCGCTTGCGGCCGTCTTTGTCAAGAAGGGAGCGGACGAGTCTGAGATCCATAGCCTTGGGATCAGGGGTGAGAAGTGCGGCATCCTCGTATCCGGATCCAAGCAGGTGCAGATCGACAGGGTGTGGATCCACGACACGGCGCAGCGCGGGCTCGACGTGGAGCGGGCCCTGGGTCCGACGAGCGTCACGGTGAAGGCGTCGCTGGTCGAAACAGCCCGCGAGCTCGGCGTGTTTGTCTCCGGCTCGGACGCAACTATCGAGGCGACCGTCGTGCGCGACACGCAGCCCGACGAGAAGGATCTGGTGGGTGGACGGAGCATCCACATCCAGGACACCGACACCGGCCAGCGAGCGGCCGTGACCGTGCGCACCTCGCTCATCGAGAGAAACCACGAAGTGGGTGTTTGCGTCCTGGGGTCGGACGCGTCCATCGAGGCGAGCGTCGTGCGGGACACGCAGTCCGATGCAAAGGGGGAGTGGGAGTTCGGACGGGGCATCAGCATCGAGCGTGACCCCGACACGGGCGAGCGCGCGGAGGTGGCAGTGCGCAGCTCGTTCATCGAGATGAACCGCGGCGTGGGTGTGTTCGTCGCCGGCTCGGACGCGACCATCGAGGCGAGCGTCGTGCGCGACACGCAACCGCACGGTGACGGTCGATTCGGTGACGGGGTCGTGGTAGTGTCAAAATCCGCCTCGGCTACGGCCCTCGTCATCGCCACCCGCATCGAGAACAGCGCCCGCGTGGCGCTCTCGAACTTCGGCGCGAAGGTCACGCTCGGCTGGAACATCTTCCAGTGCGCCGTGTTTGATCTCGAAGGGGAGGAGTACCTCGGCAGCGCCTACAGCTTCAACCACCTCGGCGGCAACGTGTGCGGCTGCCCGGAGGCGACCGAGGAGTGCGAGATGGTGAGCGCCGAGATCGAGCCTCCAGAGCCTTTGCCGCCATTGGATCCGCCATGAAACCGTCTCGCCCGATCGCCGGGGCCGTTCTCGGTCTCGCTTGCATGGCGCTCTCGGCGCCGGCCTCGGCGGTCACTCCCGAGGAGCGCGCGCTCGCCGAGGGCCTCTTCCGCGAGGGCAAACGACTCCTGGCGGAAGGCCAGCTCGCTCTGGCGTGCCCGAAGATCGAGGAGAGCCAGCGGCTCGATCCCGGCGCAGGGACGTTGCTCAACCTCGCCCTGTGCCATCAGGGCGAGGGCAGGACGGCCACGGCCTGGGCGGAGCTCAAGGAGGCGCTGGCGCAGGCGCGCAGCGATGGCCGCGCGGATCGCGAGCAGATCGCTAGGGAGCACCTCGCGACCATCGAGCCGGAGCTGTCAAGGCTCACGGTGGGCGTTGCGCCTGAGGCCAAGGTCACCGGACTTGAGGTCAAGCGGGACGGGATCTCGCTTCGGGAGGCGGTCTGGGGCGCCGCGCTGCCAGTGGATCCGGGCGAGCACGTGGTCGAGGCGACGGCGCCTGGCAAGAAGCCGTGGAAGCTGACGCTGCGCGTGGGCCCCGACGGCGACTTGCAGCAGGTCACCGTGCCGCTGCTGGCAGACGAGCCGCGCGCGGTCGCGCCGAAGCTGGCGCCACCGGCCTCCGCTGTGCCGCCGCCGGCAACCGTGCCCCCCGAGCCGGTCGATGCCGCCTTCGACCCCCGGCGCGTCGCCGGCTTGACGGTCGGTGGCCTCGGCCTGGCCGCGCTCGGGGTCGGTGGTTTCTTCGGGGTGCGCGCCATCGCCCTGCGCAGCGAGAGCGACGACCACTGCCCGACGGACACGAGCTGCGACGCCAAAGGGGTGGCCCTGAACGACGACGCACAGGTCTCGGCGACGCTGGCGAACGTGGGGATCGGAGCGGGCCTGGTGGCCCTCGGGCTCGGGGCCTACCTCGTGATCTCTTCCGGCTCCGGCGGCGAGCCGCCCGTCAAGCCGGCTCGCGCTCGGTCCGGCTTCGACCTTCGGCTCTCGCCCCTCGGGCGTTCAGGCGGGGCCGCCATCGCCAGGGGCAGATGGTGAGACCAGTCGCCGCCCTCTGCCTCGGCGCCATGAGCCTCGCCACGGCCGGCTGCGAGCTGCTCGCCGGCATCCACGAGCGCGGGATCTGTACCGCCCCGGCCCGCACCTGCCTGGCGAATGCGCCGGCCGCGTGCAGCGAGACGGGCCACGATTGGATCCCGGAGGCGCCATGCAGCGGAACGGCGCCCGTGTGCAGCGCAGGCGAGTGCGTGCTCGTCGCCGAGGTGGCCCTCGGCGAGAGCCATACCTGCGTCCGGCTCGGCGACGGCACGGTTCGGTGCTGGGGGCAAGGCGCCGACGGCCAGCTCGGCAACGGAGACACGGCCAACTCGAGCACACCGAGAGAGGTTCCCAGGTTGGTCCATGTCGCGCAGATCGCGGCGGGTGGCAACCACACCTGCGCACTGCTCGACGACGGACGGGTGAGCTGCTGGGGCAACAACGAGTGGGGCCAGGTGGACGCCAAGCCGACGGACAAGCCCCAGCTCACACCGCTGGAGGTGTCGGACCTACTACCCCTCGTGCAGATCTCGCTTGGCGCCATGCATACCTGCGGGCTGGCCGAAGAAGCCGCGGGGCCTGAGGTGCAAGCGAACGTCATCTGTTGGGGAAACAACGAGCATCAGCAGTGCGGAGAACCGTCGGCTCTTCCGCAGGACGCCAGCAAGGTCGAGGCTGGCGGCTCTCACACCTGTGCGCTTCTCGCCGATGGCGCGGTGGCGTGCTGGGGGGCGAACGAGTCCGGCCAGCTTGGCATCGGCACTACGGGGTCCCCGTCGCCCGAGCCTATGCAGGTGAAGGGCCTGTGGGCGCGCGACCTCGAGCTCGGTGGCGAGCATTCCTGCGCGGTTGACGCGGACCGCGGGGTCAGTTGCTGGGGGGCGAACGGGTCCGGCCAGCTCGGGCTCGGCGACGGCACGACTGAGAACCCCTCCCTGCCGACGCCGGTGGTCGAGTTGGGCAACGTTTGGGGCGTTTCTTTGGGCGGGCAGCATACCTGCGCGTACGAGATTGATCTTGCGGGCGAGACCGCCGCGCCGATCAAGTGCTGGGGCGACAACAAGAAGGGACAGGTCGGGATCGCTTCGAAGACTCCTGCTAGCGTGTCGAAGCCCAGGGGCGTGTCGATCTCGGACGCGCGGGTTGTGCAGATGGCCCTGGGCTCCTTGCATTCCTGTGCGCGTCTCGTCACGGGGCGCGTCGCGTGCTGGGGAGCCAACGAGGTCGGGCAGTTGGGCGACGGCACGACCACGGATCGGAGTTGGCCGCACGACGTCGCCTGGTAGAGGGGGCGCGGCCGCGTAGCCCCGCGTCCCGCCCGCAGCCGCGCCTGCCGAAGCGTGCTATGGCCTCGGGCGCCATGAGCACCAGCATGCGACGACGCGAGTTCCTGGAGGGCGCGGGCACGGCGCTGGTCACGCTGCCGGCCTGGGCCGCCGGCTGCGGGGCGGCGCAGTCGGATCTGATCCGGCCGCCGCCGCCCGCCGTGCCTCCGGCGCCGGGCACGAGCGCGCCCCGGGCGCAGCCGGCCGTGCGCCCCGCCTACTTCGAGCGCTTCGGCGTCGACCAAGCCCTGCTTGCCCGTACCATCGAGAAGGGGTTGGGACGCGGCGGCGACTACTGCGAGGTGTTCCTGCAACACCGCGTGAACCACTGGCTCGGCTTGGAGGACGGCGAGGTAAACCGCGCCTACGCGGACGTGGGCCTGGGCGCGGGGATCCGCGTGCTCAAGGGTGACGCCACGGGCTTTGCCTACACCGAGGACTTGGGCGAGGCGGAGCTTTCCCGGGCGGCGCAGACCGCGGCCACGGTGGCCGACGGGGCGAGCGCGGCGCGGCCGGCGCCCCTCGCCGCAGCCGAGGTGAAGAGCGCCTACCGCGTCGAGGTGCCGTGGACGGAGATCGGCATCGACCGCAAGCTCCCGCTCGTCCAGGAAACCGAACGGCTGTGCCGGGCGCGCGACCAGCGCGTCGTCAAGACCACCATCTACCTCGGCGACGAGACCACGCACATCCTGGTCGCAAGCTCCGCAGGGCTGCTGGTGGAGGACGAGCAGCCCATGGCCGATCTGCAGGCCCTGTGCGTGGCCGCCTCCAAGGGCCAGACCGAGATGAGCGGCCAGAGCGCGTCGGCGCGCGACGGGCTCGGGTTCTTCGCGCCGGACCTGCTGCGCCGCGTGGCGCACGAGGCGGTCGATTTCACGCTGCTGCTCTTCGACGCGGCGCCGGCGCCGGTGGGCGAGCTGCCGGTGGTGCTGGCCACCGGCATCACCGGGATCCTGCTGCACGAGGCCATCGGCCACGGCATGGAGGCGGACTTCAACCGCAAGGGGATCTCGATCTACTCGAACCGCATCGGCCAGCGCATCGCCGCGGAGCAGGTGACCATCGTGGACGACGGCACGAACCCGCGGCTGCGCGGCTCGATCAACGTCGACGACGAGGGCACGCCGGCCGAGCGCACGGTGCTGGTGGACAAGGGCATCCTGCGCTCCTACCTGCACGACCGCATCTCGGCCCGGCACTTCGGCGTGGCGAGCACGGGCTCGGGCCGGCGCGAGTCCTACCGCTTCCCGCCCGTGCCGCGCATGCGCAACACGTACATGCTGGACGGACCGCACCCGCCCGAGGAGATCATCGCCTCGGTCAAGAGGGGCCTGTACGCCGAGAAGTTCTGGAACGGCCAGGTCAACATCGGCGGAGGCGACTTCACCTTCTACTTGAAGCACGGCCGGCTGATCGAGGACGGCAAGCTCACGCGCGTGGTCAAGGACGCCAACCTCATCGGCAACGGCCCCAAGGTGCTCGATCGCGTGGACATGGTGGGCAACGACATGGCCTTCTTCTCGGGCGGTGGCGCTTGCGGCAAGGACGGCCAGCGCGTGCCCGTGGGCTTCGGGTTGCCCACGGTGCGCGCCGGGGCCATCTCCATCGGAGGGCGGGCGGCATGAGCACGAGCCAGGATCTTCTCGATCGCGCCCGGGCAGTGGCAGAGGCCGCACGCCAGCGCGGCGCGCAGGGGGCGCGCGTCAGCGTGCGCCGCAGCCGCAAGGGCGAGGTGGAATGGCGCGACGGCAAGCTCGATCGGCTGCGCGAGGCAACCGAGGTCAGCCTGGGGATCACGCTGTTCGTCGACGGCCGCTATTCGGCAAACTCGACGAGCGATCTGCGACCCGAGGCGGTCGCACGCCTCTTGGACGAGACCACCGCGGCCACCCGCCTGCTCGCGCCGGATGCGCACCGCAAGCTCGCCCCGCCGGCGCGCTACGCCGGCCGCTTCGCGGGCGAGCTCGGGATCTGGGACGAGGCCGGCGCGGCGGCAACGAGCGGCGCCGAGCGCCGGCGCCTGGCCCAGGCCCTGGAGCAGGCCGCGCGATCGGGGCCCGAGGCCGCCGAGATCATCTCGGTCACGGCCGGGGCGGGCGATGAAGCCGCCGAGGCGGCCATGGTGTGCTCGAACGGCATGGAGGGCACGGTGCGCAGCAGCTCCTTCAGCCTCTGGGCCGAAACCACGGTGCGCGACCGCGGCGACCGCAAGCCCGAGGGCTGGTGGCAGGCGGTCACGAGGGAGCGCGGCAAGCTCCCGGGCGTGGAGCAGGTGGGCCGGGAGGCCACGCGCCGAGCGCTGGCCGATCGGGGCGCCAAGCCCGAGAAGAGCGGCAAGTACCCCTGCGTCATTGAGGCATTCGTCGCCGGGCGGCTGCTGGGCGACCTGCTCGGACCGCTGGGCGGCCAGGCCATCCAGCAGAAGCGCTCGTTTCTCGCCGACAAGCTCGGCAAGAAGATCGCCGGCGAGGCGCTGACCATCACCGACGACCCGTGGCTCGTGGGGGGCCTGGGCTCGCGCCCCTACGACCCAGAAGGCATGAGCACGCAGAGGCGGCCGCTCGTCGAGCGGGGCGTGCTCCGGAGCTTCCTGCTCGACACCTACTACGCTTCCAAGCTCGGCCAGGAGCCGACGACGGGCGCCACGACCAACCTGGTGTTCGCGTCGGGCAAGCGCGACCTTGCAGCCCTGCTCGCCGCCATGGGCAAGGGGATCCTGGTGACCGGCTTCTCCGGCGGCAACGCCAACGCCGCCACGGGCGACTTCTCGATCGGCATCCGCGGCCAGTGGATCGAGGGGGGGAAGCCCGTGCGCGCTCTCGCCGAGATGAACCTCGCGGGCAACCACCTGGATCTCTGGAGCCGCCTGCTCGAGCCAGGCGCCGACCCGTACCCCTACGCCGCGCTGCGCTGCCCCTCGCTGCGTTTTGGCCCGGTGCAGTTCTCGGGGTCGTGAGCGCGAGGCTTCCTAGCGCACCACCAGCGCGTAGGGATACTCGCCCGCCTGCCAGAGCCGGACCTCCAGGTAGTAGGTCTGGCCGCCGGTCAGGGCATGGGTGATGGTTTCCTCCCACGGGCTGCCGAACATGTCGTCGCCCATGTCGAGCCCGTTTCCGGACTTGTCGTACAGAGTCAGGGCGACGTCGCACAGGGGCGCGTAGCCGTAGAACGTGAACTCGCCGTCGTCCGCGGGCGTGACCTGGTAGACATCCGTCAGATCCGTCGTAGCAAGCTGCGCCTCGACCTTCACCGGCAGAGACGAGAGGCTCAGGACTTGCGCGTTGCCGATCTTGTCGTTGGGCTCCTTCTCGGCGACGACGTTGGTGACGGGCTCGACGAACTCGAGCGTGAAGTCGTAGCTGTACGACCCGCCACCGCTCTCGCCGTTGAAGATCTCGATGTAGCCCTTGCCGCCCTCGATGAAGAGCTCGACCTCGTTCTCGCCCGTACCAACCGGGTCGACGTAGCCGAGCAGCCCGTAGTGCGAGTCCCTAATGACGCCGATGGGCCGGTGCTTGCTCCCCGGGTCGAAGTCGTCGATGCGCAGGCGGATGAAGGCGCCCTCGGCGGCATCTACGTCGAAACGATAGACGTTGAGCCCCTGCTTGCCCGTCTTGAGCTTCTCGTCCTTCTTCGCGACCGCGGGCGAGGACTTGCCGATCTTGCCGAGCTCGGTCACCTTCTGCTCGCTCACGAGCAGCGGGTAGTCGGCGTCGTTTCCCCCCCACATCTCGTAGTCGAGGAAGAGCTTGAGCGTGCCCTGCGCGAGCACCATCCGCTCCGAGTCCATGGGCAGGGAAACCTGCTTGCCGGAGAACAGCTCGATCGCCCGCGTGTCGCTGAGCCGGCGCACGATGGCGTCGTTCTCGTCGAGCAGGAACAGGTGCCGGATGGTCATGCCGAAGACCTTGGGCTGGCCCACCTCGAGCAGGACCACCATGTCCGGCGCGGCGCCGTCGATCTTGGTGAAGCTCGGCTCGTCGAGGATGTTGTCCACGACCTCGCTCCCGAGCGGCGCCACGGCGTCGGGCGGCGGCGCCAGGCTGCTCAGGGCCACGACGTACTTCATGTCGGCGCCGCCGGTCGACTCGAGCCCGACCAGGTTGTCCTTGTCCGAGATGAGCAGCCAGTAGGTGCCGTCCTCCAGGAAACGAACGTAGCGCACCGGGTTGCGGCCGTCGGCGGCCAGCCCGTAGCGCACCGGGCTCAGGCTCGTCGGCGTCTCACTGTAGAGGTCCGAAGGGACGACCATGAAGGCGACGCTCGGCAGAGCACCGAGGCTCGTGCCCTCGAGGCGCAGCACCTGCCCGGCCTTGGCCTCGAACTCCACGCCGTCGATGTCCGGCCATACCTTGTCGCCCCAGGACGGATCGTCGATGACCGTGGGCGCGTCGATCTGGCCCCCGACGGTGATGGTCTTGCCCACCTCCGGCAGGGTGATCCCAAGCGGGGTGCCGCCCGCGCGCGGGTCGTTGTCCTCGGCCGCCTCCGGGTAGTCCACCTTGGCCGGAACGCAGTCGTTCAGGGCCTCGTCGAAGAGCATGCCCTCGGCGCAAAGCACATCGTAGTCAGGCAGGCAGCTATTGGTGGCCTCATCGTAGACGGTGCCCTGCCCGCACTCGCGCGGCGCCAGCGCCGGCAGCGCGACGCAGGCTCCATCCTTCTCCTGGGTTCCATCCCCGCAGCGCAGCGTGGCCTCCTCTTCGTCGCCGCCGCAGTGGACGGCACTGGGAGCCAGACACAGCAGGGCAAGGAGCGCGAGCTTGTGGTTATCCATGGGGCTTCTCCTATCGCCGTTGGCGGTTCAAGCCACGACGCGGCCATCTTAGCGCGGGCTTCGCCCGCAACCCAAGCGCGAAACCGCGGGCCCGCGGGAACGGAGCGGGCCGACGCAGCAGGCAACGCCCCGCGGCCGTTGCGCGCTGTGCGCGCAGGGATGCCGTCCGCGGGAGAATCCCACGATGGGGCTTCGCCCCATGCGCCGCGAACGGGGCCCCAACCCCGTTCGCCTTGACCGGCGAGCATGTTGCGCGACTGGCGCAAGTTCGGAGGAGGGATACTATGCCGCCTGCGCCCGCACCGGAACGCGGCGCCTAGTTCTCCACGGGGCTTGCGGGATGGTGTACAAGCCTTGGCGCGATGACCGACCGTGACGGTGAGCTACTCGCCTTCGCCGTGGACGTTGCCCGGCAAGCGGGGGACCTGCTGCTGCGGCACCTGCCGCTTCGCCGCTGGCGCGGCGAAGGCGTCTCCGCCAAGGCGGGCCGCGAGCTCGTCAGCAGCGTGGACCGCGCCGCGGAGGACCTGATCGTCTCGGCCGTACGCGCGCGCTACCCTGGGCACGGCGTGGTGGCCGAGGAGGGCGGCACGATCGCCGCGGCCGAGGCCGCGGACGGGTACCGCTGGATTGTCGATCCGCTCGACGGAACCGGGAACTTCCTGCACGGCCATCCGTTCTTCGCCGTCTCGATTGCCGTCGAGCAACTCCGCCCCGCCGCGGCTGCCGCCGAAGCGCCGCAGATCGTGGCCGCGGCCATCTGCGCGCCGCGCCTGGACGAGATCTTCTTCGCCGCACGCGGCGAGGGGGCGTTTCTCAACACCCGCGCCGTGCGCCTGGCCGCTTCACCCACCGCCGAGCTGTCCGATGCGCTCGTCGCCACGGGCTTCGCCTACGACCGCGCGCGCTACCCGAACTACGACAACTTCGCGCGCGTGGCCGAGCAAACGCGGGGCATCAACCGCTGCGGCGCCGCGGCCATCGATCTGGCCTACGTCGCCGCGGGCCGCTACGACGCGTTCTGGGAGCTCGGCCTGCGGGCACACGACGTGGCCGCGGGCGCGCTGCTCGTGGCCGAGGCCGGCGGGAGGGTCAGCGATTTCGCCGGCGGATCGAGCTGGCTCGATGGCGCCAACATCCTGGCCACCAACGGCCGGCTCCACGAGCCGGTGCGCGCGCTGCTCGATCCCGTCGCCCGCAGTGCGCCAGGAGAACGCCGGTCATGAAGCCGCTTGTCATCCTCAACCCCAGCGCCCAGCAAGGGAAGACCGGGAAGCGAGCCGGTGAGATCGAGCGCGCGATCGAGCGCGCGCTGGGCCCGGTGGACGCCGCGCATACGGCCGCACCCCGGGATGCCGTTCGCCTCGCCGAGCAGGCCGCGCGCGAGGGCCGGGAGGCCGTGATCGCCGTCGGCGGCGACGGCACGCTGCACGAGGTCGCAAATGGCCTGATGCGCGCCCGCGCAAGCGTGGACCGGCTGCCGCGCCTGGGGCTCGTCGGCCAGGGCACGGGCGGCGACTTCCGGCGCACGCTGGGGCTGCCCAACGAGCTCGCGGGCTACTGCGCCGCCCTCGGCTCGGGCAAGACGCGCGCCGTGGACGTGGGGCGCTTCTCCTTCGTCAACGCCAAGGACGAGCCCGACGAGGCATACTTCATCAACATCCTTTCGGTCGGCATGGGGGGCCTGGTCGACCGGCACGTTGCCCACGCCAGCCGTCTGCTGGGCGGCAGGGTGGCCTACATGACGGCGAGCCTTCGCGCCCTCTGGGAGAACGAGGTGGGCAATCTTGCCTGCACGCTGCACGGCGCCGCAGGGGCCGAGCCGCGCTCCTTCGAGGTCGCCACGCGCTCGCTGGCCATCTGCAACGGCCGCTTCTTCGGCAGTGGCATGGAGGTGGCGCCCATGGCAACACCGGACGACGGCCTGCTGCACGTCGTTTCCCTGGGCGCCGCCGGCAAGATCTCGTTCCTCCTCTCGTCGCTGGCGATCTACTCGGGCGAGCACGTGCGCAACCCCGAGGTGCACGTTTGGAGCGGGGAGCGGATCGAGGTGCGCCTGCGCAACGAGGAGATCCGCCGTAGCTTCCTGCTCGACGTGGACGGCGAGCCGCTCGGCCAGCTCCCCATCGACGTGCAGCTCGTGCCACGCGCCATCGAGGTGCTGGTCGGTGCATGACGGACGCGGGCGCGGTGCGCCCGTCAGACGTCGACACGCCCATCGAGGATGGCTCGCGGCCCCTCGGCGAGCATGAAGCGCGCCTCTTCCTGGCCCGCCAGCTCGAAGAGCCGCTCGATGCCCTGGGCCACGGCCTCGACGTCGGGAAGGCGGTGCGCGTCGGAGCACGCGGCGTAGTAGAAGCCGGCCTCGAGCAACTGCTCGGCCGAGCGCAACGCCGCTCGCCCATAGCGGCCGGCCAGCGCGCCCACGTCGAGCAGCAGCACCGTGCCCCCGTCGAGCAAGGGCCCGAGCTTCTCGATGTCCTTCCACACCGGCCGGTAGCGCTCGGGGTGGGCCAGCACCGGCCGCAGCTTCTTGCGCCTTAGCTCGAACATCAACGCCGCGGCGCGCACCGGCAGTCGCTCGTAGGGAAACTCGATCAGCGCGGCGTGGCCTCCCGGGTAGGGCAAGCCCTGGCCGGCGAGGAGCCGCTGGAAGACCACGTCGTCGAGGTGGTGCTCCGCCGCCAGGCCGAGCTCGGGAATGCCCGGCTCGTCTGCGGCCGAGAGCCGCCCGCGCTCGTACGCTTCGGCGAGCTCCGCGCGCGTGCCGTCGAACAGGCCCGGGTGCATGTGCGGCGTGGCCATGACCGTGTCGAAGCCCAGCTCGCGCAGCGCGCGGAGCATGGCGACGCCCTCCTCCTGCGTCTCGGCGCCGTCATCGACCCCGGCGAGCCAGTGGCAGTGCAGATCGATGAACCCGCGCATCGCGGGGCCATGATACGCCGCCCGGCGCGCGCGGTGTAGGCGTCAGGCGCCGCCCGCGCCAATCTACTAGGGCCGAAAATCGTCGCGCGGCGCGACGATTTTCGGCTGCGCGTAGCGCCCGCGACGGGCGTCGGGGTAGGGGCCCCGACGCCGAGGCAGCCGGGGCGGCGTCGGGGTAGGGGCCCCGACGCCGAGGCAGCCGGGGCACGGGTGACGCGCGCGCAGCGCGCGTCGGGACCCGAACCCCGTCCCGCAGGGACGGACAGCGTGAAGCTTCCGGTCGGCCGGCAACCGCAGCCCTGGCGCCCCCGCCCGGGGTTCGGTGTCCAGCGCTCGACAGCGCAGCGCAGAGTGCCACTGGCCAAAGGCCGAGGGGGGAACGCGAAGGCGTGAACGCTGGCATTGGCGGCTTGGGTTGCGGGCGAAGCCCGCGCTATGATGCGCCGCAAAGCGGCGCGAGTGCCGCCCACACGCAGGGGACTTCAACGTGAGCAAGATCAAGATCGAGCAGAACCCGAACGAGCAGCGCCTCCAGTCGCTGGGCGTGCTGGACTGGCCCATCTGGACCAAGGAGAAGAGCGAGTTCCCCTGGCACTACGACTCGCCCGAAACCTGCTACTTCCTCGACGGCGAGGTGGTGGTGACACCCAAGGGCGGCGAACCGGTGCAGATCGGCAAGGGCGATCTGGTGACCTTCCCCGCCGGCATGTCGTGCACGTGGCAGATCCGCCAGGCCGTCAGGAAGCACTACTCGTTCGGCGACTGAAGGTGGACACAGATCAGCCGAGCAGCGCGTCTAGCTTCTCGTTCACCTTGCCGGCGATCTTGCCCTTTATCGCACGTAGCAGAAGGGGCAGATCGATCTCCACGCGCACCTCCGCGCCCGAGCAGCTAAGCTTGCCGCTCGTGCCCTTGGCCGCGCCGCTGTCGGCCGCGAAGAGGATCTGGTCGCCCTCCCAGCGCCACTTGATGCCCAGCTTGCTCTCCAGATCCTTGGCGAGCTCGGCGGCCCTCTGCTTGGCCGTCTCGACGCCAATGCCGTGGGGGCGCCGGATGTCGATCGTTGCCATGCTCCGTCCTCTGTGGTGAAGCGCCTGCGTTGCGGCCGGCGACTACTCGATGCGCTTGACGATCCAGAATCCTCGCGGCGTGTCAACCGGGCCGCCGATCTCGCCCTTGCCAAGCGAGAACAGCACGTGCTCGGGCGCGGGCTCGAGCACCCCACGCGGCATCCGGCCCGCCGCCGCCGTCGAACCCTGGTCGCCCTTGGCCACCGCGGCGGCAAAATCGCTCCGGGCCAAGGCAAGAAGCTCGCCTGCGAGCCGCAGCGCCGCCGCGCGGCTGCGCGCGTCCCGCCGCGCGCCCTGGGCGCCGGCGTAGCCGACGAGCACCACGCCGAACTCGACCTCCTTGGGAGCTTCCGGCCCGAGCTCGGGCACCCTGCCGCCGTCGAGCAGCGTCATGCCCGCCTCCGTGCCTTCGGCCTCGACCGGCTCCGCGGTCGGTGCGGCGGCGCTCTCGCCCGCGTCCGCGGCCGGCGCACCGGCGTCCGGTGCAGCGGCGGACGCCGGCCCGGTCGGCGACTCGTGCTTCGCGCCCCACGCCCGGCGCTCGAGCACGATCGCGGCCGCGCCGGCGAGCGCGAGCACGAGGAGCGCCAGGGCGGTGAGCTTGTTCATGCGGGCACGCCGGATACCACCGCTCGGCCGGCGCGGCGAGCTTCGCGGTTGCCCCTTGCCCCTGGCCCCTTGCCCCTTGTAGCGTAGCCCCCCGTGGATCCACTGGCGTGGCTCGGCCTCAAGAGCAAGAGCGAGGCCCATCCGAACGTGTCGGCCGTCTTCGAGACGGTCACGGCGGCGCTGCCGCAGCACGAGGCGCCGGTCATTCGCTATGTCGTCGTCGTGGCCATCCTGCTCACGCGCGTGGCCTTCGCAGACGGGCGGTTCGCGCCCCGGGAGCACCTGCACCTGCGGCGCCAGCTCCGGCGCATCGGCGCCCTGCCCGACGAGGCAGTGGAGGATCTGTGCGACGTGCTCTGCGCCCGGGTGCCCGAGCTGAGCGCCGCCGAGCTCGAGCTTCTCTTCCGCGAGCTCAAGTCGCTGTGCGACGCCAAGGAGCGGCTGCAGGTCCTGCGCCTGCTCGCCGCGCAGGCCGCGTCCGACGGTGAGCTCGCGCCGGCCGAGCACGGCGAGCTCGTCGCCGTCGCCACCGAGCTGGGTGTCCCGGTCGAGGTGCTCTCCGAGCTGGAGGTCGAGGCGCTCGTGCGCGTGGAAACCGGGGCCGAGGGCAGCAGCCGCCCGCCGGCCAGCTCGTCGAAGTAGCGGTGCGCCGCCAGAGCTCAACCGTCGCCGCCGGCGTCCGCCGGGACGAGAAGGCACGAGTCGTTGATGGGATCCGCGTCCGGCGTGCAGCCCGCGCCGCCGTCCGGAGGCGGCATGATGGTCCCGAGCATGGCCGACTGTGCCTCGAAGCCGATCGCCATGGACAGGGAATCGCAGGGCTGGCTGGGAGACCCGCCCAGATCCTCCAGCGTATCGACGGCCTTGCAGAGCGAGTTCCTGACCGAGTCGTAGAACGGGCTGCTCATGCACAGCGCGTTGCCGTCCTCGTCGCGGTAGCCGCTGATGGCCCGAAACAGGTCCTTGATGGCAACGCGCCCGGCGATGATGCCGTCGGTGAGCCTCCAGCCGGTGGGGCTCGGGGACAGACGCCCCATGACCAGGCCGCCCGTGATCACCAGCCCGATCCGGGCCACCGTGCCGGCAAACACCATCTCGCTCTTGGGCAGGGACGCCACGAGCATCCTGTCGCTCACGTAGGCGAAGTCGGTCGTGTAGAGCGGGTAGTCGGTGCTTGGCGCCCCGTCCGGCCCGGCGTCGAGACAGGCCGCCGAGATCGGCCACTTGTCCGTGCCGTCCCAGAGGGGATACGGCCCCAGCCCGTGCGGGTTGAGCCCGGTCGTGACGTAGCTCGTGACCTGGACCTCGCTGTCGTTCTCCTGGGCGTTGTAGCCGCTCACGCGCATCAGCACCGACCACTCCCCGGCATCGGCGCGCTCGGAGTAGAGCTCGGACAGGTCCTTGTCGGGCATGGCGAGCTGGATGATGCCGAACAGCCCCTGGAGCGCGTTGTCCCGGCCCTCCGGGTCGTCACAGACCGAAGCATCGCCGGCGCCCAACGCGGGCTTGCAGCTCGACCCCTCGCCGTGGCAGGTGCACATCCGATCGACGTCGACGCCGAGCACGCCGCCGTCGCTCTGCTCGATGACGAGGACCTTGCGGACGGCGAGCACGAACTTCGCGCTGCCGCCGGCCTCGGCCGCGTCCGGCGCGTCGGGCGGGCCGGCGCTTACGCAGGCAACCTGTCCCCCGCCGCCCCCGTCGGTCCCGGCAGCGCCGTCGGTCGGGAGACCGGTGCCGCCGTCCATGGGCCCGCCCTCGACGCGGTTGAAGCCCTCCAGGACGCAAGCCGCAACGAGCGCCGCGGAAGGCACGAACAGGGCCAGCAGTCGCAGGGCACGCACTTCGAGTCCTAGCGTAGCGCGGGCTGCGCCCGCAACCCAAGCGCGAAACCCGCGCGCCCACGCGGCGATCAGAACCGGCCGGCCAGACCCGCGCCGCCGACGCCGAGCCACGGCACCAGGCGTGGCCCCGGGTGCCGCCGGCCCTGCTCCTCCGCCGGGGGCTCCTCCGACGGTTCGCCGGTCGGCCCCCCGGCCGGCTCCTTCGTTGCGTCGGCGCCCGCGGGGGCGCCCGGCGCGAGCAGCAGCAAGCCGGTACCGGTTGCCAGCCCAAGGCCGCCAAGCACGAACCCGATGGTCGTGGCCGCGCGGACGACATCGAAGGTGTCCGCTGCGCCGTGGGCCTCGGGCGGGCAGTCGCGGTTCGGGCAGCGCTCCTCGAGATCTGCTTGCAGCGACAGCGCCCATACGCCGTACGACGACCCGGCGAGAACGCCGGTGGCGCCGATGGCGAGGGCCGTGATGGCGGCCACCTGGTACGGGGCAAGGTCCTCAGGAGCCCTCTTGGACGTCCCGGCCGCAGCGGGCGGAAGCGGCGGCAGATCCAGCACCGCGACGGCCGCCTGGCCGCGCACGACGCTCACGACCTTGGAAATCACGGCGTCGGCCCGGCGCGCCTCCACCTCGTGGTCGCCGGGATCGATCGGATGCGCCTCGCCCAGCAGCTCCTCCGGCAGGGGCTTGCCGTCGACCGTCACCGTCATGTCCTCGCCGCGAGGGCCGTTCACGTCGATGCGCAGGCTGGGGATCTGCGCCGTGAGCTTCTCGCGCTCGACCTTGGCGTCCCGCTGCGCCTGGATCTGCTGCCACGGAGTGCCGGGTGGCATCGCCAGCCGCGTGACCTCGAGGAAGCGCTCCGATGCCTCGACCAGACGGCCGAGCTCGACGAGACAGCGCGCGGCGCGCACGGCCAGGGTCGGCGCCGGGAAGAGCTTGTTGGCGCGGTCGAACTTGTCGAGCGCCTCGGCGTACTTGCCCTGCTGGTAGAGCGCCATGCCCTCGGCACCGACGGAGCGAGCGGCGGCCCGCGCCTGCCAGTCGCCGCCCTGGGCGTGCGCGGCGCCCGAGACCAGCGCCAGCGCGCAGCCCAGAAGCCAGCCGAGGCACCGGCGGGGAGGCTGCCGGAGATACCGCCCTCCGGCGGTTTCCCCGACTTCGACTCCTAGCGGACGAAGATGCTGTAGCGCTCGATGCACTTGTTCGGGCCTGAGCAGGCCGGGCCGGTAGTGCAGTAGCCGCCGCCCTGGTTGGACGGATGCAGGGCCCAGCAGCCGCAGTAGTACCACTCCGGGCCGTAGCCGGCACAACAAGAGCCGCCGCAGTCGTAGGACCGGCCCATGTGGCAGCCGGTGAAGCCGCAGCCGGCCTCCATGTCGTTGTGTGCCTCGCCCGGCCGCGGCTTGGCGGCGGGCTTCCAGCCCCCCAGGCTCGGCGTCGCCAAGTACGTGCCGGTGTACTGCGCGTTGAAGACCGCGCCGCCGTTGACGATCAGGTGCCGGATCTCGGCCGGCTTATCGACCGCGAGCGCCTTGCAGTTGCGCTGGTGGCCGGAGCCGAAGGCGACGCTGCCCGCGTTCGTGGTAATGGCGGTGCCGGGCGCCTTCGAGCCGGCGACGCTGTTCAGGCACAGCGTCCAGCCGCCCCCGTCCGTCGTCATGTCGCAGTAGACGTCGAAAGCGTCTCCCGGATCGCCGCCGTTCGGATCGATCTTGTACACGCCGTCGCCCTGCGACTTCCCGCCGTCCAGGATCTGCTTGCAGCTCGCCGGGCTGGTGCACAGGCCCTGGCTGCAGATCTCCTTCTGGGCGCAGGCATTGTTGCACTTGCCGCAGTTCTTGGCGTCGCTCTGGGTGTCCGCGCACAGGTTGTTGCAGACCGTCTTGGGCGGATCGCAGTGGACCAGGCAGACGCCGGCGGCACACTGCTCGTCCTTGCCACAGGCCTTGCCACAGGAGCCGCAGTTGGCGGGATCGATCTGGAGGTCGGCGCACTTGCCGCCGCACTTGCTCGTGCCGCCGGCGCACTGGAGCTGGCAGGCGCCGCTCGTGCAGATCTCACCACCGGCACATGCCTTCCCGCAGGAGCCGCAGTTGGCCGGGTCGAGCTGCAGGTTGACGCAGCCGTTGCCGCACTTGGTCGTGCCGCCCGTGCACTGGAGCTGGCAGGCGCCCAGCGAGCACACGTCGCCCTGGCCGCAGGCCTTGCCGCAGGAGCCGCAGTTGGCCGGGTCGAGCTGCACGTCCACGCACTTGCCGCCGCACTTGGTCGTGCCGCCCCCGCACTGGAGCTGGCAGGCGCCGCCGGAGCACACCGCGTCCTGGCCACAGGCGTTGCCGCAGGAGCCGCAGTTTGCCGGGTCGAGCTGCGCGTCCACGCACTTGCCGCCGCACTTGACCGTGCCGCCCGCGCACT
>JACQWT010000122.1 GCA_016209145.1 Deltaproteobacteria bacterium | reverse complement strand
GACGGGCGGAGGCGGCGCGAGCGGCTGCCCGTCGCAGATCCTGTGCGGCTCGGCCGGAACATGCTGCGACGAAGGTACCGAGTGCGCCGGCGGCGAGTGCCTGGCCGAGTGCCCCTCGGGCGTGCGCTGTGCCGACCAACGCCGCCGACCTGGTGGTCAGCCTGGGCGCGCTGCTCGGCCAGTGTCCGGCGAGCATCGCTCTCGAGGCCTACGTGCAGAACAAGGGCAGCCTCGGCGTGCCGGCGGGCGTCGTCGTCAGCTTCTTCGAGGGTGTGGCGCCCGGCGGCAAGTACCTGGGCGAGGCCAAGACCGCCAAGCTGCTGCTGCCCGGCGACTCGGAGAAGGTCGGGCTGGTGGTGGCCGCGCCGCCGGCCCCGGCCTCGTACTACGCGGTGGTCGATGCCGACCAGAACGGCCAAGGCGTGGTCGAGGAGTGCGTGGAGGGCAACAACACCGGCGCCATCAGCGCCGTGAGCTGCGCCAAGCTTCGCTGAAGAGTGGCCGGCCAGGCCGCTGCCATCACGGGACGCAGCCGTGGGAGCTCGGCCGATGGCCACCCACCGCCTGCGCTCGCTGCTGGCGCTTGATCGCGGGGCAGGGGTGACGCGCCCGAAGGGCGCGTCGGGACCCCAACCCCGTCCCGAAGGGACGGACTTACGTCCTCGGCCCGGGTCCTCACGTACGGGAGTACGCTGCGGCCCGGGCCTCCGGGCGCGCTCACGCTCGCAGCCGCCTGACGAGCCGGGTGTTGGAATGCGTGAACGGTTACGCCGAGGGGGCGTCGAAGCCGTTGCCGTTCTGCGAGAAGCCGTGCACGGATCCGCCGGTCTGTACGCCGATCGCCAGACACCAGTCGCCGCCCGTGGTGTTGCCCTGCGGGTTGAGGGTAGCCGCGGGGAAGCTGCCGCCGTGCACGTCAATGGCCATGATGCCGTACTTGTTCTGCCAGCAACTGCTCGTGCCGTTGTTGTAGGCGAGCACCGTGACCTGGTGATCGGCGGCGGCGTCGATGGCGCTCTGGCCGGCGGCGTGGTTCCACCACGTCTGCTCGGTGCGCTCGGCGTCCAGGTCCCACCTGGCCCAGCGGCTCACGGTGCTGTTGGAGAAGCGCACTTGCTTGGCGAGCTTCACCGCCATGGGCACGGCGTCGATGCAGGAGTAGACGCCGGGCTCGATGGCCGCGCTGTCCAGGTTGGCGACGTTGACCTCCTTGCGCAGTTCGTCACGCCTCCTGGCCGCCCGACAGCCTAGCAAAGCGCGCGAGGAAGCGGCGCTCGGCGCGGCGTGGCGACCAGGGCTGGATCTGCTCTGCCAAGGGCTCGGCGCGCAGCCCCCACGGCGCCGGCGCCGGGGCCATCAGATCTCGCGCCTCGGTCGCGAGCAGCCGGTCATCCGCTTGTGCCACCTCTTCGGGCATGGGCCAGCCGAGCTCGAACCGCTCGGCAATCAGGCCAAGCAGGCGCTCCTCGAGCTGCCGGAACCACGGGAGCTGCTCCTTGAGCGGCCGCGGCAGATCCGTGAGGTACGCCTCCGCCGCGTCGTGCATCAGCCCCCAGAGCGCGAGCGGGTCGGGCAGGATCTGCGAGACGCGCACGCTGTGCTCCGCCACCGAGTAGAACGCCCGGCAGTGCCCGTTGAAGCGGCACTGGAGGCTCAGGGCGTGGGCGACATCACGCTCGTCGATGTCCGCGCGGCGGGCATCCAGGGGGAAGAACTGCTTGCCGGTGAAGGTCTGGATCCAGCTCATGGCTTGCGCTGCCTTTCGAGGCGACGGCTCGCGGTGCCGCGGGCAGTGCCCCACCACCGCCCCATCGTGGCCTGCCTGGAGACGTCCTGCCAAGCTTCGTGGCGCTCCGACATTTCCGGGAAGCCGCACGCCCTGGATCTACGCAGGAGGGCAGCGAGCTCGCCGCCATCTTGGCGGCATCGGCCACCACCGCCAGAGCAAGCCGCTAGCCGCGAACGCATTCCCAGTTCCCGGTACTCTGTTCCATGTTCGCAGTTCACCGGTTGAACGCCCATGCCCTCGCCCCGCCTCGTCCTGCGCGCGTCGGCAGCGTATCGTCATGGACGCCCCGGCGCCGAGCCGGGCGCAAGGCAGGCGCACGTCCTGCCGGCCAGCACGAGGAGACTCGCATGATCGCTCATCGCAGCCGCATCCACCTGGCGGTCGCGCTGCCGCGGGCGGCACGCTGGGCCCTGGGGGCCGCAGCCCTGGCCGGCCTGGCAAGCGCCGGGGCGTGCTCGGGCTCGGACCAGCAGCAGGGGCCTGCGGCGGCGGGCGGGGCGGGAGGAGAGACGTAGTTCCGTCATGCTCCTGCGCTGGAAGATCGCTGCGCTGCTTTTCTGCTCGGGCCTTTGCGCGCTCGTCTACCAGGTGGCCTGGCTGCGGGAGATGCGCCTGGTGTTTGGCGCCTCGACGCCCGCCTCGGCTGCCGTGCTCGCGGTCTTCATGGGCGGGCTGGGCTACGGCAGCCTCGTGCTGGGCAAGCGTGCCGAGGCGAGCGCGCGGCCGCTCTTGCTCTACGCCCGGCTGGAGCTCGGCATCGCCGCGTGCGCGGCCCTGACGCCGCTGCTGCTCCTGGCGGCGCGCGCCGGCTACGTGGCGCTCGGAGGCACGACGGCGCTCGGTATGCTGGCCGGCACGCTCCTGCGTCTCGTGCTTGCCGCCCTCGTGCTGCTTCCTCCCACCCTGCTCATGGGCGGCACGCTGCCCGCGGCGGCGCGGGCCGCCACTGGCCGCGAGGACGCGGCCCGGACGAGCACGGCGCTGCTCTACGGCGCCAACACCCTGGGCGCCGTGGCCGGGGCGGCGGCCTCGACCTTCATCCTGTTGGAGGTGCTCGGCACGCGCCTCACGCTGTGGCTGGGCTGCGGCATCAATGCCCTCGTCGCCATGGCGGCGCGGGCCGCAAGCCGCCGCCTGCCGCCGCTCGCGAGCGAGGCGAGCGCGCCGTCCGAGCCCGCCCTGGAGGAGCGCGGCCCCCTGCGGCCGGCCACGGCCTGGGTGCTTGTGTGCGCGGCCGTGGTCGGCTTCGCGTTCCTGCTGATGGAGCTCGTCTGGTACCGCATGCTGAGCCCCCTGCTCGGAGGCTCGACCTACACCTTCGGCCTAGTCCTCTCGGTCGCGCTGCTCGGCATAGGCATGGGCGGCGCCCTGTACGGGCTGCGGCCCGCGGCCCGGCCGGCAAGCGCGCTGGACTTCGCGCTCGTCTGCGCGCTCGAGGCCGTGGCCCTCTGCGTGCCCTACGCCCTGGGCGATCGCCTCGCCGTGCTGGCGCTCGTGCTGCGCGGCTTCGGGTTCGCCGGACTGCTCGGCCAAGCGGCGGGCTGGGCCGCGGTGGCGGCGCTCGTGGTGCTGCCCGCGGCCATCGTCGCGGGCTACCAGTTCCCGCTGCTCATTTCCCTGCTCGGCACGGGGCGGCCACGGGTCGGACGCGACGTCGGACTGGCCTACGCGAGCAACACGGCGGGCTCCATCGGCGGCTCGCTCTGCGGGGGGTTCCTGCTCCTCCCGTGGCTCGGCGCCCTGGGGGCCTGGAAGCTCGCAATCTGGCTGCTCGCCCTGCTCGCCGTGGCGGCGGCCGGAGCGTCGCTCTGCCGCCGCGCGGGCGCTGGCCCGGTCCTTCCCGCTCGTCTGGGCGCCGCGCTCGGACCTGCCGCCATCGCCGCGGCCGGCCTGTGGCTGGCGCACGCGGCCCTGGGGCCGACCGCAGCCTGGCGCCACAGCGGCATCGGCGCGGCGCGGGCCGGCGCGGCCCTGCACGACGGGACGCGCAACGGCCTGCGCCGCTGGCTGCACGAGCAGCGGCTGGCGGTGACCTGGGAGCAGGACGGCCGCGAGAGCAACGTGGCCCTGGCCACCCTGAACGACACCGGCTTCCTGCTCGGTGGCAAGAGCGACGGTTCCGCCCTTTTGGACTCGGCCCGCCAGGTGACGAGCGGCTTGCTCGCGGCGCTGCTGCATGGCCGCGTCGAGCGGGCGCTGGTGGTCGGCCTCGGCACAGGGACGACGGCTGGCTGGCTCGCGGCCGTGCCCGAGATCGAGCGGGTCGACGTGATCGAGCTCGAGCCCGCGGTCCTCCACGTCGCGCGCGAGTGCGCCGCGGTCAACCGCGACGTCCTGGCGCAGCCCCGGATCCACGTGAGCTTCGGCGACGCCCGCGAGGCCCTGCTCACGACCCGCGCGCGCTACGACCTCATTCTCTCCGAACCGTCGAGCCCCTATCGGGCCGGCGTGGCGAGCCTCTTCTCGCGGGAGTTCTACGCGGCCGCCCGACAGCGGCTACGGCCGGGCGGCATCTTCGCGCAATGTGTGCAGGCATACGAGATCGACGCCGCCGCCATTCGCACCGTGTACGCGACCCTCGCGGCGGAGTTTGCGCAGGTGCAGACCTGGCGCACCGACGTGGCAGAGCTGATGCTCGTGGCCACCCAGGAGGACCGCCCCCTTGACATCATGTCCCTGCGCCGGCGTATCGGCACCGAGCCCTTTCGCAGCGGGCTGCTCTTTGCCTGGCGCGCCACGAGTGTCGAGGACCTCCTGGCGCGCCACGTGGCCGCACCGTCGTTCGCGCGGGCCGTGGCAGAGCGTGCGGGCGAGGCGGCCATCAGCACCGACGACCTGAACGGGCTCGAGTTCGGGGTGGCGCGCTCACTCGGCCGGGCGCAGCTTCTGGCCGTCGAGGAACTTCGCCACGCCGCGGCGCGCCTGGGCGCGGCCCGGCCCGAGCTTGCCGGCGCGACGGAGCCGATCGACTGGGAACGCGTGAGCGACGCGCGCATGGCTCTCGGCATGGTGAGCTCCTGGAGCCCTGCGCCGCTCGATCCCGGGGATCTCTCCGCCGCGCAGCGGCACCGCTATCGCGCGCTCTTGTCCTGGAGCCGGGCCGACGCCGCTGCGGCGGTCGCGGCGTGGCGGGCGCAGGAGCGCGACCCGCGGGGCGCCGTGGAGCTGATGGTGATGGCCGACAGCTTCGCGGCCCTGGGAGACGAGCCGGCCGCCGCGCCTCTCATCGACCGGCTCGCCGCGCTCATGCCGACCGAGGCGAGCGCCGTCGCGGCACGCCTGCGCTGGGCGCAGGGCAGGCGCAGGGAGGCGCTTGACGCGCTGCGCGTGGCCCTGCTCTCGTACCAGCGCGATCCTTGGGCGAGCATTGCCCTGATGTACCGCGCGCTCGGTTTCGCGCAGGTCGTCGGCCGCGGCGACGCCGCGGCGGCGCGCGAGCTGTACGCGCTTCTGGGCACACCGTTTCCCGTCAGCGCCCTGCGCTACCAGCGCCAGTGGCTGCGCCTGGAGCTCGCCGCAGGGCTCGGCGACATGGGGCGCTGCATCGAGGCCCTCGGCCCCTTCGAGCCGCACGTTCCGTGGGATGACACGCTGCTCGTCCGGCGCGCGCTCTGCTACGGCCGGGCGCACCATCCCCTGGCGGCAAGGGCGGCCGCGGATCTTGCCGCCTTTCGCGAGGCCGAGGGCCCCTCGATCGAAGCCGGCCTCGTGCCGGAGCCGGACGAGAGCCAGCCATGAGTGGGCCCTGCCTCGAGCCTCTTGCGGCGTTGCTCGACCAGGCCGTCGTGCAGGGCGTCTGCCCGGCGGCGCAGGCTTGCTTCCCGAGCTTGCCGCGCGGGCGCTAGGGCCGCTGAGCGTGCGCGAGCTGTTGGCGCACACGAGCGGCCTCGCCGCCTGGGAGCCGCTGTTCCTCGCGGCGATGGCCGATCCCGTCGCCCGTGAGATCTTCGGCCCGGCGCGCGTCCGGTCGGGGGTCGGCTTCGCGCGCGCGAGACAGGTCGTCCTGGAGCGGGCGTGGGCGGCCGCGCCCGGGCCCGATCGTGGCCGGCGCGTGTACAGCGACCTCGGGTTCATCGCTCTCGGCCGCCTCGTCGAGAGAAGCGCCGGCACATCCCTCGATCGCTTCTGCCGCGAGGCCGTCTTTGCGCCGCTCGGGCTGGCAGACCTGGGCTTCGTCGATCTCGCGACGGACGAGCGGCAGTGGATTTCCGGCCGGCATGTGCTGCCGACCGGACGCACGCGCCCGCGCGAGCCCGCGCCCGGCCAGGAGCGCGACTACGCCGTGCGGGCACGCCGGCCTTTTCGGCACGGCGCGCGCGCTGGCGCGCCTGGGCTGGCTGCTCTGGGAGGAAATAGAAGGGGCCGGGCGGCTGGGCGCCGGAGCGACCCTCGCGGAGCTGTGCCGGCCCGACCAGGAGGGCAGGGGCCCGGAGCGGGCCCTGGGCTTCGATCGCCCCGCCCCGGAGCAGTCGCTCACGGGGCGGCTCCTCGGCCGGCTCGGCCCGCGCGGCGCGGTCGGGCACTGGGGCTTTACCGGGTGCTCGCTGTGGGTTGATCTGGACAGACAGATCTCGATCGCCCTGTGCACGAACCGCACCCTGCCGGGCCGGCACCGTCCGGAAGGCGTGCGTGCCCTCCGCCCCGCGCTGCACGATGCGGCAATAGAGCTGCTCTCGTAGCCGCGGGGGGCGGCGCCACTACTTGGGGCACTTCTCCACGGCGGACACGAGCTCGCCGCACGTTGGGCTCGCGGTGCAGTCCGCGAACAGCGCCGTCTTGCACTTGCTGTTCTGGGGCAGAGCCATGTAGCACGCGTTGTAGCGGCAACCACGATTGACAGCCGGCCTGCGCTCGCCAAGCCTGTCGGCCACCTACCGAGGAGGTTGGCGGATGGATCTCGACAGCAGCTTGACCAGTGTGTCCGTGCTGGGGGCCGCGGGCAAGATGGGCAGCGGCATCGCGCTGTTGGTGGCGCAGGAGATGGCCCGGCTCTCCCTCCTGCCGCAGCACCGCGACAAGGTCTTTCGGCTCAATGCCATCGATCTCGACGCCAAGGGCCTGCGGGGCTTGCAGCAGTACATCCACGACCAGGCCCTGAAGGCCGCCGAGAAGGCGGCGGTGGAGCTGCGCGGCCTGTACGCGGAGCGCGCCGATCTGGTCGACAACCGCGACATGATCGCAGAGTTCACCGAGCGCGTGCAGTCCATGCTCTGGCCTTCGACCGAGCTCGGCGCCGCGCGCGGCTCACTCTTGGTCTTCGAGGCGATCGTGGAGAAGATCCCGGTCAAGGTGAGCGTGCTGCGACAGACGAAGGAGCTGTGCCCCGCGGACGCGTGCTTCTTCACCAACACCTCGTCCGTGCCCATCGGCCTGCTCGACCGCGAAGCGGGTCTGGGCGGCAGACTGCTCGGCGTGCACTTCTACAACCCGCCCGCGGTGCAGAAGCTCGTGGAGATCATCCGCGCCGAGAGCACGCGGGAAGAGGTGGCCGCGGCCGCGGCCGAGATGTGCAAGCGGCTGCGCAAGACCGTCATCCCCTCGCGCGACGTGGCCGGGTTCATCGGCAACGGGCATTTCATCCGCGACGGCCTGCACGGCCTGCGCTCGTCCGAGCGCCTGGCGGCCGAGCACGGCTGGCCCAAGGCCCTGCACATGGTAAACCGCGTGAGCCAAGATTGGCTGCTCCGGCCGATGGGGATCTTCCAGCTCGTCGACTACGTCGGGATCGATGTCTTCAAGCTCATCCAGGACGTGATGGAGCAGCACCTCAAGGAGGGGCTGGGCCACCCGGTGATCGACGAGCTCGTCCGGCGCGGCGTGCTCGGCGGGCAGAACCCCGACGGAAGCCAGAAGCCGGGCTTCCTGCGCTACGAGCGCGGCAAGCCGAGCGCGGTCTACGATCTCGACAAGCGCGAGTACGTGGCGCTCGATCCCCAGGGCTGGACGGGCGAGGCCGACCGGCAACTCGGGCCGCTGCCCGCCGGCTTCCGGCCGTGGAAGGCCCTCGTCGGCGTGCCCGATCGCGAGGCCGCGCTCCGGCGTCACTTCGAGCTCCTGGCGGCCGGAGGCGGCCCCGGTGCCGAGCTTGCGCGCTCCTACGTGCGCCGCTCGCGCGAGATCGGCCTGGGGCTGGTCGAGCGCGGCGTGGCGGCCAAGGCCGAGGACGTCAACGGCGTGCTCACCTCGGGCTTCTTCCACCTCTACGGCCCCATCAACGACTACTGCCGGTGAGATCTGACCGCGAGGAGACACCACGATGAAAGCTCTGCGAAGGCCCGTGTATCTAGTCTGCGGCGACTACACCGTCTCGCTCGGCACCGGGCGCAAGGAGTTCAACCCCAAGAAGCCCCGGCCCGGCCTGGAGCACTACATCAGCGAGGCAGGCAAGGGTGCGGTCGGTCAGGCGTCGAGTCCCGCCGTCGTCGACGAGGGCGTGGTGGGCAACTTCATGGCTGCCCGGTTCAACGGCCAGGGACACCTGGGCGCCATGCTGGCCTTGGTCGACGGCTCGTACGTCTACAAGCCTTCGCTGCGCGTCGAGGGGGCCTGCGGCACCGGCGGGCTTGCGCTCGTGAGCGCGGTCAAGAGCGTGCTGGCGGAGTCGGCCGAGGTGGTGCTGGCCATCGGCGTCGAGGTGCAGAACACGGTCAAGGCCATCTACGGCGCCGACATCCTGGCCGGAGCCGGCCACTACGCGGGCGAGCGCAAGAACGGCCACGCCTACTTCTTTCCGGCCAAGTTCTCGGACCGGGCCGGCGCCTACAAGCAACGCTTTGGCGCGGACAAGACCTGGGCGGCCATGGGCCGCTGGTACGAGCAGGCCGTGCGGAGCGCCCGGCTCAACCCCAAGGCGCAGGAGTTCCACAACACGACCGAGGATCTCTTCGCCACCCACCAGGCCGCCAAGCCCAACCCGCGCGCTTTCTGCGAGCACATCAACGCTCTGGACTGCTCGAAGGTCTCGGACGGCGCCGCAGCCGTGCTCGTGACCTCCGCGCAGGGCCTGGAGCGTACGGGCAAGAGCAAGGCGCAGGCCGTCGAGCTCGTGGGCCTGGGGCACGCGGTGGCGGATCTGACCGCCCCGCCGGCGGATCTGACGGTGCTCGACACCACGCACCGGGCGGTGGAGCAGGCGCTCGGCATGGCCCGCATAGGCATCAAGGACGTGGGCCTTTTCGAGGTGCACGACTGCTTCACCGTGACCGGCATCCTGGCGTGCGAGGCGCTCGGGCTCGCCGGCCACGGGCAGGGCGCCGACTACGTGCTCGCCGGCCACACCCGCCGCGACGGACGCACGCCCATGAACGCCGGCGGCGGGCTCATCGGCTGGGGCCACCCCACCGGCGCCTCGGGCGTGCGCATGGCCGTGGAGCTGCTCCACCAGCTCACGGGCGCCGGCGGCGATTGGCAGGTCGAGCTCGACGCCGCTCGGCCCTACGGTCTCATGGTGAGCATGGGCGGCAACGACAAGACCGTGGTGAGCTGCGTAGTGCGCCGGGCGGGGTAGCGCAGCGTACTCCTGTACGTGAGGACCCGGGCCGAGGACGTAAGTCCGTCCCTTCGGGACGGGGTTGGGGTCCCGACGCGCCCTTCGGGCGCGTCACCCCTGCCCCGCGATCGCGGCCGACTCGGCGAGCCGTCGTTGCTGGCGCCGCAATGCGTGAACGCATACGTCAGCGACAGCCCATGGCGATGGCCAGCGCCTCGCACACGGCCGCCATCCGGCGCTCGTCGAGCCGCCCCAGCCAGTGCCGCAGCTCGGTTTGCGGCACGGTGAGCAAGTGGTCCAGGTTGACCACGGACTCGGCCTTGAGCCCCTGCTCGGGCCCCACGGGCACCTCGCTTGGCACACCGTGCGCCGTTGTGCTGATGGGGGCGACAACCGCCGTGCGCAGGTGATCGAGCGCAGCCTGGCGGGAGAGCACGAGCACGGGCCGGCGCTTGTCCGGCGGGGCGAAGCGGCAGAGCCACAGGTCGCCGCGTTCTACTCGGCGGGCCATCGCTGTCCCTCGAGAAGCGGCGCCATCTCGTTCCAGATCTCGTCCGCCCGGCCGCCGTAGCCGCGCCGATAGGCACCGTCGATCTGCCGGCTCCGCTCCAGATCGAGACAGGTCCGCACGGCCTGGCGGATGAAGGCGGAACGGCCGCGCCGGCGACCCTGGCAGTGCCGATCGATCTCGGAGAGCAGCGTGGGGTCGATGGAAACCTGGATGGCCTGGTTGCTCATGTGGGTATTATCCCACATAACAACTGTTGAAACAATCATGTTGGAGCGCCAACACCGTCACATCTCCTCCAGCAGCCAACGGGCCGCCGGCGCCCAGATCAGGCCCCGCGGCAGGGGACGCCTCGGTGGAACGGCGTCGAGCGTCACGAGAAACGGCCGTGCCTCGGGGTGCGCCGCCGCTGCGGCTTGCAGGGCCCGCAGCTCGCGCGCCCAGGTCTGGTCGCCCTCAGTTTCGAGGCACACCTGGACGAGAAGGGGCGCATCGCCGGCTCGGTGCGCGAGGAAATCGACCTCGAAACCCTCCGCGGTGCGCACGTATGAAACCTCCCAGCCCCGGCGCTGTAGCTCGAGCAGGGCCGCGGTCTCGAGCGCTGTGCCGTGATGGGTCCTTCCCGTGCGCTCGAAAAGCGCGATCAGCCCCGGATCTATGGGGTAGGCCTTGCGGGGATTCACCATCCGTTGCCGCTCCGACGCGCTGTGCATGGCGACGGTGCGCACGAGGAACGCATCCTCCAGATGGGAAAGGTAGGCATGCAAGGTGTCCTTGCCCACCGACGCCCCTTCGCAGCGCAGGGTGTCGTAGTGCTTCTTCACGGAGAAGCGTCCGCCTGGATTCGCAAGAAGCTGCCGCTCCATCCACCGCAGCGCCAACGGATTGCTCACCCGGTGGCGCTCGATCACGTCGCGCAGCACCACGACGTCCACGTAGCCGCCAAGCAGAGCCGCACGGTCGCGGGGCGTCGCGCCCTGCGCCTCCGGGAAGCCCCCCTCGACGAGGTAGCGCCGGAGCCGCTGATCCAGCGCCGCGCTCTGTCCGGTGCGGAGACGGGCCAAGGATCCCGCCGGTTCGGCGCTGGCGTGCCGGAGCGCCTCGCGGAAGCTGAAGGGGTGCACCAGCACCTCCATCGCACGGCCACGCAGGCTGGTCGCCACTTCGCGCGAGAGGAGCTTGGCCGAGGATCCCGAGACGAACAGCTCGACGCCGCCGGCGTCGATCAAACGGCGGACGAGCCCCTCCCATCCGGGCACGGTCTGCACCTCGTCCAGGTACAGCGTCGTGCCGCCCGCCTCGCGCAGGCCCGGGAACTGGCGCGCGTGCTCCTCGATCAACCAGCGCAGGTCGGCCACGGATAGCCCCGCCAGCCGGTCGTCCTCGAGCGAGACGAGAAGCTGCGCCTCGCGCGCTCGCCCCGCGGCCAGCCGGTCGGCGCGGCACTGCCACATGAACGAGGTCTTGCCGCCGCGGCGCACGCCGATGACCGCGAACGCCTTGCGCGGGATGCCAGGCACGCAGACGTCGCGCCGCGTCAGGGCGGGAGGCTCAGCCGCCAGCGACTCCGCCAGCTTCAGGCGCAGGAGGTCGTGGGAAATTGTCATTGGGTCAGTGACAATCTACCCTCAAATTGTCCTTCCAGCAATGACAAAAGGGCAACGCGCGACGCCTCCCCGATCGCGGCCGTGCCCTCGCCGCGGCCGCGCACGAACACTAGCCCGGACGGCCCCGCCGGCCGAGCAGCGCGAGCAGCACCGCCAGCGCGAGCCCGGCGCGTCCCGGCAAGCCTGGGCCCGGCGCGCCGCCGGTGCGGCAGCCGCAGCCCTCCGGCGCGGCACCTTGCGCGTCCGGCGGGACCTCGGCCGCGGCCGCCCCGCCTTCGCCGGCCGCGCCGCCCGTGGCCGCAGCGCCGCCCCCGCCGTCGCCACCGGCCGTCCCGCCCTGGCCGGCGGCCCCCATGCCGCCTTGGATCGCGAGGGTGAAGCTCTGGTCCGCGTAGGCGCCCCGGTCGTCGCTGGCGCGAAGCGTCACGGCCGCGCTGGGCGGCGACGCGGCGCTCGCCGCGTACTGGACGAGCCCGCTCGGCGCGTCCACGCTCATGCCTTCGGGCCCGACGAGCAGCGCGAAGGTCACGATGTCGTTGACGTCCAGATCGATGGCGTCGGCGTCGTACAGGTAGCTCTTCCCCGCCTCGGCCTCGGTGGGCGGCTCGGTCTGGAAGCGCGGCGGGTGGTTGTACTCGGGTGCGAGGACGAAGAGGCCGCCACTGCACGGCCGCGAGCCAGGGTGCTTCTGATCCTCCTGCGGCGCGTCGGAAGGGTAGCTCACCACCCCGCTCGGCGTGGCGCCCAGAATCCACATCGTGGTCGAGCCGCCGCCGTCGAGGTTCACGCCTTCGGCCAGGCCGATCTCGGCGCTCGCGGCAAAGGCGGCGAGCTCGTCGAGGGACATGCCGGCGGCATTGTCACGCCGGCCGTCCACGGTGCACAGGTGCGATCGCCCCTGCGCGTCGTAGCCCGCGAATGAGCGCGGGTTCTTGCCGATGAAGCCGCCCGAGGAGAAGCCCTCGGCGGCCCAGGCGTCCTTGCCCGCCTTGGGTGCGGAGCCCACGACCAAGAGCGGGCCCCCGCCGTGAGTCTCGTACGCGGCCGGCCAGTCCTTGCCCGCGGCGACGAGCTCGACGAGCGGCGCCATGTCGCTCGTGAGGCCGAAGGCACCGCGGCTCACGGCGTTCGTGGCGAGCAGCTTGCCGCCGGACTTCAACAGCGAAACCGGCTCGCAGCCGCTGGTGAAGTAGCCCCCGTTGATGCCCGCCACCGCCCCCACTGCGGCGCCCATCGCGCCCACCGTCTGGCAGCCCTTGGCGTCCACGGCGCGGATCTCCACGTCGGGCTGGAGCGTATCGACCACGAGCTCATGGACGACTTGCGCGCCATAGAGATCCGCGAAGCGCCGCGCACGCCACACGACTCCTTGCGCCACGACCCGCTCGATCCAGGCGTCGCCGATGGCCTCCAGGTGCAACACGAAAGGGCCCGCCTGCGCCTCGCCGTCGTAGGAGTCGACCACGACGTAGTGCTCGCCGGCGGCCATCTCGGCCTCGGCGATGACGTTGTCGCGCGCCGCGCAGCTCTTCGCCTTCTTGCCGTCGCGCGCCGCGTCGGCGAGCAGGTGCACGTCGATGTCCACCTTGTCGCTGTCGCCCTCGACCCAGGCCGTGACGCGGGCCTGGGCCGGAAGGCTGAAGCGGAAAATCCGCTCCGGGCCGGACTCGTCGAGACCGGGGGCGCACGAGTACGAGTCGATCTGGTCGGAAGGCGCCCCGAGCGTCGTGCCGGCGACGGCGTACGGAAACGCGTCGACGACGACCGGATCGTCCAGGGTGCCCGCTCCCGGGGCAGCATGCGCGGCGGGGGCGGGCAAGCAGAGAGCCAAGGCGGCGGCAAGAGCAGGCAGCAAGCGGAGCATCGGACAAAGCGTAGCCCTGCCCTGCCGCTGCGGCGCTAGAATCCATGTCATGCGGACAGCGGCGATGGTCTGGGCGGCGGTCCTGATACATGCGCTGCGTACAAGCTGAGCTACTACTTCTAGCTGGCACGGATCTTCCAAGGTGGAACAGAGCAGCACCGGCAGGCCGCGGAGATCCGGCGGATCCCCGGACACCGGACGCCGATCCTGACACACCCTGGCACACCAAGCACGACACAGGAGGCCCGCATATGCTCGTCCGACGACACGACCGAAGCGCGCTCGGTTTCGCGGCGGGAGCCGCTTGCGCCAGCCTTGCCGCGTTCGCGGCCTTGCCGGCCGCGGGCTGCGACCCCTTGGTGGAGTCGGCCGTCCGCTGCGAGTACGGCGGCAAGACCTATGAGCCCGGCGACCAGCTCCCGGCCGGCGGTCCCTGCAATACTAGCTGCACCTGCATGGATGACGGCTCCGTGGCCTGCCCCGCCGTGGCCTGCGACCCCGGCTGCGAGTACCAGGGCCAGTTCTATGCTCCCGGCGAGAGCTTCCCGGCCGGCGACGGCTGCAACAACTGCGGCTGCGGCGAGGACGGCATGGTGGCCTGCACCGCCATGGCCTGCGAGGGCTGCTGGGACCAGGGCCAGCACTACCTCCCCGGCGAGACCTTCCCCGCCGGCGACGGCTGCAACACCTGCAGCTGTATGGACTACGGGTCGCTGGAGTGCACGGCCATGGCCTGCCCGTCCGGCTGCGAGTACCAGGGCCAGCTCTACGCGCCCGGCGAGAGCTTCCCGGCCGGCGACGGCTGCAATACCTGCTCTTGCGCCCAGGACGGCACCGGCGAAGTGCTGTGCACGCAGATGCCGTGCGCGGGCGAGTGCGTGTACCTGGGCAACTCCTACCAGCAGGGCGAGACCTTCCCGTCGGTCGACGGCTGTAACGACTGCACCTGCACGGTCAAGGGCGTCGTCTGCACCGACAAGGCGTGCCCCTGCGATCCCGACAAGGAGTGGTGGCGCAAGTACGTCAGCACCGATCCCGACGAGTGCAAGCTCATCGACTACGGTTGCCCGGAGAACACCACGAGCTTCGAGAACGCCTGCGGCTGCGGCTGCGAGCAGGATCTGAGCTGCCCCCAGTGGTTCGACTGCGAGCCGCCGAACCCGTGCGACGTGGAAGCAATCAAGAAGAAGTGCCCGTACTCGGGGATTGCGTACTGAGAGCCTGAGCGGTCGCCGTCGCGCTCAGCCCGCCCGCTGCCACGGCGGGATGCGCACGAGCAGCACCGGGCATTGGGCCTGCTGCGCCACCTTCTCGGCCACGCCGCCGATGAGGAAGTGCTTGATGCCGGTCTTGCCGTGGCTCGAGACGACGACGAAGTCGATCTCCTGGTCCTCGGCGTAGTCGCAGATCGCGCGCACGGCGTTCTTGTCGTGCAGGAGCTCGATGCGCGACGGCTCGTGACCGTGCAGCTTCGTCTTGCGCAGGTGTTCGAGGCCGCCGAGCAGGCGCGAGTCAACGCTGCTCTGCGCCGGCACCAGATCCTCCTGCGCCACGGCCGAGGGCGGGAGGCTCGGCAGCAGGTTGTGCACGTGCAGCAGGACGACGCCGCACTCCAGGCGGCGGACGAGCTCGGCGGCGATGTCCACGCCCCGCTCGGCCTCGCCGGAGAAGTCGGTCGTGGCCAGGATGGTCCTGGGCGCCAGGGTGTGCAGGTGGGAGCTGGGCCGCACGAGCAGCACGCTGCAAGGCGCGTGGCGCATGACCTTCTCGGCCACGTCGCCCAGGAGGCGCCGGTCCACGCCGGTCGTGCCGTGCGTGCCGAGCACGATGAGGTCGGCGCGATGCGCCTCGGCATACTCGCAGATCGCCGCCGGGTAGGAGCGATGGCACAGCGCGCCGAGCTCGCCCACCTTGATGTCGGTCAGGCGCGTCAGGCGCACGATGTCGAGCTGCTCGCGCGTGATCCGGCCAAGGTCCACGTCTGGATCCGGTGCGGCCTCGGGATGATAGACGTGCACCAGCGACACCGACGCGTCGAACAGCCGGGCCAGCCGGTGCGTCATGTCCGCCGCCTGCATGGCGTGCGTGGAGAAGTCGGTGGGCAGCAGGATGTTGCGGAACGGCTCCATCGCGAGTCGGTCTGCCTTTCGCAAGGGCCTGTCTAGCACTACTGCCCGCCGCGCAGCGGCGAGCGCGAAGCGCGGAAACGGAGTTTCCGGCAGTAGTGCTAGATGCGGCGCACGCCGCCGGCAACACCGATTATGCTCGTTCGTGCCCAGGACGAGGATCGAGCCGTGAAGAGAGCCTCCCCACCAAAGCCCCTGATGGCAGCGCTGCTGTTCGGCGCCATGGCCCTGCTCGCCGGCGCGTGCAGCCGGCCGGATGCCGCGGGTTCCGCTGCCTCGGCCGCGGCGCCGGCGGCTCCGGAGCCGGTGCCCGCACCGGCGGGCTGGCTGGCCGACGTCATGGTGGCGCGGCCCAAGCTCTCCTGGGCCAAGGTGCGGGCGGCCGCGGGCGAGCTGGCCGGCCTCATCCCCGCCACCCCGGGCGCGCTGGTCGTGACGGCGGCCGGGCTTGGGGTGGAGGCGCTGCCGCTCGTGGACGAGGATCTGCCGGTCGTGGGCGCCCTGGCCGACGCGGTCGGGGCTGGTCCGGGCGGGCGCAGCTCCGCCGCAACTGGCGCGCCCGCTGCGGCGTCGGCCGCGGCCGAGGTGCTCGGCGTCATCGGCGTGCATGTCCGCAGCGGGAGCGGGCTCGTGGCCGCGCTCACCGCGGGCGCCCAGGCTCGGTTCGCGGCCCAGCCC
The DNA here is from genome assembly GCA_016209145.1 of Deltaproteobacteria bacterium. Classification (GTDB taxonomy): domain Bacteria; phylum Myxococcota_A; class Polyangia; order Polyangiales; family Polyangiaceae; genus JACQWT01. Next base: position 35,322 of record JACQWT010000122.1, on the reverse strand, counting down.
GCCGACAGCGCCGGGCTCGTGCGGCTGCGGCGCAAGGGCGAGCCGGTCGTCGCGGGGCCCACCGCGGTGGGCGCGGCCATCGGTGTGCTCGACAACTACCTGCTGTTCGGATCGAGCGAGCGGGCCCTGGGCGCTCTCGGACCGTACGTGGCGCGCACGGCCTCCCGGCAACCGCCGGCGCACGAGGACCTGGTGATCCAGGTGGGGGAGGCCGCCCTGCACGGCCCCATCCAGGAGCGCGTCGAGCGCGCGCTGGGCAAGCTCGATCCGCGCCGGTGGCTCCCGGCGCTGGCGGCAGTGGCGGATGTCAAGGCGGTCGGTGCCACGCTACGCGGCGTTCTCGCGGACGCCAAGGCGGCGCGCCTCGCGCTGGAGCTGGACGCCGCGGGGGCCCGGCTCGGGCTCGAGCTCGAGCCGAGCAGCCCGGAGGCGGGCCGCCGGTTCGCGGCCGGGGGTCTGGTCACGCCGGCGGTGCTTCTCGACCTACCCGACGATTCCTTGCTCGGCGCGGCGTGGAGCGAGGCCGGCGAAGGTCGCGCCGATCGAGCGCGTTCCAGCGCCCGATCGGTCATCGCGGCCTTGGGTCGCGACCTGCCGGCCGAGGTCGGTGCCGAGCTCGGCGAGGCGCTCGCCGCCCTTTCCGCCGGTCGTGGCGACCGGACCGTGGCCGGGCTGCGCTGCACCGGTGAGGGGCTGACCGGCTTCGTCCACGGCACCGTGGCCGACGCCGGCAAGCTCTCGGGCGGCCTGGATCGGCTGCTCGGGTTGCGCCGCCGCGGCGCCGTGGCGAAGCTTCTCGCGGCGAGCGGGCTGCGCCTTCAGACGGCGAAGCTTCGCATGGACGGCCTGGCCGCGCCGGTCACGCGCTTGCGCCTGCTGCCGCCGCGCCAGGCCGAGCGAACGGACGCTCCCGAGCCCATCGACGTGCTGCTCGCCGTGGCGCAGGATAGGTTCGTAGCGGCGGCCGGCATGAGCGCCCGTGAGACCCTGGGGCGAATCCACAAGCCCGACGCCCAGCGCTCGCTCGGCGCCAGCCCCGCCTTTGCGCGCCTGGTGGAGAGCCTCGGCAAGGAGGCGTGGGCTGCGGTACTGGCCGATCCGCTGGCGACGGTGGCGTGCCGGGCCGGCCGGCCGCGCACGACGGCCGCGGCTCCCGTGCTACTCGCCGCGGGCGCCTCAGGCTCGGCCGGCGACACCAAAGCCTGGCTGCGCTTGGACGTGAGCGTGGCCGTCATCCGGGCGATCGTCGCGCAGCGCGACGTGTTGTGGTGAGCGGCGCCGCGGGGCTCTGTCCCGTGAGGGAGCCGCAGGCCCGCGCGATCAGCGGATGAAGAAGGTCTTGCCCACGGTCACCGGCGAGCCGGTGAAGGGCGGCACACGCGCGCGCCGGAAGGCCGACTCGGCGCAGCTCCCCACGGCCGTGCCGGCAAAGGGCGGGCCCACGCTGGCCCCCTGCGCCGACCCGCTCGGGCCGAACGTCACGGTTACGCGCCCCTTGCCCGTGGGGCCGCCGGGACGGGCGCACCCCGAGGCCGAGCCGGCCGCGCTGTCGAGCGCAGCCTTGGCGGCGCCCCGGTTGAACTCTCGTCATTCTTCTCGTCCTTCTTCTCGTCCTTCTTCTCGTCCTTCTTCTCGTCCTTCTTGTCCGCGGTAGCGGCCGTCGCGGTGCCGGTAGCGCTCTTGGTGCTCGTGCCGGTGTCCGTCTTGCCGCTCGGCGCGGCCTCTCCGGCCTTCGCCGTGGCGCTGGCGCCGGCCTTGGCCTCGGCCGATGACTCACCGCTCGCCTGTGCCCCCTTGCCGCCCGCAGCCTCGTCACCCGACGGCTCCGCGCCTCCCTCGCCGGCCTCGGCCGTCTTGTCGCCCTCGTTGGCCGAGCCGGACGACTTGGCAGTCGTCCCGGCCGCGGCCGAGGTATCGGCTGCCGCGACCTTGCTCGGCTGCGCGCCACCTAGCCCACGCACGAGGAAGAACGCGCCCGCGCCGACCACCGCGACGCCGGCGACGACCGCGATGATGATGCCGGCCTTGCTCTTCTTGGGCGGCGCCTGCGCCGCCATGGCGGCAAACGGCCCGCCCGGAGCGGATTGCGGCTGCGGCGGCGGCGGCGCCATGGGCGCGTCCAGCGGCGGCGGGGCGAACGGGCTTGCCGCGATGCCGCCCGAGACCGCGCCGCCCAGGTTGAGCAACTCGTCTCTCGTGGAGTGGGGCCCGCTGTCCAGGCTGCCCGGAGTCCTCAGATCCGGGACCGCGAACCGCGGCCCCTGGCCGCCGCCGCCTTGGCCGGGACGCCCCGGGCCGGGCGACGGTGGTCGCGGCAGGCCGCCCGGGGCACGCGCCGCTGCGGGCGGGCCACCGAAGCCGTAGCCAGCCGCTGGCCCCGGCGCGGCGGGAGGCGGTGCGGCAGCTCCCCACGGCGCCCCGCCGGCCGCCGGGCGCGGAGCTGCGGCCAGCGGCGCCTGGTAGGGGGAGCCGCCATCTATCATGACGGTGCCGGCCAACCCTGCGCCGGCGTCGGCCTCGCGGTCGAGCATCACCGTGGCGCTCTGCGGGACCGGCTCCTCTCCGGCCCGCGGCTGGTTCATCAGCGCGACGAGATCGTGAGCCTGCCCGAGCGGCACCCAGTCGGTCATGCCGTCGCGCCACACAAAGGTGTCGGTCAGGCTGAGCCCGCCGCGCATGTACAGGTCCACGACCTGCATCGCGCTCATGGTGCGCTGGTCGTCGTCGGTGATGCTGACGGACCACTGCTGGTTGGGATCGATCGCCATCGGCACCAGTCAGCATGCTACAACGCGCCGGGCCAAGCAAGCCGAGCCGCACGGCGCGTTGCCGCGCGAGCACGTTGGCGTCGCCGGGCGGCCTCTGGCACCGGCCGCCACTGCGGCCATTGCCGCAACCGTCCGCCGCAGCCGCAACCGCTGGCCGCAGCCGCAGGTCCAGGCCAGACGCATGGACGCCGGGCCGCGGATCGGGCACGATCCACCTTGCCTGCCACAAGACCACGACGCCGGCTCCAGCCGGCCCCAAGTGTACGACATCTGAATACCCAGGACCACCATATGCCACCGGCACGCCTCCTGCATGCGCGCGCGACCATGAAGCTCTCCGCACGCCCCGTGCTCTGCCTGCTCCCGCCGCTTCTCGCCGGGCTGGCGGGCGCCTGCGCGATCGACACCGGCGAGGGTCAGGCCCGGCCTACCAGGTCACGGCCGTGGATCCACCCGAGGATCTGGCGAGCTTCACCGTCGACGGCGTCAAGCTCACGGGCGTGAGCTTCTACGACATCCTCTCCTGGGAGGTCGATGACGAGATGCCCGATGAGCTTGCCTGGTCGCAGCGCGACGCGCTGCGCGCCGCCGTCGGCAAGAAGCTCATCAAGCACTGGATCACCCTGGAGGCGCCGGTCAAGGTGAGCGTGAGCGGCGAGGCCGAGCGCAGCTTCACGCTCAAGATCAACACCTACTTCGGCGCCGAGAGCGACGCGACACCGCACAAGCGCGCCATCAAGACGAGCGACGTGTTCGTGTACAACGGGCACTCGTACATCGGCTACGGACCGCTCGATCCCAGCCGCTTTTCATCCGCGGACTTCCCGGCGAGCTACCAGATCCTGTTCGTCGACGGCTGCGTCTCCTACAACTACTACGAGAAGGACTACTTCCCCCTGAAGGAAGGCGGCAGCCGCAACCTTGAGCTCATCACCAACGGCCTGGAGGCGCCGAGCTGGAAGAGCGGCTACGCGCTCGGCCGTTTCCTGAACACCATGCTCGACGGCAAACAGGCGAGCTACTCCGACCTGCTCGCGGCGGCCAGCGCCACCGATCAGCTACGCGTGGTCGACGGCGAGCTCGACAACGAGTACTCGCCCGAGGCCACCCCGATCAAGGTGAGCTGGTAGCGGGCCGCGCGCGCCGCCCAGGGCGGCCGGCCAGCCCACGCTCGATTGGCGCTGGCCGCCCGCGGTCGCCGGCGCGAGTGCCGATCCACCCTGCCGGCCAGCCGCCGGCCAGCCAGCGCCCCTTGCCCCGTGCCGGGCCGCCGGCTACGGTCAGCCTGGATGGCGCCCGGTCACTGGCGCGAGCCGAACCGACATGGCCAAATCGAACCTGCTTAGCACGAGCACGGTCAACTACCAGGCTCTGGTCGGCAACGGCCGGAAGTTTCGCGTTCCTCCGCACCAGCGGGACTACTCCTGGCAAGAGGAGCAGTGGGAGGATCTGTGGAACGACGTCCTGGAGCTGCGCGGCCGGCCTGACGACCGCCACTACATGGGCGCGCTCGTCGTGCAGGCAGTCACCGACCGCGAGTACCGCATCATCGACGGGCAGCAGCGCATGGCGACGCTCGCCACTCTCGGGCTGGCCGTCATCTCCCGCCTCCAAGAGCTGGCCGGCCAGGGCATCGACCCGGAGGCCAACCGGGAGCGTGCCGCGGCGCTGCGCGGCCGGTTCATCGGCGAGAAGGATCCGGCCTCGCTGATCGAGAGCAGCAGGCTCTTCCTGAACCGGACGGACGACCCGTTCTTCCAGGACTACCTGGTCCAGCTCCGCCCGCCCCTCAATCCGCCCGGGCTGCCCAGGTCCAACCGCCTGCTGTGGGAGTGCTTCCGCTACTTCACGGATCGCCTTCGCAAGCAGGCCGAGATCGCGTCCGACGGAGAAGCTCTGGCGGGCCTGGCGTCCGAGGTGGTGGCGCACGGCCTGCTGTTCATCTGGATCGTGGTCGAGGATGAGCTGAACGCCTACACGGTCTTCGAGACCCTGAACGCCCGAGGGATCGAGCTGACCACCACGGACCTGGTCAAGAACTACCTGTTCTCGCGCACGAAGGTCGAGAGCGACATTGCTTCCCTGGAGCGGCGGTGGAGATCGCTGCTGCTGACGGTCGGCCAAGAGCGGTTCATCGAGCTCTTGCGCTATCACCTGCTGTGCGACGTGCCCAAGATCCGCAGTGTGCGGCTCTTCAAGCTCATTCGGGACCGCGTGCGCACTCCGGCCGAGGTGCTCGAGCTGCTGGAGGCACTCGAGCGCCGGGCAGAGCTGTTCTGCGCGCTTTCCGATCCCCGTCACGGCTACTGGGCCGATCGTGGCAAGTGCCGGCAGTACGTCGGGGAGCTGTGTCTCTTCCGTGTGCGGCAGATGACGCCCCTGCTGTTCGCCGCGTGGGAGCAACTTCCCAACGACTTCGAACGGGTGCTCAAGCTGGTGAGCGTGATCTCCTTCCGGTACACCGTGGTCGGATCGCTCAATCCGAACGAGCTGGAGCCAGTCTACCACCGGGCGGCAAAGGCCATGCTCGACGGCAAAGCGCGCGCGCCGGCCGACGTGTTCGACCTGCTGCGCCCGATCTACGTCGAGGACGCCAAGTTCCGGGAGGACTTCGCCCGCCTGGCGATCGACACGGCCGGCCAGCGCAAGCGGGTCGCCAAGTACATGCTGGCGCGCCTCGAGTCGGACCAGTCCGGGCGGCTCTGCGACGCCGACACCGACCCGGCGAGCATAGAGCACGTGCTGCCCGAGAACCCGGCCGACGAGTGGTGCGCGAGCTTCCCGCGCGAGCGGTGGAGCGCCTGCGTCTACCGGCTCGGCAACCTCGTGCTGATCGAGCCGTCCGCAAACCGGGCCGTGGGCAACGCATCGTACGCCGAGAAGCTCCGCGCCTACGAACGAAGCGCCTACGCGACCGCTCGGCAGATCGCCGCGGATGCTCCGGACGAGTGGACGCCGGAAAGGCTCGAAGCGCGACAGCAGCGCATGGCGAAGCGGGCCGTGCACCTGTGGCGCGCGGACTTCGCCTGAGGTTGAGCGCCGCCGTCCGCCACGGTGACGTGGCCCTGGTCGGCCCAGGCCGCGAGCCGGACGACCTCGGGCGGCGCCACGCGCCGCGGGACGACGACGTGCCCGGGAACAAGCCCACGCAGCGCGCGTCGGACTGACGCCGCGCCGGGCTGCGGGGTGGGATCGCTCCCCGCGTCCGGCCAGCGGATTGGAGTAGCTCGTCCTTCTCGGTTGTTGGTATTGTCGCGGCCCGCGTGCCAGCGACCATGACCGACCCCGGCGTCCTGCTCGAGAAACTCGCTCGGCGTGCCGGTGCGGGTCGAGATCTGCCCCCGGCGCTCAGAGCGATCGCGAGGGCCATCGAGGAATCGCGCGCGATCCTGAACCTCGAGGCGGACTTCGACGGGGCGGGGAGCCCTGCGTGCTCGCAGAAGACCTGGGAGCGAGCAGTCGGATTCCTGAGGCGGCATGCCATCGCCGCGTACGAGCGGGACGGCACCGCGATCGACGTGCCCCACATCGGTGCCGGACCGGGCGGCAGCATCGACATCCACTGGGAGAGCGCGAGCCACGAGCTGCTCGTCAACATCCCGGCCGACCCGGTGGCACGCGCCGAGCTCTACGGCGACGACAAGGCCACGATCTGCATCAAGGGAACGCTCGACCCCGGCTCGTGCACCGAAGGGCTGGTCGCCTGGCTGACGAAGAGGCCGAGGTAGACTGGCCGAAGGAGGAGATCCCGGACGGAGATCTCCTCTACCATCGGATCCACCGGAGTTCTTGCGACCGGGCGGACAACTTCGGGCCGGAGGCGTTCCGCGACCAAGGGCCGGCGATGTCTACGGATTGGTCGAGGTCCTCGACGCCACAGCAGTCGAGGGACCACGCCAGGATCCCGGCCGACAATGGCATCGTCTCTCGCAACCGTTCACGCATTCCAACACCCGGCTCGTCAGGCGGCCGCGAACGCGAGCGCGCCCGGAGGCCCGGGCCGCAGCGTACTCCTGTACGCGAGGACCCGGGCCGAGGACGTAAGCCGCGATCGCGGCCGACTCGGCGAGCCGTCGTTGCCAGCGCCGCAATGCGTGAACGCATACCGTCTCTCTTCGCGCCGGAGGCGTTCGGGCGATCGCTGGGTTGCGGGTCCAGCACAGCCCGGATCGCGTCCGGCGCAACCGCGCGCACGCGGATGTGCACGGCCCCAAGTTGCCCGAAGCGCGCGTGAAGCTGAGGCGGCTCGCCGGTCCTTGGACCATCCCGCTCGGGTAGAGGTCGGCGCGGCGCAGGGCCCCGCAAGCAGCGGCGGAGCTAGTTCGCCCTGAACACCCGCTGCCGGTGCCAGATGAGGTAGGCACGATGCGGTGCCTCGAGCCGCCGGACCGCGAGCGGTACGTCGAGCCCGAGGGCCTTGCGGTCGGCCGCTTGCAGCACCGGCGAGACCACGATGGCGCCTTCGTCCGCCACGGTGACGAGACCCCGGTCGAACGCGGCGTCGAGGTGCGGCGCGAGGAGCATGCCGTTGTAGACGTCAAGCCGCTCGGCGTCGGTCGGGCAGTCGGCCCACGGCTTGATGTGGCTCGCGCGCAGCAACTCGGCCGCGGCGAGCCCGGTCACGGCGCAGCGCCCCTCCCAGTAGTCGAGCAGCCCCTCGCGGAAGAGATCCTGGCCGACGCGCTGCACGACGAGGCGCTCGGCTTCCGTGCTCCTCGGCAGCGACCGCGTCTTGTCCTCGAAGGCGTGGAGCAGTTCGTCCGGCAGGCTGCGCGAGAGCTGCAAGGCGCGGCGCAGCAGGCGGTGCAGGCTAGGGTAGTCGGCCACCGCGCGGGCGGCGCAGGCTCCCTTGGGCAGCGGGAGGGAGAGCGGCTCGCCGTGCCCCGCGAGCGCCCGGGCGACGCTCGGCTGCGAGAGCGCCACGACCGCGCCGACCGCAGTCTCGCCGGCCTCCGGCCGCAGCCAAACCCGCAGCGGAGCCTGCGTCGATCCGAAGGCCCGCCAGCCCTCGGCCGCGGGCAACTCGCGGTCGAAGCCGTTGTTCAGGGCGGCCATCTCGAGCAGGGCGCTGGCTAGCGCCCGGACTGCCGCACGAAGTGGCTGTAGCCCTCGGCCTGCCGGCTCGCCGCGGTCCACTCGGCCGAGAGCTGGGGGTTCGTCTTGGGCAGCGCGGCGATCAAGGTCTTGCGGGCGGCGGCGTTCGCCGCGCCTGCGATCTCCTCGCTGCGCGGCGCGAAGAACTCCTGCTCCTGGAGCTTGACCCGCTCCCACGGCGGATTCCCCAGCACCACGTCGAACCCGCCCTTTGCGAAGACCTGCGGAAACGCGAGGTGCCAGTGGAAGAAGCGGCACTGCTCGCGCAGGCGCCCCACCTCGTCGCGCAGCGTCTGGGGCGCCCGGCCAGCGTCCTGCTGGATGGCCCGGAGCACGGCATACGTCGGCGCCGCTTCGCGCAGCGGCCCGGGCTGCTTGCGCCAGACGAAGGCCGAGCACCAGAGGTCGGCCACGAAGCGTGCGTGCTCGTAGCGGCCGCTCGACAGGAGCTCCTGCCAGCGGTGCCCCTTGGCCGTCACGGCGTCCAGGGTCTCGTCGGCGGCGTCGTCCACGGCGCGCGCCCCGTCGCCCAGGCGCGCGTAGGTCGAGGCCGGCGGCGCGCCGAAGTCGAGCGTCAGCTCGCTGCGCTCCCGCTTGTTCTGCTTCTTGAGGGCGCTCGCGATCTTCCTGTCGTCCCCCTCGATGGGCGCCCACGCCTCGTCCGGGATGCCCTTCGCGAGGAGGTCGGGCGTCGTGCCGAGCAGGGCGTTGCCGCACTGGACGTGCGCGTCGAGGAAGGTCAGCGGCCGGCCGGGCTCGACCGCCTCCATCCAGAGGCTCACCTTGCAGAGCTCGACCGCCATGGGGTTGAGATCCACGCCGAAGACCGAGCGGCCGACCACCTGGCGTAGCGCCCGGCGGTAGTCCTCGGCCGAGGGTGTGCCGCTCGCGTGCAGGCGCGCGACGTGGGCAGCGAGCCGCCTGGCGGCGGCGAGCAGGAAGTGGCCGGAGCCGCAGGCGGGGTCCACGATGCACAGGCCGAGGAGCGCGTCGGCGGGGCTATCCGGGGTCTTGGCGATCGTCTCGGCGATGACCGGCTCGAGCGCGCTGTCGAGCAGCACCTGCACGAGGCTGTCGGGCGTGTAGTAGCTGCCGGTCGTCTTGCGGGCGTGGCCCCTGGCCTCGCCGCCGGTGGCAAAGGCGAAGGTGCGGCCGCCCTCGCCCACCTGCGGAACGAGCTCGAGCAGGCTCTCGTACACGCTGCCGAGCTCCTCGGGCCCCATGTCGCGCCAGTTCACGCGCGACAGGCCCGCCTCGTCGCGCAGCCACGAGAGCCGGAAGATCGCGTAGAGCAGGTGGCGGTTTTCGAGCCGGGCGGCGTCGAGCGCCGGGCACTGCTCGGGCGCGAACAGGCCCCCCAGGGCCGGCAGGCCGAGGCGCGGCTCGCCGCGGGCGAGGCCGCGCAGTACGATCTGCAGGCCCTGCCACAGATCGCCAAAGCGGTCGTGCGCGCTGCGGCGCACCGCGCGGTCGCGCAGGCGGCGTACGGCGTAGCCCTCGGCGTAGAGATCCCTCGCGCGCTTGGAGGCAGCAGGCGCGTGCAGCACCTCGCGCTCCTCGGCCGCGAGCAGGAAGATGAGCCGGTAGACGAGCCGCAGGAGCTGCTGGAAGTAGCCGGTCGTCGCGAGCGAGCCGTCTTGCAGCGCGGCCCGCAGCCGCGCGTTGTCCGGGTGCGCGAGGAAGCCCTGGCCCAGGTCCACGAGCGCGTCCTCGACCCCGCGGCGCAGGTGCTCTCTCGCGCGCGTGCCCTGCTCGCGGCCCTGGCTGCGCCAGGTCTCGAGCGCGCACTCGGTGACCGGCTTGTCCGGGCTGCCGAAGCGGCTCTCGTGCGCGAGCAGCCACAGCGCGGCGAAGTCGGCGTAGCGCTGCTCCGCGAAGATGCGCCCGAGGTCCGCCTGGACCCACGCGGGCCTCGTCAGGCTGCCGTTGTCGCGCAGGATGCGAAGATGCACGGCGTCGGTGGCGATGCCCCACAGGACGCCGTCGTCGGCGTTGAGCAGCTCCTGGCAGAGCCCGAACGCGCTCCGCCGCCGGCCGCCGTCGCCGAACGCCGGCGCGGCCGTGTCGAGGCCGAGCCCTGACGGCGCCACGACCACCGGCACCCGCCCGCCGAGCGCCCGCAAGCGCACGGGGTAGCTCCGGCCGGCGATCTCGACACCCTCGCAGGGCACGAGCGTGCCGAAGCCGAACGCTTCGCGCAGCAGCCCGAGCGCGAACCGCTCGCCGAGCTTCGTGGGATCGGCACCCGCGGCTCGGCCCGTGGCGAGGTCCGCCCAGAGCGCCTGGGCGATGCGCCAGTAGCGGCCGATCTCGTCGCGCAGGCCGAGGCCCCTCGGCACGCGGTAGTCGGCCTCGGCCTGCGCGTCGGCCTGAAGCTGGGCCACGCGGGCGAGCCACTCGGGCGAAAGCAGGCCCCCTTCGATGGCGAGCGCCTCGAACGCGAGCTGCGCCTCGCTGCGGCGGCGGTGGCGGCGGGGGGCCATGGCGTCTACCCGGCAGGGGGGAGCAGGACGAAGAGGGCGATCACGTCCGGCGGGAGCACCGACCTGACCGCGTAGCTCCCGCGCGCGTCCGCGGCCTCGCGCACGCGGCGGTGGTCGGCGAGCAGCGCCTGGGCGCGCTGCTCGGCGTAGGCGTCGAGGTCGGCCGAGCGGGCCGCAAGGAGATCCAGCGCCTGCACGGCCTGGCGCTCGCGCACGTGAGCCGGCGGATCGGCCTGCGGCGGCGTCTCGAGCAGGGCGAGCGCTGCCTCGCCTTCGAGCAGCGTGGCGGCGCCAGCCCAGCCGAGGGCCGTGGCCTCCTCGACGAGCGCCGTGCAGCTCGCGGCGCGCCGCTGGGTCACGAGTTGGTGGCGCAGGCGCAACAGGGCGACGGTGGTACGCGTCGCGACCGCGGGCGAGGCCCAGCAGCCGACGCGGCCGAGCACGCCCGGGTCGGCGGCGCCGTCCGCGGGCAGGGTCGCGAGCGTGCGCTCGAGCAGCGTCTCCGCCAGCACGGAGACGAGCGGGTGGCTACGCAGCACCGAGCGGCAGCGCGGCGCGGGCGGGTAGGCGAAGTCGATCCGGATCGTGCCGCCGAGCCCCTCGGCATCGAGCCGCTCGCGCACCTCCGGCGGCAAGGCATCGAGTGGCGCCTTGTAGCCCTGGCCCACGCGCTCGATCCCGGCGCCGAGACGCGCGAGCGCGCGGCCCGTGAAGCGCCGCACGTCCTCGGGCCCGCCGACGGCCGCGAGCGTCTTGTGCCACTCGGGCAGGACCTCCTCGGGCTTGAGCCGGCCCTGCGCGAACACCGTGCGGTTGCGCTTGACCTTCTCGCTCGCGTCGCGCCACACGGCGTCGATGGCCTTGGCCTCGGCGCTGCCGCCGAGGTCGAGGATTTGCTGCTGCGGCGCCTTCGGCCGGCGCAGGAACACGGCGCGCATGAGCGCCTGCGTGAGCGTGTGGCCCTCGTCGGGCAGCGGCACCGGCACGCCGAGCTCCTGGCGGATCTTCGCCGCCTTGCGCAGGATGACCTCGAGCACGGCGCCGTCCACCGGGTTGTTCGCGCCGTACATCAGCGTCGCGCGCACGATGGGCCGTTCTTGCCCGAAGCGGTCCACCCGGCCCTCGCGCTGCTCGTGCCGCGTCGGGTTCCACGAGAGGTCGTAGTGCACGGCCGCATCGAAGTGGTCCTGCAGGTTGATGCCCTCCGACAGGCAGTCGGTGGCCACGAGCAGGCGCCTTTCCGCGTCGCCGAGCAACTCGACCTTCTCTTGCCGCTCGTCGGAGGTGAGCTCGCCCGTGACGACGCCGATGGTCACGTCCGGGAGACGCGCGCACAGGTGCTTGCCAAGGTAGTGCGCCGTGGCGATGTAGCGGCAGAAGACCACCGGCCGGAACCCCTCCTGGACCAACTGCTCGAGGTGGCCGGCGAGCCGGGCCAGCTTGGGATCGCCGGCCTGCCCGGCGAGCCGCTCGGCGTGCGCGAGCAGCGCGTCGAGCGCCGGGTCGTCGTGGCCTGCCGGAGGCTCCACGTCGTCGTCGGGCAGCGAGTCGGCCGCGCCGTCGAACACGCTCCCCTCCAGCGCCTCGTCGTCCCAGGCCTCCGGTTCGAGCCCCGCGCGCGTGCGCAGCGCCCGCCTGGCGGCCGCCGGGCTCGACGCCGCGCAGCGCATGAGCGCGAGGGTCTCCCAGAAGGTCATGCGGCGGCGGCGCTCGTCCCCGCCCGCGGCCTCGACGACGCCCGCGCAGTAGACGAGGACTCGCTCGAAGAACAGCTCCCAGTCGCCGCCGAGCCGGTAGGTGAGCTCCGCCGTCTGCCGCTTGGGAAACAGCCTGCGCCCCTCCCGCCACTCCTCGATGTCCTGGCGGCGGCGCTGCACGAAGTGGCGCGCCAGGCGCTCGCGCACCCGATCGCGCTCCGCGCCAGCGAGGTCCGGCAGCCGCTGGAACTCGGGGTCGAGCAGGCCGAGCAGGCGGTAGAACGCGTCCTCGTCGCCGCTGTGCGGCGTGGCCGTGAGCAGCACGACGTGCCGATCCGGGGAGGCGGCGAGCTGCCGGAGCAGGTCGTAGCGCTGGTGGCGGCCCTGGCCGGTCGCCGCGCACGTGTGCGCCTCGTCGACGAGGACCAGCTCGGGGCAGGTCGAGAGGAAGTGCGCCCGCCGCGCCTCGGACTTGATGTAGTCGAGGCTCACCACCGTGACCGGGTGCGCGGCGAAGATGCTCTGCCCGGGCGTGCCGTCCTCCAGGCGTCGCGCGCTCGTGGCGGTGACGGCCACGGCGCGCAGGTTGAAGCGTGCCCCGAGCTCGCCCACCCACTGCTCGACCAGGTGCGGCGGGCAGAGCACCGCCAGGCGCTCGACGTCGCCGCGGTCGAGCAGCTCCCGGGCGATGAGCCCGGCCTCGATGGTCTTGCCGATGCCCACGTCGTCGGCGATGAGCAGCCGCACCGGATCGAGCTTCAGGGCCATGAGCAGCGGCACGAGCTGGTAGGCCCGCGGCTCGACGGCGATCTGCCCGAAGCAGCGCAGCGGCCCGGCCCCGCGACGCAGGGACAGCAGGAGCGCGTCGCGCAGCAGCAGCGCCGCGTCGTGGCCGGCCGGCTGCGCGGCGGTCGGCCGAGGGAAGCTCGCGTCCGTCACTGGCTCGAGCTCGAGCCCGACGTCGAGCACGGTCCCGTCCTGCTCCGAGCCCGACACCGGGCGCAGGTGCAGCGTCTCGGCGTCGCTGCCGGCGAGCACCATCCACTCGCGGCCCCGCGCGCGCACGAGGCTTCCGGGCGTGTACGAGACCGTGCTCGCCGTCATCGCCCGAGGCCCTTGGCGAGCCGCGCGAACGCATCGTCCCAGCCCGCCTCTGCCGTGCCGAAGGCGACGAGCTGGAAGCCGCGATCGTCCAGGCCGCCGGCCACCTCGCTCGTGACCGGGGCAAGCGTGGCGGCGACGTAGTGGCTCCGCCACACGAGCCGCAGCGGTGCGTCTCCCACCAGGAGCGGCTCCGCGTCGGGCCGAGGCAACCCGAGCGCCGCGGCACGCCCGAGCCAGCGGGCGAGCAGCGGGGCGTCCGCGCCGTCGCCGGCGGGCGCCGCGGAGCGCGGGCGCGCCGCGGCAGGCTCCGCGAGCCCGGAGACGGTCGCGTGGGCGAGCCTGACCAGGATCTCCCGGGCGCGCTCGTCGCGCCGGTCGATGAGCTCGTGGTCGGGCTGGTTGAAGTACGACATCAGGCACTTGTAGCAGGCGGCCACGCACGCTGTGTCGGGGACGTCCGCGAGCCGTGCCGGGTCGCTCGGCAGCGCGGCCCGGTCGGGCAGCTCGAAGTGCATGATGCGCAGTGCCGCCAGCGCCACCACGGCAATGCTCTGCGGCTCGGAGACGAGCCGCGTGAGCACGCCCGCGCCGCCCTCGGTCGCCTCGTAGAGCAGGAACCCGGTGCGCGCGTCGCGTCCAGGCATGGGCTCGGCGAGCACCTCGCCCTGCTCGAGCTGGAAGGTCGCCTCGATCCCGCGCAGCAGGGCGTGCTGCACGGTGGCGAGGGTCGTCTGCGACAGCCCGGGGGCGCACGGCTGCAGCAGTAGCGCGTTCTTGCGGTCCTGCACGCTCGGCACGATCCACTGCCGCGGCCGGACCGTGGGATCGGCGGGCTCGTCGTCCTCGTCGGCGTCCTTCGCCCAGGCCCCGTGGACCGGATCGATGAGGAAGCCGAGCCTGGTGCGGTCCGCGCGCCGCCGCAGCCCCTTGTTGAGGCGCGTGATGGTCGCGCCCGGGCCGTAGCAGAGCCGGGCGATCTCGCCGTGCTCGTCGAGCGCGGCCCCTGGTCGAACGTCGCGAGCACCCTCGCGCACCGCCCACTCGAACGTGGTCTGGAGCTCGAAGCCCTGCCGCTGGCGCTCCTCGTCGTTGGCCGTGATGCGCTCGGCCGGCCGCGTGGCCACGTTCTCGATGCGGTAGACGTTGTTGACGATCTCCGCGTCGCCGAGCGGTGCAGAGCAGCCCTGGCAGCTCGACGAGCTGTCCTCGAAGTGCCCCGCACCGCAGGCGCGGCAGACGCGCACCGTCCTGGTCGGCAGGCGCGAGTCCGCGCCGGCGCTGTCGCCGTGCCCGAGCGCGAGCAGCGCGCGCACGACGCGGTAGGCGCGGCCCTCGTGGTAGACCAGGCTGCGCGGCCCGAACTCCGCCAGGGCAAGGAAGCGCGGGCGCTGCAGGTAGGTCTGCCGCCCGCGGCCGTCGTGCGTTGCCGGGATGTAGGCCATGAGTGGCAGCCGCGGGAAGTTGTAGCCCGGCAGGAAGCCCTCGGTCGCGAGGTAGCGGTATGTGTAGAAGTCGCTCGACAGGGTGGCGGTGCCCCGCTGGAGCAGATCGAGCTGGTCGAGGGCCTGTGCGTGCCGGCTGCGGGCCGCGTTCTTCTCCCGAGCTGGCGCGGAGAAGTCGTCCATCGTCCGGCGGGCGGCGTCACGCTGCCCCACCGCCGCCGCGAACAGGTCGCGCCAGCGCGAGAAGGCCCGGTCGAACCTCGCGCACGCCTCCGCCGCCACCGTCGCCGCGTGCTCGTCGCGTCCGGGGTACCAGGGGGCGAGGCCCGGCGAGAGATCGTCCTCGAGCATGTCGAGCACGCGCTGCATGCGCCGGGTCGCCTCGCCCGCGACGCGCGGGGCGTCCAGCTTCGACCGCAGCTCCGGCTTGACCGGGCATCCGGGTTCCGGCAGCGCGAGCAGTTCAGCGACGGACGCGTCGAGCGGTTGCTCGGTGCACGCGAGCCACACGGCCTGCAGGTGGCTGTCGACGAGCTCGCGGTTCGCGAGATCGAGCAGCGGCGGCCGTACTTCGCCGTGCACCATGGCGCGAGGGTCGCGGAAGAAGTACTGGTCGTGCGGGCCCTGCGCCGAGCAGTAGGTCAGCACCAGCGCGGCCTGTCCGCTGCGCCCGGCGCGGCCGCTGCGCTGCGCGTAGTTGGCGGGGGTGGGGGGCACGTTGCGCAGGTAGACCGCGTTCAGGGCGGAGATATCCACGCCGAGCTCCATGGTCGGCGAGCAGAAGAGCACGGGCAGGAAGCGGCCGCTCTCGCCGAGCTCCCGGGCGCGCGCAGGGTCGCTCTCCAGCTCCTGCTGCTCGCTCGGGCCGAAGCGGAAGCGCTTCTCGCGCAGCTCGCGCTTGGCCCCGTCCACCTGCGCGGTGTGCTCTCGCGCCTCGAAGCCGAACAGCGGGTGGTCCGGCCGACGAAGCATCTCGGCGAGGGTCGCGTACAGGTCCCGGAAGAACGCGTTGGCGCCGGCCCGTTGGCCGTCGGGCTTCGGCGCACCCTTGTGGAACACGACGCACGCTTCGTTGAGCTTCCAGCCGGGCTGGTCGTCGAAGGGGGTCACCTCCTTCGACACGAGCCCGTGCGTGGCCGCGGCCGCGAGCAGCGCAGCCACGATCTCGTCCACCTCGTGTGCCGTGAGCTCGCGTGCCTCCGGGTCGCCTCCCCACAGCCCCGTGGAGCGCAGCGCCCTGCCGAGGACGCTGCGCGACCCGCCGCGTGCGAGCAGTTCCTCGTCACGCAGTCTCACGTCGTGCCGTGACGGGGCGGCGATCATGAGCCAGCGCGCCTGGCGAGGCTTCTCGTCACGTCCGAACGCCCAGGGAGCGAGCAGCCGGGCGTGCGACTTCGCGAGCATCTTCTCGATGGCGAGCGGGTCGAGCACGCTCGACCGGATGGCCATCCAGGTACGCATGTGGTCGAGCAGCTTCCGGTAGACGGCGACGCGCACGGCCGGGGCCGCCTGCTGCAGCAGCGCGTGCGTCGCGGCGAACAGCTCCTCGTCGGCCGCGAGGTCACGCAGCCCGCGGTACTCGACCTCCACGAGCCCCAACTGCTCGAGGTTGGGGTTGGTGTAGCGCCAGCCACGCCGCTGGTCGAACCACACGCGGTACGCGAGCACCTGCCGCAGCGCCTCCTCGGCCTCTTGCAGGTGCAGGCCGCGCCGCGTCGGCTCCTGCAGCCACTCGGCGCGCACCTCCTGCGCCTTGCGGTCGAAGCCGAGCGCGCGCTGCTGCGCCGCTCCGAGATCCTCGCTCCTGAGCCCCGCCTCGCCGGCCTCGCCGAGCGCGCCGAGGAAGCCGGCCCGCACCAGGCTCACGAAGAGGAAGTCGTTGAAATGGCCGGCCTGGAGCGCGGCGTCCTGCCGGTTGTCGGTGAAGCCGAGCAGCTTGCGCTTGGTCGGGTCGAGCCCGGACGGCGCGCCGTGCATCCAGCGCAGGACGCTGCTCACGAGCACCGTGGTGGCGGAGCTCCGCCCCTCGGCCGAGAGCGAAGCGAGCCGGGTCCGGTCCTTGGAGGGACCGCCGTGGGTCTCCCCGCAGCGCAGGCAGAGGCGGAACTTGCCAGCCAGGAACCATGCCCGGGAGCCGGAGCCGACCTCGCCCGTGGGCGCCACGAGGACCGCCTGGGCGCGGGCCGCGCGGTAGTCGCGGCGCAGGCGCAGGTTGCCCGCGGCATCGTGCTCCGTCCAGCTCTCCGGGTAGTCCTCGATTCGGTCGGCGAAGGTGAATGGGTGTGGGTCGCCGCCGATGTCGGTGGGGTGGAGCGTCAGGAACCCGAGCTGTTCGGCGGCTTGCTTCTCGCCCGCGCCTGGCGGGGCCGCGTGCCCGTCGGCCGAGTGCGTCCCAGGAGGAGAAGACGGAGCTCCATGCCGAGCTGTGCGAGGCCGGCTCCGTGGTGATCGTCGGCACGCTCGACGACAGCTTGCGCGGCGGCGCGATCGACGTAGCCTCCGATCCGGTGGCCGTGGCAGGCTGTCCTTGACGGCGCGGCCTGCGGCCGCCGGCATGTCTGCGGGAGGACGAGCGATGCACGAGAGCGATAGCCCCAAGCGCGAAACGGATCCCGCCCCGGCGGCAAGCGGGAGCGAGGTGCCCTCCCTGGCCGGCGACGGCCTGGAGGCGCTGCGCCAGAACCTTACCGACTGGCGCGCGGGGCCCGTGGCGCGCTCCGAGGCGCGCCTCGGCGCGCGAGCGAGCAAGCACACGACGTGGAGCGGGATCGAGGTGCCCGATCTCGCCACCGCGGTGCTCAAGAGCGTGGACTACGAGCGCGATCTCGGCTTGCCCGGCCAGTATCCCTTCACCCGTGGCGTGCAGCCGACCATGTACCGCGGCCGGCTCTGGACGATGCGCATGTTTGCCGGCTTCGGCACGCCCGAGCAGACCAACCAGCGCTTCAAGTACCTCTACGAGCAGGGCCAGACCGGCTTCTCCACCGCTTTCGACTTCCCCACGCTCATGGGCTACGACTCGGACTCGCGCCTGGCCCTGGGCGAGGTCGGCAAGTGCGGCGTGGCCATCGACTCGCTGCGCGACATGGAGGCCCTCTTCGACGGTATCCCGCTCGGTCGCGTGACGGTCTCGATGACCATCAACGGGCCGGCGATCGTGCTGCTCGCCCTGTATGTGGCCCTGGGCGACCGGCGCGGCATCCCGCGCGCCGAGCTCGGCGGCACCACGCAGAACGACTGCTTGAAGGAGTTCATCGCGCAGCACGCCTGGCTCGTGCCGCCGCGGCCGGCCATGCGCCTGGTGACCGACACCATCGAGTTCTGCACGCGCGAGCTGCCCCGCTGGAACACCGTCTCGGTCAGCGGCTACCACATCCGCGAGGCCGGCGCGACCGCGGCCCAGGAGCTCGGCTTCACTCTGGCCGACGGCCTGGCCTACGTCGAGCACGCCACGCGGCGCGGCCTGGCGGTCGATGCCTTCGCCCCGCGCCTGTCGTTCTTCTTCGACGTGCACAACGACTTCTTCGAGGAGATCGCGAAGTTCCGCGCTGCCCGCCGCATGTGGGCGCGCCTGATGCGCGAGCGTTTCGGCGCCAAGAGCGAGGAGAGCCTGCGGCTGCGCACGCACGCCCAGACGGCCGGCGTGGCCCTGACCGCCCAGCAGCCGTACAACAATGTCGTGCGCGTGGCGCTGCAAGCTCTCGCCGCCGTGCTGGGCGGCACGCAGTCGCTGCACACCAACTCGCTCGACGAGACCTATGCGCTGCCGAGCCAGGAGGCCGCCACGCTCGCGCTGCGCACGCAGCAGGTGATTGCCCACGAGAGCGGGGTGGCGGGCACCATCGATCCGCTGGGGGGCAGCTACTACGTGGAGTGGCTGACCGACCGGCTCGAGGCCGAGGCCGGGCAGTACATCGCCCGCATCGACGAGCTCGGCGGCATGGTCGGCGCGATCGAGAAGGGCTATCCCCAGCGCGAGATTGCGAGCGCGGCCTACCGCTTCCAGCGGGAGCTGGAGGCCGGCGAGCGCGTCATGGTGGGTGTAAACCGCTATCGCATGCCCGAGCAGGGCGACGCGATCCCCCTTCTTACGATCGACGACCAGGTGGCGCGGGCGCAGTGCGAGCGGCTGGCGCAGGTCAAGGCACAGCGCGACGGCACCGCCGTGCGCGAGGCACTGGAACAGGTGCGCGAGGCGGCGCGGGGCACGGACAACCTGGTGCCGCCCATCATCCGCGCCGCCGGCGCCTATGCCACGCTGCAAGAGATCTGCGACGTGCTACGCGAGGTCATGGGCACGCACGCCGACCGCAGCGAGTTCTGAGGCGCGGGCGACTCAGCTTCCGCATGCCTGGTTGTTGTACTGGCCGCCGTTGAGGCACGGGGCCTTGCAGATCTCCTCGGCCTTGGCCACGCACTGCTTGTCCCACTTGGTGCAGCAGCAGGACGGCAGCGCAGCGCACACGTCCTTGACGCAGGTCCCCTGGATCTCCTCTGCCACGAAGCCGGGGGCGGCCTGCGCGCACTGCGCGCCCAGGGGCCCGCCGCACTGGCAGGCGTTGTGCGCGTTGCAGTCCACCACCGCGCAGCACGTGCCGCCGCTGCACTGCTGCGAGCAGCAGTCGTCGCCGCTGTTGCATTTCTCCCCACCAACCTTGCAGGTGCTGTCGCCGGCACACTTGCCGGAGTTGCACGACTTGCTGCAGCAGTCCCCGTGGTTCTGGCACGGCCCGCCGCCGGGCTGGCAGAGGCAGGCTCCGTCCGTGCAGAGCTGCGAGCAGCACTCCGAGCCGAGCTGGCAGGGCTCTCCGATCTGGGCGCACGCCACCGAGGCGCCACAACGGCCGTAACTTGGATCGCAGTAGGCGCTGCAACATGCCGCGTCGTCACCCGGCGTGCAGATCGCGTCGTCGGGCAAGCAGGCCCCGGAGCTGCAGATCTTCGCCGGCCCGCCCGTCTCCAGGCAGTAGAGGCCGCAGCACTCGTTCGCTTCCGCGCAGGCCTCGTCGTCGGCCAGGCAGGCGTTCGCCGTGCAGGTGCCCGCGCCCTGTCCGTCGATCGGGCAGCTCCCGCTGCAGCAGTCGTGGTTCTCGCTGCAGTTGGCGCCGTCCGGCAGGCAGGCGATGTCCGTGCACTGGCCGCTCGCCTGGTCGCAGATCCCGGAGCAGCACTCGAAGCCGTTGGCGCACGGTTTACCTGCCTGCTTGCACGCGACACCGCCGCACAGGCCGGCCTGGCAGTTGTCATTGCAGCACTGGGCGTTCCCGCTGCACGCGTTGCCGTCGGGCAGGCAGCAGCAGGGGCCCGCGACCGAGCACCGGCCCGTGCCGCGGCTGAAGCCGCAGCAGTCGAGGTCGCGGCCACAGCCCGCCGCCACGTCGAGGCACAGCGGCGGCACGTCCAGACAAAGGGTGGCGCTGGTGCAGTTGCCCAGACAATCGTAGTCGGCGAAGTGTGTGAGCCAGGAGGAGCGCGCCTCGGCCGGGGCGGCCTCGAGCCGGGCCGTCACCTGCTCGCCGCAGCTCGGGTAGTAGTCCTGCCCGTAGCAGCGGTCGAGCAGGGCGCAGAGCTGCTGGGCGGCGGCGCGGTAGCCCTCGAGCTCCAGCAGATCGACGCACGTCAGGCCGGGGGCCGCGAGCAGGCCCAGGGTGGCGAGCACGGCGGCGTGGCGGCGCAGCGAGCGCGGGCGGGACGGGCGGTGACGATCCATGGCAGCACCTAAGCGTACCACCCGATCCCGGGGCGAGCCAGCCGGGGCAACGCCTGGCGCGGGCGCCACTCAGCCCCCGTCGCCCCCGTCCGTGCACTTGTCCTGGACGCAGAGCGCGCCCTCACCGTAGCCGCAGCACTCCATCGCCAGCGCGCACCCGCCGCGCGCGCAGGTGCCGGGCTGCGCGTAGCAGCCCAGGGCCCGCTCGCAGCTTCCGGCGCAGTTGCCGGCGTAGTAGGCGAGCCAGGCCGCGCGCGTCTCGGCCGTGGCGCTGGCCAGTCGCTCGCCGAGCCGGCGCGCACAGTCCTGCCCCAGGAAGGACAGCTTCGTGTCGCACTGGCACAGCTCGGCAACGGCGTCGCGGTAGTCGTCGAGCCCGAGCACGCCGGTGCACGTGGCCACGGTCGCGGCCGCGGCCAACAGCGCGAGGCGCCCGGCCACGGCCGCCGGTCGCGCCAGCGTCACAGCGGGCCCTCGATCCACAGGCCCGCCGCCCCCGGTCCGGCCCACGGCCCGAGCCGCAGTGCGCCGGCGACGGAAGCGGCCGGCGGCGGCGCCGGCGACGGAGCGGTCAGGAGGATCGTCACGCCAACCGCGAGAGCTCCGAGCCCGGCCACGCCTACCCACTGGCCGACCTCCGCATAGGTCCGGGCGCTGTCGGCCGCCGCCATCCCCTGTGGCGCGCAGAGCTTGCCCACGCACGCGTCGGCGCGATCGGCCTGCCCCTTCTTGACCAGGGCGGCAATCTCGAGGCCGCCCGCGGTCAGCACGGCCGCGCCGCCCGCGCCGGCCACGATCCAGCCGATGGTCCGTTGCGTCGCGCCACGCGCGCTCTCGCCGGGCCCGGCCGGTGCCGGCTCCGGGCGCGGCGCGGTAGCGGCGTCCTCGGAGGGGCCGGCCCAGGGATCCACGGGCGGGGGCGGCGCTTTGGCCTCGATCTGCCCGAGATCGAGCTCGATCTTGGCCGCCTGCGCCTCGAGAACCGAGGCCGTGCGCTCGGTGAGCACTTGCGCGCCGCGTTTGACGACGACGCGGTGGGCGCCCGGATCGACCGGGATAGCGAGCCCGTACATCTCGGGATCGAGTTTGACCTCGTCGCGCCAGACTTGCAGCGCAGGCACCGGCTTCGTCACGACCACGGCAAGACGCGGCAGCCGCCGATCGAGCTCCGCCCGTCGCTTCTCGATGTACCCCAACCGCTCGTCGCCGGCGGCTCGGGCCCAGTCCAGGGCCCGGTTCCAGCGCGTCCAGCCCAGGGCGAGCTTGCCGAGGTGCTCGTAGCAGTCGGCCACGTTCAGGAGCGTGCCGAGCTGCTCGTCTTGCTCGAAGCTCGCCTCGAACTTGGGGCAGGCCAGGTCGTACTTGCCCTCGGCGGCCAAGTTCTTGGCCGCCTGGAACAACACGTCTGCGGCCGCGGCGTCGGCGGCGCGCGCGCCCGGCGCGCACAGGAGCGCCGTGAGGGCGAGGAGCCCCCCGACCTGGCCAGCCGGCGAACGGCGGCCGAAGCCGGGAGGGACCCTGGGACGGTGCATCGGCATGGGCCGGACGGAACCTCGCGAGAGAGGCCCCGCTATCGTACTCGCGCTCGTGCGCCGAGTGCTATACTGGGCGTGGTGGAGTATGCGGTTCCGGCAAGGACTTGCCGGTCAGGGCGAACGGGGTTGGGGGGGTCTGGGGCGAAGCCCCAGCGTGGAATTCTCGCCGCGGACGGCTCGCCTAGGGCTACAGCGCGGAACGGCCGCGGGGCGCCAGCGTGGAATTCTCGCCGCGGACGGCTCGCCTAGGGCTACAGCGCGGAACGGCCGCGGGGCGGTGCCGGTCGCGTCTGCCCGCTCCGTTCGCGCAGGCGTATTGGTTTCACCCTTGAGCCGCAGACGCAGCCCGCGCATGGTATATGCTCATGGCGGTCGTTGGCCCAGCGATGTTCGAGCTAGCACCACTGCCGCAGACTTGGCCGAGCTTGTGCCGCGCGGCACTGGCACTACTGCCGGGAACTTCGTTCCCGCGCTGCGCGCTCGCCGCTGCGCGGCGGGCAGTAGCGCTAGTTTTGTCCCCAGGGGGCGCCGCGCGCCCCCTCTCGCCTCGCTGCGCGAGGCGATTCACCCCCGCGGGCGTCCGCTTCGCGACCGCCCTAGCACTACTGCCGTCGAAGACTCCGGCACTAGCGCTAGTCGCGGCCAGCGCTGCGTCCACGGGCTGCCTGCTCGGCAACATCGCCGTGGACGAGTGCCAGAGCGACGCGCAGTGCGCGGCGGCTTTCGGCCTGGGCAGCGCCTGCGACGACGGCTACTGCACCGAGCCGCAGGCGTGCCAGACGGGCCACGACTGCCGGCGCGGCGTGGGCTCGGGCGCGTGCATCGCCGGCGTGTGCACCGCCGCCTTCCCCGCCGATCCGAGCTGCCCCGTGACCGAGCCCGAAGACCTCAGCTCCGAGCCGCTCTCGGGCCCCGATGCCCCGCTCGTGCTGGGTGGCATCTTCTCGCTCGACGAGGAGTTCGACCAGGCGCAGACCAAGGCGGCGCGGCTGGCGATCCGCGAGATCAACGCGAGCGGCGGCGCCATCGACGGCCGCAAGCTCGCCCTGGTCCTGTGCGACAACGGCGGCGCCGGCAACAAGGCCGAAGGGACAGAGCGCGAGAGGCTGAACCAGCACGCGCTCGACTACCTTTCGGGGACGCTCGGCGTTCCGGCCCTGGTTGGCCCTCTTACCTCCAGCGACGCGCTCGTCCTCATTCCGTACACCCTGAAGCAGCGCTATCCGACCGTGATCGTCTCGCCCTCGGCCACGAGCCCCGCTTTGACGGACGAGCCCGATCGACTGGACGGCGCGGGCGACAAGCACGGCCTGTTCTGGCGCACCGCCCCCAGCGACGAGCTCCAGGGCGAAGTGCTGGCCAAGGACGTCATCGGCTTGCAGGAGAAGATCAGCAAGGTGGCCGTGCTCTTCATCCAGGACGCCTATGGCCAGGGGCTCGCCAAGGTGTTCCAGGAGAGCTACGGACCCGACAAGACGACTACCTTCCCGTTCGATGAGAAGACCGATCGCAAGAGCCTGGCCGAGCAGGTCGAGAAGCACGAGAAGGGACCCTTCGATGCGGTGCTGATCATCGCGGTGCTGGCCTCTGACACGGTCTCGATCCTCACGGAGATGGCGGGCACTTCTCTCGCCGCCAAGCCGTTGTTCTTCTCCGACGGCTCGAAGGATGCCTCCAAGCTGCTCGATCCCAAGCTGCCCGATGCCGTCAAGGACATGATCCGCGGCGCGATCGGGACGGCGCCGGCAGGGCCTCCCTTGGACCCCAAGGACGCCCGCTACGTCCCCTTCGACCAGTTCGACACGGCCCTGAAGAAGGACTTCAAGATCTCCGCAAAGGACTACTCCTTTCTCGCGCACAGCTACGACGCGGGCTACGTGATTTCCTACGGCGTGCTCTACGCTTCGCAGTTCGGCAACAGCTTCGACGGCCGCAACGTGGCCGAGGGCATGTCGCGGCTGAGCAAGGGCCAGGATGTCGACGTCGGGCGCACGGGCTGGTCGACAGCCAAGAAGGGGCTGACCGGGCCCGACCCCAAGGAGATCAACATCCAGGGGTGCTCCGGCCCGCTCGACTTCGACCCGGCCACGGGCGAGGCCCCGGGCCCCATCGAGATCTGGCGCGTCAAGGACGACTTGAGCGGGTTCGAGGTCACAAAGACCATCAACCCGAAGTGAGCCCCGCCTTGGCCCACTGGTACGAGGAGCTGTTCGACGGGCGCTACCTCGCTTTCTACGAGCTTGGCACGCCGCTCCTGCACACCGAGGAGGCCGACCTGGTGGACCGGGCGCTCGCGCTGCCGCGACAGGCGCGCCTGCTCGATCTCGGCTGCGGCACAGGCCGCCACGCCGTGGCGCTGGCGCTGCTCGGCCACCACGTCACCGGCGTGGATCTCTCGCCGGCGCTCCTCGCGCGCGCGCAGGGGCTCGCCCGCCAGCACGGCGCGGCGCTCGATCTCGTCCGACGCGACATGCGCGACCTCGCCGGCCTGGGGCCCTTCGACGCCTGCGTCTGCCTCTACACCGTGCTCGGCTACTTCGACGACGAGGGCAACGCCGCCGTCTTGCGCGCCGTGCGCGAGGTGCTCGCGCCGGGGGGCGCTCTCGTGCTCGACATCGGCAACCCGCTCGCCCGGCTGGCGCGCCCGGTGGGCGAAACGTGGCGCGAGGTCGCGGCGGGCGTGACAAGGGAGATCTCCCGCTACGATCCGCTCGCGGCGCGCCTTGCGGCCGAGCGAACGATCTTTCACCGCGACGGCCGGCGCGAAGAGCTTCCGCCGAGCAGCGTGCGCCTGTACGCGCCGCACGAGACGGCGCGCCTGCTGGAAAGCGCGGGCTTCGCGGTGGAGCAGCTCCACGGGGGGCTACGCGGCGAGAAGTTCGCGTGGAACCGCTCGCGCTGCCAAGTCTGGGTGGCGCGGCGGAAGTAGCGCTAGCAGAGCCCGCCCTGCCCGCCGTCGTCGCTCGCGTCGATCTGCATCGGGCACAGACCCCCTTGGGGTCCATCGTCGGCGGCGTCATCGCTGGCATCGACCTGGACCGGGCAGACGCCGCCCACTGGTCCGTCGTCAGCCGCATCGGCCCCGTCGTCGCCGGCGTCGTCCTCAACCGGGCAGACGCCACCCTCGGGCGCATCGGCGTCGGCGTCCGAGCCGCCGTCGGTCTGTGCCGGGCACACGCCTGCTCCGGGGGAGTACTCCTGCACCTCGGAGGAGCAGGAGCTCGCGGCCACCGGGGCGGCGGCGGCAGCGAGCACGGCCGCCCCCGCCCAGACCGAGCGGGCGACGCGTGAGGCGCGCAGCGCTCGCGCACAGTCCCCATGCTCGGGCCGGAGCCGGCCCGGCACGACCGCCCGCATGAGCTCGATCGTCCCGTGGTTGCCAAAGCCCGCGTGCACGTCGCCGAGCCGGTAGCCTTCCGCGTCCGCGGCGAAGACGAAGCGGTAGCACGGGTACAGCGCCCCGTCCGGCGCCACGGCGGCGAGCCGCGTCCCCGCCCCGCAGGGGCGGCGCACCGCGCCGCGCAACAGGCGCGCCTCGATGCCGCGCCAGGCCGGCAGCGCGGCCGGCTGCTTGCCGGCGGCTGCGGCGCCTCGCCGCCAGGTGGCGATACGCCGGTGCTCCCTGTGCCAGAGGCCGAGCGCCTCCTCGTCCCAGGGAAGCTCGAAGGCGGGCAGGTACACGATGCGCCGCAGGCCGAGATCCGAGAGCGCGCGCACGCTCGCGGCAAGCTGGCTCACGTTGGTCGGGGTGACGGTCATCCGCGCCGTGACGCGGCCGTGCGGCTCCAGCGCCAGAATGCCGGGAAGCCGATCCAGCACGCGCGGCGTCGAGTCCTCTCCGGCCCGGGAAAGGCGCTCGGCCGGGCCGCCGTCGCCGTCGATGCTCAGCGCGAGCCGCATGGCCGCCCTGCGGCACAGGGCGAGCTCGTCCGGGCCCAGCAGCGTGCCGTTGGTCGTGGCCCCGATTTCCACCTCCAGCCCGGACGGCGCGCCCGCGCGCGCGCGCTCGGCCGCACGCTGCATCAGGCTCAGGGCAAGGAACGGCTCGCCGCCGAAGAAGAACAAGGATACCTTGTCGCCCTGCGCTTGACGGAGCAGCAGGTCCACGGCCGCATCGGCCACCTCCCGCCGCATCTCGCGGCCCCGGTCCACGGGCACGTAGCAGTAGCGACAGTGCAGGTTGCAGCGCTCCGTCAAGGTGAGCGTGAGCGCCCGCAGCGGAAAGGCTGGCTGGCCGGTCATAGGGGGGACTCCGGGGAAGGCCCAGCCATGATAGGTGCTTGTCCCGGCGTGCGCACCCCAACCCCGTCCCGAAGGGACGGACTTACGTCCTCGGCCCGGCTCCTCACGTACAGGAGTACGCTCCGGGCCGGGCCTCCGGGCGCGCTCATGCGCGCAGCCCCGCCTGACGAGCCGGCTGGGAGAATGCGTGAACGCTTACCGGCACTGCTGGCCGCGGGCAGGGCTTGTGTAGCAAGATAGGCGGTGCCGATTGCGGCTGGCGTCCCGATCCGGACACCGGCCGGTCGGCAGGGCCCAGCATGCGTGCATCCAAAGACGAGCTTGCGCCGGGGGACATCGTCGCCGGCCGCTACTGCGTGGGCAGCGTGATTGGGCGGGGGGGCTACGGCGCGGTCTACGAGGCCACGGTTCTGGGCACAGGCACCCGTCTCGCCCTCAAGGTCATGCTTGGCCGCTTCAGTCCGGACGAGCCGGACGCACGGCGCTTCGAACGGGAGGCCGCGCTCATGCGTCGCCTGAGCCACCCCAACATCGTTCAGCCCCTTGACGCCGGGTTCACGGAGGCCGGAAGCCCCTTCATTGCCTTCGAGCTGCTGCAGGGCCGCTCGCTCGGCCAGGCACTCAAGACCGACGGCGCGCTGCCCATGGCGCGCGCGGCGGCCATCGCGCGCGACGTGCTCCGGGCGCTCGAGGCGGCGCACGCCGTGGGCATAGTGCACCGGGACATCAAGCCAGAGAACGTGTTCTTGTGCGAAGGCGTGAGTGGGGTCGAAGCGAAGGTGCTCGACTTCGGCGTGGCCAAGGCGCTTGCCGGCGAGGAGCACAAGCCCACGCAGCTTACGGCGACGGGGCAGATGATCGGCACGCCGCACTACATGGCTCCGGAGCAGGTGCGTGCGCTCGACGTGAGCCCGGCGACCGACATCTACGCCCTGGGCATCGTGATGGTCGAGATGCCCGGCGGCGAGCGAGCCGTCAACGGCGAGTCGGCTATCGATGTCTACATGGCGCACGTTTCGCGTGAGCAGGTACCCCTGCCGCCCGCGGTGACGGCCGGCCCGGCCCACGCGGTGATCGAGCGGGCCGTGCGCAAGGATCCGGCCGAGCGCTACCGCTCGGCCGCCGACATGCTGCTCGAGCTGGAGCAGGCGCTCGCCGCCCACGGCATTCCGCTCGGCCCGCCCCAGGGGCGGCCGGCGGCCGGGGCAGGAAGCGACCACGAGGTCAAGACCACGGTCATGGCGGCGCGCGCCGAGCTCCCGGTGCCGGTCGTCGTCGACGAGCAGGAGGAGGACGACATGCCGCTCGGCGGGACCGTGGTCATGACGCCCGAGGAGCAGCAGACCGCGGCAGCCGGGCTGGCCGCGGCGGCAGCGGCCAAGGCGCCGGCCGCCTCGCCGCGGGTGCCCACCATGGTGCTGGCCTTGGACGACGTGGTGTACGAGCCCGCGGCGCAGGCACCCGCCCCACTCGTGCCGGCGCCGTCGTCGCCCGCCATGGTGTGTCCTGCGCCTGTGCCGGCACCGCTGGCCGTCGTGTCGCCTGCGCCGCCGCAACCGGCTCCCCGCCAGCGTGGCCCCCTGGTGGCGGTGTTCGCCGTGGCGCTGCTGCTGGCCGGCCTGATAGTGGCAGCGGTGGTCGCGGCCGCGGTGATTGCTTGGCGGCGCTGAGTCTTGAAGCTACAAGGCGTGAAGCCCAACCGCGCAGGTCGATGTCATGCCCTGGCTCTGGTACGTCGCGCCGATCGTCATCCTCCTTGTCTACTTCGTGCTCGTTTGGCGGCCGATGCCGGCCGAGCGCCGCCGGCGCCGCGAGATCGAGCTGTGGCTCGCCGCGATGCTCGGGCCCTTGCCGGCGAAGGCCGAGGCCCCTGCGGAGAATGCCAAGCCGGCGCGCAAGGGTGCTGCGGAGCAGCGCCGCCCGCGCGAGGTCGAGCGGCTAGCGCCGAGCTTTGGGGATCTGGTAGAGCAGGCCGGCGGCGGCGAACGCGTGGCGGACGTGGTTCTGGTCCCCAAGGTGGCGCACCTCGCGGTTCGGGCCGCCGGCCCGGTGGCCGGCAGCCACCACCAGACGGTGGTGGCCAAGCTCGGCAAGCCCGCCCCGAGCCTCGTCGTGCGGCCGCTGCCCGTAGTCGAGGGCAAGCGGGCAGAGAACCGGGGCATTCACTTTCCCAAGGACGAGGAGTTCGCCGAGCACTTCGTGGTCGAGGGCGACGACGCCAAGGCCATCGTCCGCTGGCTCAAGCCGTCGCTGCGCCGGGCGCTGCGGGAGCTCCCGGAGGTGTGGTTGCGCGTCCAGGGCAAGATGATGGCCCTGACCCTGTACGGCGAGGCCCCGGCGGGGCGCTTGGCCGAGCTCGTCGCCGTTGCCGATGCGCTGTTTGCCGCCAAGGGCGTGGGCGGCGGCTCGCTCGTGCGCGCCGGAGCCAAGGCGAGCGCGGCGCCGGCGCCGGCTTCGGCCGAGCCGGCGATCGGGACAGCGCCTGCCCCCCTGGGGCGGCGGCTCGGCGCGGCCCTGGCGGCGGTCGTTGGCCTCGGGCTGCAGGGCGAGCTGGGCCTGGCGGTGCTGGTCCATCCGCCGGCGGTGGAGTCGGGCGGCGGGCCCTGGCGGGGGGGCTGGACCTCCCGCGGCTTCGGCGCCTTCGTGGCTGCCGAGGGGGCGCTCATCGCGCTCTTCGTCTACCAGGCGCACCTGGCAGCGTCGCGAGGGCTGTCCGTCGGCAAGCGGCTGTTCGGGGCCAAGGTCGTGCGGCTCGATGGCCGGCGCATCGACTGGCTGCACGGCGTCTTCCTGCGCCGCTGGGTGTGGCTGGGCCTGCCGCTCGTTCTCGTCATGCTGCGGCTCGGGTGGTTCGGTTCGCTGCCTCTGCTCGCGGGCATGCGCCTCCGGTACATCCTCGGCGGCGGCCTGCTCCTGCTGCTGGTCGACGCCGCGTTCCTGTTCGCCCACGCGACGCGGCGCTGCTTGCACGACTACCTGGCAGGAACCACCGTGGTGGCGGCGCCCTCCGGCCGCTCGGACCGGCGCTGACCGGTGCGCCGGGGCGCACGAAGGGCTCGCTTGTATGCTATTCCCGCACCGAACTTGCGCCAGTCGCGCAATACGCTGGCCGGTCAGGGCGAATGTGGAATGTGGAACAGCAGCGATCGGCAAGGGCAAGCGGAGGGCCGCAAGGGCGATGACCTCGCCCGGCGCCTGGAGGGGTTCGCCGCCGCGCTGCTCCGGAGCCTGCCTGCCTGCCCGGCCTCGATCGTTTCTGCGAGTCCAGGGATGACATTCCACATTCCCTGTTCTCTGTTTCACATTGCACGTTTCCGTGGCCCACGTCCTCCCGCACCTCGGGCCGCCGAGCTGTCAACGGCTATGGGGCTGAGAGGCGGGGGCGCGCTGCCGCCCCAGCACCCCGAGCAGCACCACGGCTACGGCTGCCAGCGCCGCGCTCGTGATGAACGCCGCGGCGCTGCCGGCCCACTCCCAGAGCGAGCCGAAGAGCACGCTGGCGGCCAGCGCCAGCAGCCCCTGCGTGAGATGGAACCAGCCGAAGGTGGTGCCCCCGCGGCCCCGCGGGGCGAGATCAGCCACGAGGGCCTTCTCCGGCCCTTCCGCCAGCCCGTGGTAGGCGCCGTAGACGAGGAACAGCCCCACCACGGCGGCGCGCGTCTGGGCAAAGGCGAAGCCGAGGTAGACGGCGGCGTAGACGAGCCAGCCAAGGGCGATGGTCCGGCGCCGCCCCCAGCGATCGGCCAGCCGTCCGCCCGGGACGCTGAGCAGCGCCTTGACGACGTGCAGGCCCATCCACAATAGCGGCAGGCTGACGAGCGGCGCGTGCACCGCGCCCGCCTTGAGCAGGAGGAACACGTCGCTGGCGTTTCCCAGCGTGAAGATGCCGACCGGCACGAGCACTGTGGCCAGGGCGCGGCGCGGTCGCGCTGCCGGCCCCGGGGTCGCAGAGGGCGCAGGAGCTGTCGCTGCCGCGGCCGCGGCAGGCGCCTCGCGCACGCCCAGGGCGACGAGCAGGATGACGCCTGCGTCGGGAATCGCCGTGAGCCAGAACAGGGAGCGCAGATCCGAGGACCAGAAGGTCAAGAAAGCCGCGGCGAGAAGCGGCCCCAGCACCGCGCCGGTGTGGTCCATGGCCCGGTGCAGGCCGAAGGCGGCGCCCCGATCGGCCGGATCGACCGAGGCCGCAATGAGCGCGTCGCGCGGGCTCGTGCGCAGGCCCTTGCCCACGCGGTCGACGACGCGCACCGCGAGCACGTGCCAGCTTGCCGCGGCCAGAGCCACGAGCGGGCGGACGAGCGACGAGAGGCTGTAGCCGGCCACCACGAAGGGGCGGCTGCGGCCGAGCCGGTCCGCCCACCGGCCGGAGGCGAGCTTGAGGACGCTCGCCACGGCCTCGGCTAGCCCCTCGATCCACCCCAGCGCGAAAGCGCCGGCGCCGAGCGCGGCCAGGAACGCCGGCAAGAGCGGCAAGACCATCTCGCTTGCCGTGTCCGTGAGCAGGCTCACGGCCCCGAGCACGAGCACGTTGCGGCCGAGCCAGCTCGGGCTTCTCACCGGCGACTAGTCCCCCGCCAGCGTCTCGGGGTTGGCCATGAGCTGGCTCAGCTCCCGCGAGAGTTGGCCGGCCTGGACGCCGTCGATGATGCGGTGGTCGAAGGTGGCGCACAGGCGCAGCACGGGTCGGCTCACGACCGCTCCCGCCTCGACCCACGGCCGCTCGCGCACCTCGGGTACGAGCACCACCATAGGGCAGCGGGCGATGGGCACGAGCGGCGCGAAGCCGGTGTCGATGCCGAACATGCCGACGTTGGTGATCATGGCCGAACCGAAGGCGTCGCGCGGCATGCCCTGGCTCGCGAGATCGAGGTGCAGCTCGTTGACCAGGAAGTCGCTGAGCCCGACCGCGTGGCGCGCCAGCCACCAGGGCAGGCGCTGGAAGAGGTCGCGGCTCTTGCCGAGATTCTCGTCTTGGCCCGCGCGGATCTTCTCGGCCTGCCGGCGGATTTCGCGGGCGATGTCGGCGAGCGACTTCTCGTCGGCCCGGTCGAGGCGCGCGGTGGACAGGTCGCGACCGCCCTCGGTCGCGACTTGCAGCACCAGATCGACGCTCTCGCGCTCCTCTATCTTGCCCCAGAAGCGGACCTTGGCGTTGACCTCGGGGTGGCGGGCGATGGCCACCGCCACGGCGCGTGCCACGAGGTGGCTCATGGTCACCTTGACGTCGTGGCGCCGGCCGTACTCGGGCAGGAACGCGAGCGCGGCGCTGGCGTCGAGATCGAGCGAGCCGTAGATGCTCGGGTTGTTGGGCCGGCGCCACATGGCCGCGGCCACCCGGCGGAAGGTCGAGGGGCTGTGCACGGGCCTGAACTTCGTCGCCATGGCGGATCTCCTAGCCGGGCTAGCGTACAGCGCCAAGAGGCGCTACGGCGTGAGCGATGCGATCCCGCGCGCTGCTCCTGCCGCTTCTAGCGGCGTGCCTGCCGGGCTTGGGCTGCGGGCGCGGCTCCGGCGCGGGCGGCGCGGCGCCCAGCGCCAGCGCGGCAGCGAACGCGAGCGCGGTGGCAAGCGCCCGTGCGGCGGCGAGCGCCGCTGTCGCGGCAAGTGCGTCTGCCGCCGCCGTCCCGGCCCCGCCGGCCGACGAGGCCGAGTGGGCCAAGCTCCTGCCCGGCGACGCCAAGCGGGGCTTCGAGGCCGTCAAGAAGTTCCAGTGCAACCGCTGCCACGACGGCGCCGGCCTGGATCCCGCCAAGCGCGATCTGCACTGCTTCGGCTGCCACTGGGACTTCATGAAGGGCGAGGTGCGCGCGCCGGCGCCGATCCTCAAGCGCTGGCGCGGCAACGTGGGCTATCTGCGCGCCGCGCCCTCGCTCTGGGGCATCGAGCAGCGGATGCGTCCCGCGTGGCTGGAGCGCTCCATCTTTGAGCCGCAGGACGTGCGCCTGGGGCTCATTCCGACGATGCCGCGGCTGCTCATCACGCGCCAGGAGGCGCGCGATCTTGCGGCCCATCTGACGAGCAAGGCCCGGCCGCCCGAGCCGGCCTCTCTCGCGGGGGCCGATCCGGCCCGGGGCCGCCGCCTGATGGACGAGCAGCAGTGCGGGGCCTGCCACCGTTTCACGGGCGTGCCCCCGGTCGGCGGCTCCACCGAGAAGTACGGGGGCCGGGACGAAACGCGCGACGCCGTGCTCATTGCCCCCGATCACCGCTTCACGCGCGAGCGCTCGACCGCGCCGGCGCTCATGGCCTGGATCCGCGATCCGTTGAAGATCAAGAAGGACACCTTGATGCCGCAGATGCCGCTCGACGCAACCGAACGGCGCGACGTGGTCTCGTACATCCTGACGGCGCGCATCGATCCCCTGGCGCCGCACCGGATCCCGCCTCGGCTGCCCGTCTTGTCGCGCCGCGTGGGCTACGACGAGCTCGCGGAGAAGATCCTGGCCGTGACCTGCCGGCACTGTCACTCCGAGCCGGACGTCTCGCTCGGCGACGGCGGGATCGGCAACACGGGCGGGCTCGGCTACATCCCGCGCGGGGTCAACTACCAGGAGTACAAGACCACCATGGCCGGCCGGCTCGACGACCAGGGCAACCGCGCCAGCCTGTTCGAGCCGCTCGCCGACGGCACGCCGCGGATGGTGGGCGCGCTGCTCATGCGCCACGCCGAGCTGGCAGGCCGGCCCAGCGCGGAGATCCGGGGCATGCCGGCATACCTGCCGCCGCTCTTGGCGGAGGAGATCCAGCTCGTCGAGAGCTGGGTGGCACAGGGGCGGCCGCGCTGAGCGCCGAGCGCCCGAGCATCTCCAGCTACTCCACCGCGAGCGCGATCCGCAGCGCCTGGTCGAGCTGCCGCAGCAGCGCCGGTGGCAGCGTTCCCAGGTAGTCGCTCAGGGCGGACTTCGAGACGCTGACGAGCACGTCGCAGTGGATGCTCGACTCGTGCTTCAGACCCTGCGCTGGTCCGACATCCACCTCGGTCGAGAGTCCCCCGCGCTGCGACAGCACCGGCGCGCACACCACCGTGGAGAGCCGCGAATCGATCACCGTCTGCCGGCCAACCACGACGAACACCCGCGAACGTTTCGGATCGCCGGTCGGCCTACGCACGCGGTACAGATCCCCGCGCTTCACAGCTTCACCTGGAAGCCGAGCACGTCAGCGATCTCCTCGTCCAGGGCGCCGCTGCACGCATCGAGGATCTCGCGATCGCGCGCGTCGCGGGCGGATCGGGCCCGTGCCCGCAGGTGCGCCTGCACCGCCGCCTCGATGAGCCGCGAACGGCAAGAGCGGCCAGCCAGGAGGTCGAGCGCGCGCATCGTCTCCTCGTCGAGGGTGATAGATGTCTTGACACGCATACTACTAATATGCTCCCCCACGTCATCCCCGTCAACCGCCGCTTGGCGCCCGCGTGCGCGCCTGGTATCTCCGGCCCGTCATGCGTGACTGGTTTCGCGACAAGGTGGCGTGGGTGACGGGCGCCGGCAGCGGCATCGGCCGCGAGATCGCGCTGGAGCTCGGGCGCCAGGGCGCCGCGGTGGCCGTCTCGGGCAGGCGTCCCGATCGGCTGGAAGACGTTACCGCCGCGATTGAGGCGCTTGGCGTGCCAGCCCTGAGCGTGCCGTGCGACGTGCGCGCGGAGCCAGAGGTTGCCGCCGCCGTCGCGCGCGTGGTCGAGCGCTTCGGCCGGCTCGACGTGGCCGTGGCCAACGCCGGCGTGAGCGTGAACGGCCGCGTGGCCGATCTCGACGCCGAGCAGTGGCGGCGCCAGCTCGACACGAACGTCGTGGGCGTCGCCCTTACCGCGCGCCACGCGCTCGGCGAGCTGCGCAAGCAGGGCGGCCGGCTCTGCCTGGTCGGCAGCGTGGCCGGCTTCGTCACCGCCCCGGGCTTCGGCGCCTACCACGCCTCCAAGTACGCGGTGCGGGCCCTGGGCCAGACCCTGGCGATGGAGCTTCACGGCACGGGCACGAGCTGCACGGCCGTGCATCCGGGCTTCGTCGAGAGCGAGATCGCCCAGGTCGACGGGCAGGGCCGCTTCGATCCGAGCCGCCCTGACCGCCGGCCCCGCAAGCTCATGTGGCCGGCCGAGCGCGCGGGGCGCGCGATCGTGCGGGCGCTATGCAAGCGCAAGCGCGAGGTCGTGTTCACGGGCCACGGCCACATCGTCGCCTGGGCGGGCATGCACGTGCCCTGGCTGGTGCACCTCTTGATGACCCGCAGCGCCATGCTGCGACGCGCAGCACGGGCGGGAGGCCGCGAAGAGTGACCGCTCAGAAGCAGCAGAAGGTGATCGGCCCCGACTCGACCGCGCCGCCGCTCGCCTGGCTCGGAACCGGCGCGCACGAGCCCGTGCCGGCGGAGGCGCCCACGTAGATCATGCTCCGCAGGCTCTTGTAGGGCGGCGGCGGCGGCGTAGGATCGGGCGGAAGCGGGGCGCACTGGCCGACCTGGGACAGGACTACCTGGTCGACCGTGCAGCCCGTGTCCGTGTACAGCGCGGTCGTGCCCTGGCAGCTCGTGCCGGTGGGATCGAGGCAGGTGCACCCCGAGCACTGGCGCGAGTCGTCGGCCCCGGCGTAGTAGACGAGCTTCTGGGCGTACGGGCCCGAAGGGCAGCTCTGGTTGCCGTCGTGGTAGATGCACAACCCGGCGCCAAATGGCGCGTGCGGTCGGGGCACGCACACTCCCGGCCCGCAGCCGCCGCCCGTCGGGAGGGGCTCTCCGCACGTGCTCGCCTTGCCGCTCCACACCAGGGGAGGGATCTGGTGGCTGCCGAGCTGCTGGGGCAGGCAGGCGCCCCCGGCCGCCGGCGCGCTCTCCCAGCGCGCGCTCGCCGGGTCCATGCCGGTCGTGACGAAGCCCTGGCAGACGTTGACCGGCACGGTAAGGCTGGCCTTGGGGCCGGAGCAGTCGCCGGTGGCGAAGAAGCCCGTGGTGGTGACCTGACAGGCCACGCCCTTGGGCGGGCCGCAGGCGCAGTCGGCGCACGCGACGGGCGGGACGCTCAGCCCGGCCTTGCCGCCCGCCTTGGCCTGCTCGTAGCCCCCGGACTGCGCGCAGCTCGGAGCCGGGGCGTCCCCCGGGCCCTGCCACAGGGCCACCGGTCCCTGCCAGCCGACCTCGGGCGGCGGCGCGCACAGGAACTCGGCCTTGCACGCGGGATCCGTACAGTCGGGGAGGCCGTCGAGATCATCGTCGAGGAAGTTGACGCAGATCTCGGTCGCCTCCCCGCCGGCTCCGCCCG
>JACQWT010000015.1 GCA_016209145.1 Deltaproteobacteria bacterium | reverse complement strand
GTTGCACTGCGAGCCCCAACAGAACGGGCTTGTCCCGTCGTGCTCGAAGCGGCAGACGCGCACGCCGTGCGTGTCGCTGACGAAGACTTGACCTTGCGGGCCGTCGGCTACGGTCACGTCGAGCGGGTGCTCCCACTCCCCCGGCTCCGAGCCGTAGCTGCCGAACGAGCCCAGGTAGACGTGGGCCACCTTCTCGCGGGCGATCTGTTCCGCCTGCGCCTTGGCAATCTCGAAGGGCTCGAAGTCGAGCGGCTCTTCGAGCGAGCGCACCGGCAGCCGGCAGCTCATCGCCCCCTCCTCGCGCCTGCCGTCCTGAGCGATGAGCAGGCACAGGGCGCCGGAGAGCGGGACGTTCTCGTGCCACGCTTGCAGGTCCCAGATCCGGTACTGCGGGATCCGATGGCCGGCGCCGTCGTCCGCGCTCGTCAGGTGGTAGCCCGTGACGACCATCTCGGATGGCACGGCCAGCCCGGCGAGCGCGATCGGACCGGTGACCAGATGAGCCAACTCGGCATGCGTGGGCCACGGCACCGGCAGCGTGAGGTCGCGGTACAGGACCGTGTTGGGGCCACCGTCCAGGCGGGTGCGCAGCTCCGCGCTGCGAACAAAGGTGCGCTGGGCCTCGTCGAGCAGCCCCGGGCTGAAGCCGGGCGCCTCGCGGAAGCCGTGCGCGCTGACCGGCCCGAGCCCGTCGGCCACGTCGTCCTTGTCCCGGTGCGCGCAGCTCACCCAGGTGCCGTGCGCGCCGTGATCGCCGGGGTTGTCGGCCGCAAGATCCTCCTGCACCTGAGCCTCATGGCCGACGCGCACGTCGCGCGCCACGAAGGTGCCGGTGGCCAACGAGCCGTGCTCCAGCCACAGCGTGCCCTGTGGCGCGAACAGGCGCGCCCGGAGCTTGCTCTGCGCGCCGATCCGGGCCGCGACCGCGCCGCCGCCGTCCGCGCCAGCCACCAGCACGACGATCTCGTCGGCGGCCAGAAGAGGCGCGGCTTGGGCCGGGCCCAGATAGCCGTCGCTTCCAACCTCGATCCGGCCGGCGACGCGCAGCTCGCAGGCGCTCTGGCACTCGATCCGGCTGCGGTTGCCCGCCTGGATCTCGCCCAGCTCGTACAGGCCGCCGCTGAGCGTCAGCACCGTGGGCGGCGCATCGCTGCCCGGCTTGAGCTTGGCAGCGCCGTACTTGCCCGGCCCAAGCGTCTGCTGCTGCCCCGGCCCGAGCACGACGTCGCCCTTGCCGGCAACAAATGCTGGAAGGTCAGGCACCGGCAAGGCAAGCGGGAGCTCGAGCGGCGACTGCGCCGAGCCTCCCACGGTGCCGTCGCTCGCGAGCGCGTTGAAGAACACGTCCCGCGTGACCTCGGCATCCTGCTTGAGCCGGATCTGGTGCGCCCTGAGCGAGCCGTCGACCCGGGCGCGCGGCTCGAGCACCGCCTCAACCCCGCCCCCGCCAAGGGTCGGCCCAACGTGCTCGGCGAGCACGGCCACATCGCCCCGAGTCACGCTGTCGTGCTCGAGCCGCACGCTGTTCAAAGCCACGATGATCTCTTGCGGCCAGAAGCCCTCGGATGGCGGCCACCCGGCCGGGACCTGGGGCCCGCCAGCCCGGGCGCGGGCAGGCATGAGCGCAGCGGTCAGAACGAAAACCACCAACCCCACGCGCGCTATTGACATGGTGGTACTCCTTGCAACCCCGCGGCGATGATGACCCAGTTCCATCGGGAATTGTCTCAGGACGAAGGCTCGCTGTCGAGCGCGATGCGCGGCACCGGGATCCGGAGTACGAGCGCAAGGCCCGGCCGCAGCACCAGGTTTCCGGGCCTGGGTCAGCGTCGCAGGGGCGCGCCGGGGTAGGGCGGCTCAAAGGCGAGGCGCCTGAGGATGGTTGGAGCCGAAGGCCGGCCACCGCGGTATGCTGGGACGAAGTTGCATCACTTGGAGGAGTGGCCGAGAGGCTGAAGGCAGCGGTTTTGAAAACCGCCGTTGGGGAAACTCAACCGGGGGTTCGAATCCCTCCTCCTCCGCCCAAGGGCAGAGAAGCTATGCTTGTCCGGTGCCCCTTGCGGCACGAACGGAAAGGTGGGTGCACGATGCAACGACGACTCGACCTGGCTGCCGGCTCCGGCTGGAGCCTCTTCGCGGCCCTCGCCGAGGCCTGTCTCGGCGCCTGCTCGGGCGAGGAGGCCCCGCCTATCGCGGGACAAGGCGGGAGCAGCGGGACGAGCTCCGGCCAGGGAGGCGGCTGTCCGGCCGGGCTGAGCGACTGCGGCGGAGGCTGCGTGCAGACGGCCGTGGATCCGCAGAACTGCGGGGGCTGTGGCAAGGCGTGCGCCGCGGGCGAGATCTGTGCCGCCGGCAAGTGCGCCCTCCAGTGCCCGGCCGGCCTGACCGAGTGCGCGGGCGGGTGCGTGGACACCGACTTCGATCCGCAGAACTGCGGCGGCTGCAAGCAGGCCTGCGGCGTCGCCGAGCTCTGCTCGCAGGGCCAGTGCAGCACCGAGTGCCTCGGCGGGACGACCAAGTGCGGAGCCAACTGCGTCGACACGAGCTTCGATCCGGGTAACTGCGGCGGCTGCGGCAAGGCTTGCGTCGAGGGCGAGGAGTGCTCGGCCGGCCAGTGCGGCCTGCAGTGCCTGGGCGGCAGCACCAAGTGCGGCGATCTGTGCGTGGATACGGGCTCCAACCCCGCCCACTGCGGCGGCTGCGACAACGGCTGCGGCGCCGGCGAAGTGTGCTCGGCGGGACAGTGCGGCCTGAAGTGCTTCGGCGGCACCACCAAGTGCGGCAACGCGTGCGTCGAGACGACGAGCGACCCGGCCAACTGCGGGAGCTGCGGCGTCGTCTGCGGGTTCGGCGAGGTATGCTCCGCCGGAGCGTGCGCGCTCGAATGCGTCGGCGGCACGACCAAGTGCGCGGGAAAATGCGTCAGCACCGAGACGGACCCCGGCAACTGCGGCGGCTGCGGCAAGGCCTGCGCCCAGGGCGAGGTATGCTCGGCGGAGAAGTGCGCCCTGGCGTGCGGCGGCGGCACCACCAAGTGCGCGGGGAAATGCGTCAGCACCGAGACCGATCCCGCCCACTGCGGCGGCTGCGGCAAGGCCTGCGCCCAGGGCGAGGTGTGCTCGGCGGGACAGTGCGCGCTCGAATGCGTTGGCGGCACGACCAAGTGCGCGGGGAAATGCGTCAGCACCGATGCCGATCCCACCAACTGCGGCGGGTGCGGCAAGGCCTGCGCCCAGGGCG
The DNA here is from genome assembly GCA_016209145.1 of Deltaproteobacteria bacterium. GTDB lineage: Bacteria > Myxococcota_A > Polyangia > Polyangiales > Polyangiaceae > JACQWT01. Next base: position 12,737 of record JACQWT010000015.1, on the reverse strand, counting down.
AGCTCTGCTCGGCCGGCGTGTGCGCGCTCGCCTGCGGCGGCGGCACCACCAAGTGCGGCTCCGCCTGCGTCAACACGAGCCTCGATCCGCAGAACTGCGGCGGCTGCAACGTGGCCTGCCCGGCCGGCCAGGTGTGCTCCGGCGGTGGGTGCGGCCTGAAGTGCGCCGGCGGCACGGTCAAGTGCGCCGGCAAGTGCGTCGACCCGCTGACCGATCCGCAGAACTGCGGCGGCTGCGACAGCGCCTGCGCGCCGGGTCAGGTGTGCTCGGCGGGAGTGTGCGCTCTGGTGTGCGTGGGCGGCACGACCAAGTGCGGCGGGGCCTGCGTGGACGTGAAGATCGACTCGGCCAACTGTGGCGGCTGCAACAACCCGTGCCCGCAAGGGCAGGTGTGCTCGGGCGGGCAGTGCGGCTTGCAGTGCTTCGGCGGCACGACCAAGTGCGGCTCCGCCTGCGTGGACACCAAGGTCGATCCGCAGAACTGCGGCGGCTGCGGCGTCACCTGCGGGCCGAGCGAGATCTGCGCCGCCGGCAAGTGCGACATCGTCTGCCAGGGCGGCACGACCAAGTGCGCGGGGAAATGCGTGGACACGCAAACCGATCAGCAGAACTGCGGCGGGTGCAACGTGGCGTGCGGCAACCAGCAGTACTGCCTGGCGGGCAAGTGCGCGGTGCCCAAGAGCTGCAAGGAGCTGCACGCCGGCCAGCCCAAGGCGGCGAGCGGCAAGTACACGATCGATCCCGACGGTCAGGGAGGCCAGGCGCCCTTCGAGGTGTACTGCGACATGAGCGCGGACGGCGGCGGCTTCACCCTCGTGCTCAAGCTCTCTGCCGGCGACTTCTGCTACGGCAGCGGCAACTGGACGGCGCTCGCCCCCTTGAACGAGAACAACATGCTCGATGGCAACCCGCCCAACCCCAATAGCTACGACGCCAAGTCGCGCGCTTTCTACCTTCTCGGCGACGTGAAGGAGCTGCGCTTCGTCACCTCGATGAACACCGTGAGCACCCACTTCGCGCTCGAGTCGAGCCCGATGAAGCTCATGACCACCAACGACGTGGCCTTCGCCCAGTACCCCGATCGGCAGAAGTGGCGGGACGCCTTCGGCCACGACCGCAACCAGGCGCCCATCTTCATGCGCGCGGGCCAGCCGGTCACGCAGGGAAACACCTGCCGCAACAACCCCCAGAACACGCCGAGCGGCTGCGGCCAGCCCTGCACGTTCTGCTACCAGGCCGCGGACGGGGACTGCTGCCCGTGCAGCGTGAGCGCCAACGACGTCAACTCGGGCCTCGGCCAGAACCCGGCCTACTGCGGCGGGGGGCAGGGCAACTGCTCGACCGCGGGCGTGTGGTCGGCGTCCAGCTTGGCCACGCTCGTCTGGGCCCGGTGACGGGGCCGGGGATCTGGCGCACGACGGCGCTGGCATGAGACGTGGAGGCGGCGAGGCCGCCCGGGGAGGAGGACCCGCAACAAGATTTCGGTGAGTTCCCGGTGGCGGACGTGGTAACAATTTTGTTGCAAACAAAATTGTTGCTAACTAATCTGTTGCTGTGACCTCTCCGGTCGAGGACGCTCTCCTGGCCCGCCTGCCGGCCGAGATCCGTGTCCCACTGGAGTTCGAGAACTGGTTCCAGGACACGTTGCAGCTCGCGATCGAGTCGGCCACCTTGAGAGTCCACGGGGCGGTAATAGACCTCGTAGGGAAGATCGAGAGCCAGGGCCGCGAGCAGGAGGGCCTCGAGCGCGACCGGTACGATGTCTTCGTTCCCCCCGGTGGACTGCTCAAGGCGCCGGCCCGCGTCCGCGAGAAGCTGCTTGACGACCTGGCCGCAGCAGAGCTCTTGCCCCTGACACTCGACGAGCTGGCGGGGAGGGTGCTCGCGCTCGGCGACCTCGGGCGCTTCCGCATCCTGGGGAGCCTGCCCCGCGACGTTCGCCGATGCCTGGAGGCCATGTTCGAGGGCGACCCAGGCAAGATGCTCGGCCGGTTCCCGCTCCGCGGCGAGATCAAGGACTTCGTGCGCGACCCGCGGCTGCGCGAACCGCTGCGCGGCCACCGGGCCGTCCAGCTCACCGTCGTCGCCAACCCCGACGCGACCCTGCACGTGTCCGTCGAGATCCAGCTCATGACCGCGCTCCAGCACGCCTGGGATCGCCGCAATCACTGCTTCTACGAGTGGCTCCGGGCCGGAGGCGCCGCGGCTCGCGAGGCGTCGCTCGATCTGCGCATCGACGACCACGCGGTGGCCGAGGCCCTGCACGTAGCCGACGCCATGGCCGACCGAAACTTCGAGGCCTTCCTCGGGCTGGAGCGAGGGATCCGGGAGAAACGCCCATGAACGAGCCCCGCTTCTACGAGCTGCGCTGGCTGGACGCGGCCGGGGCCGTGACCGGCTCCCTGGCGATCGATCTCCTGAACGCGCCGTCCCCGCTCGCCGACGTGGTCGAGCGCATCGCCGGGGCCGCGGCGTGCGCGGCGACGGATCGCCGGCTGCGGACCAGGCTCGTGCCGGCACCGGCGGCCGGCGCTCCGGTTCGGCCCGTGACCGACTACCTGTGGGGGGACGGAGCGATGAACGGCGAGCGCTTGCGGCGTCACCTGACCGCGGTCGCGGCCGGCCAGCGCCCGCATCGGTTCACGCTGCGCACGGGCGTTCCCGCCGAAGGGTGCGACCTCGTCGGCCGGCAGGGCGTGGTCGCAGACGCGTGCGCGCTCCTCAGTGGCGGCAAGAGCCTTCACCTCATGGCGCCGCGGCGCTACGGCAAGACCAGCCTGCTGCGCGCGATTGCCGAGGAGCTTCGCCGGCGGCAACGGCCGGTCGTGCTGCTCGAGGTGGAGAGCCTGGATCGGATCGGCACGCTGGCAGTCCAGCTCGCTGCCCAGGCCCTGCGCGACGGCGTTGACTCGTTGCGCGTGCTTCCCGGCCTTGGTGCCTGGCCTCCTGCGGACGCGGCCCCGAGCGCGGTGATGTCCGCGCGAGATGGTCTGCTCGAACAGATCCGGCCCCGGCCGGAGGCGTTCCTGGCCGAGGTCGCGGGCGGGCTGGCGGACGCGGGCGCTGCGGTGCTCCTCGACGAGTTCAGCCGCTTTCTGTTCGGCGCGCTCGCCGGGGACGAGCGCGAGCTGCGCCGGGGGCTCGCCAGGCTTCGCGGCGGCCGGGAGGGTGGCCGGGGACCTGACCTCGTCGTCGCCGGGAGCTCCGGGCTGCGCAAGCTCATCGCCTGGCACGACCTGGAAGCGGCACTCGGCGATCTCGAGCCGCTCGCGCTCGAGCCGCTCTCGCCGCAGGAAGCGGCCGTGCTCGTCGAGGAGCTGTTCTACGGCCACGATCGTCCCCCAACACAGCAGGGCGTGCACGCCGTTCTCGACGCCGTGGGCGTGCCCATCCCGTACTTCCTCCAGGCGCTCGTGCACCACGCGCTGGCCGAGCACGCGCGAGAGATCATCCCCTCCGTGGGACCCGCACCCCCCGTGACCCCTGCCACCGTGGACCGGGCGTACCGGCGGCGCCTGCTGGACGCCGAGGGCAACGAGTTCTTCAGACCGTTCCGGCTGCGCGAGCGGGGCTACCCGGACGCCCTGCGTCCCGCGGCCGCGGCCGTGCTGGCGCGGCTCGCGGTCGCGACCGGGCTGGTCTCTCGCGACCGGCTGCGCGCTGCGTGCCCCGGCGCGTCCGATGCGCAGTTCGAGACGCTGCTCGCGTGGCTGCACGAGGACTACGATGTTGGCGCCGAGGGGGCCGAGCTCTTCCTGCGCAGCAAGGTGCTGCGCGAGAGGTGGGCGCTGCGGGAGGCTTGGCTGACGGAGATCTGACGTGGCCTGGATGCACTACAACCCCCAGCGTGCCGACGCGGCGACGCTCGACGGGATGACCGGAGGCGCGTCACGTCTGGCCCTGCTGGGCGAGCTTCTCGGCGTCCTCGGGGCGGAGCGCGAGCGCCAGACCCGCCAGCACCAGCTCCTCATCGGGCCCCGCGGATCCGGCAAGACACATATCTTGCGCGTGCTCGTCCATCGGCTCCGCCAGGATCCCGATCTCGACGCGGCGTGGTGGCCGGTCGTGCTGCCCGAGGAGGTGTCCCTGCGCGGCCCGGCGGACCTCGTCTCCGTGGTCCTCGCGCAGCTTGCCGCCGATCTCGGCTCCTCGACGCAAGCGACCGCGCGGGCCGCGTGCCTGGAGGCTCTGGCTCAGGAGCGCGGGTCGCACCGCGGCCAGGATGCCATGGAGCTCGCCTGGCATGGCGTGCAGCGAGCCGCGGCAGCCCTCGGGCGCTCGCTCCTCGTCGTGGCCGAGAACCTGGACGCGGTGCTCTACCTCGGGCCAGGCGGGTCGCGCCAGCGGTCGGCCGACGAGCAGTGGGCCCTTCGCCGGCTGCTTCAGGCCGAGGGCCGGTTGCTCCTCGTGGGCGCGGCGCCGAGCCAGTTCGGCGCGGTGAGCGCCGTGGATGCGCCCTTCCACGGCTTCTTCCGGACACACCACCTGGAGTCGCTGTCGCTCGACGAGGTGCTGGAGATCGCGCGCCGGCACCTCGCCCTGGTCGCGGACACCGATGGCGACGCCCAGCGAGCGGGGCGCGCACGCGGGCTGCACGAGCGGTTCGAGGAGCACCGCGGCCGGCTCGCGGGCATGCTGCGGGTCACGGGCGGGCTGCCGCGGTTCGCACACCTCGTCGTCGAGCTCCTCATGGAATCGGACGACGCGGGGCTGCACGCCCACCTCGACCGGCTGCTCGACGAGCAGACGCCCTACTTCCAGACGCGGCTCGATCCGCGGCTCCTCGCTCCCGGCGAGGTCGAGGTGCTCGCGGAGCTGGCCCGGTCGCCAGGTCCGGCGCGGCCGTCCGACATCAGGGATCGGGTCGGAGTCCCCACGTCGGAGGTGTCGGTGCTCCTGGAGCGGCTGCGCGAGCGCGGCCTCGCGCGCCGGGCAGGCAGCCACGCCGGGGCCTCGCGATGGGACGTGGCCGAGCCGCTCTATCGAGTCTGGATGGCGTTTCGCGAGGGAGGCGCGGTCCGGAACCACCTTGTGGTCCTGGCCGACGTGGTCGCGGCCCTCTACGACCAGGGCGAGCTCGAGGAAGGGCGCAAGAAGGCGGCGGCTGAGGCCCGGAGCGCGCACCAGCGCCTGGCCATGCTCGACGCCGCCCTGACAACCACTCTGCCGGCCGCCGAGGGGGGCGCGGACGATGACCGGGGGAGCGAGGAGGTTCTCTACCAGAAGATGAAGCGGGAGATCGAGCGGCTTCGGCCTGACGCCGGCAGGCCGCTTGCGTTCGCGCTTGTGCATCTCGGCTTGCTAGCGATCGTCACGGGACGACATGACGAGGCCAAGGACATCGCCAAGGAGGCCCTTGCCCGCACGACCGACGACGTCTCCCTACACGCGAGCGCTCTCCGGCTAGCCGGGCAGGTTCTCATCCGGGAAGATCCACCTCGCGCGGTCGAGCACCTCGGGGCTGCCGCGCACCTCTTCGATGAGCTCGGCAAGGGAGACGATGCCGCCGACTGTCGCGTCTGCCAGGCGCAGGCCCTGGACAACGCGGGCCGCACGAAAGAGGCCCGTTTCCTGCTCGATGTGGCGTTGAAGTGGGCCGAGGAGCACCGCGACGAGCGGTTGGCCACGTTTGCTCGGGTGGTTCAAGCGGAGCTCGCGCCACGAGAGCAGGAACGGGCCCGTTGGCTCGAGGTGGTCAAGCTCGCGGGGACAGATGTCGCAGCAGCGTACGCTCATCTCTGGCTCGGCTCGGACCTCGCGCGCGAGGACGAGGCTGCCGGCCTGGACCATCTGACAGAGGCGAGAAGGGTCTTCGAGAGCTTCGGAAGGCACCCCCCGACGCAGCTCGCAGCACGCGATATCGGTCGCATCCACGCGCGCGCCGGCCGGCTCGGAGAGGCCGGCGAAGCGTGGTTCGCCGCGATCGACGAGATGCGGGAGTACGGCGTGGTGGGAGAGGAGCCCGTCTTCGCCGATCTGACCGGGCTCGCGCTCCAGTCGGATCCTGACCTTGCAGAGCGCACGCTGCGCGTGCTCGCGGCCGCTGCTTTCGCCGATCCGCCGGTGCGCGTGCACGGCGAGCGAGCCCTGCTCGACGTCGCGGTGCGGCTGCTGGCGAAGGGCCCTGCCGAGCGGGCCCACGAGCTGCTGGTCATCGCGCACGGCGACCTTCCGGCCGAGCGTCGCGCGCTGCTGGATCCGTTCCTGCTCGCCGCGCGCTGCGACCTGGAGTCGGCCGAGGCCGTCCTGCTCGAGCAGAGCGAGCAGATGCGGGCCGTGGTCGGCGATGTGCGCGCCCGGGTGGACAAGGTTCGCGCGAGCCTACCTCTCGCCCCGTCCTGGTGAGAGCCAGGTTTCTCTTGACGGCAGGCCGGCACTTCCCGGAGAGTGCCTGGCTAGAGGCCAGGCGCTTCGAGGAGAGGTGGCCGAGTTGGCTGAAGGCACACGCTTGCTAAGCGTGCGATGGGGAAACTCATCCGCGGGTTCGAATCCCGCCCTCTCCGCCCGTGATTGATCAGCCGCCCGGCGACCAGAAGCTGCCGAACAGCGCGGGCGCCGCAAGCACGATCTCGCCGCAGGTGACGTTGCCGTTGTGGTTCACGTCGAGCTGGCTGCCAACCCGCACGGCGCGGAAGGTGGCGCCGGGCAGGATCTCGATGGACAGGCCGGCGGCGATGGACAGGCACTCGTGGCTGTAGCCGAGCACCGACTGGTCGAGCGCGCTCTGGGCCTGTCCCGCGACGGCGTCGAGGCTCTCGACCGTGCCGGACAGCGCGCCCGTGGCTCGCACCGCCACGTAGAGCTTCTCGGTCTGGACGCAGATGGCCGTGCTGGCGAGAAGGGTCACGCCGGGCTTGCCGTCGCGGTCCTCGTCGCGCGCCGTTGCCGGATCCTCCGGGGTAGGCAGCGGATCCGTGCCGGGCTTGGCCAGCGTGGCACCGAGCACGACCAGCACCTCGGGCGGGGCGAAGCTCGCGCCGACCGGCTCGTCCGCGGACAGGTACTCGCCCTGCACCTCCTGCCCCTTGGAGCGGATGAGCATCTCCAGGACAAGCGGCACGCGCAGCTCGGCCGCCTCGACCGAAGGCAGCGCCAGGCGGCACATCTGCGAGCGCAGCCGCAGCTCGCGGCCGTGCTGCAGCAGGCGGAAGCGGAACAGCTCGCGCGACTCGATCGCGATGCTGACCACCTTGGCCGGGATGACGAGCTCGACGGCGAAGATCCCGGTAAGCGGCCCGGCTCCGGTCGTGTCCCAGTCCTCGAGCGGATCGTCCTCGATGACGTTGTCCTGGGGCTGAGCGGGCTCGGCCGGAGCACCATCAGGGTAGCCGGCGTCGGGGCGCAGGTACGGGTAGGCGCCCTGGTCCGGGCCGCAGCCCGCCACGGCCGCAAAGGTAGCGGCCCACGCCGCCAGCGCCCCCGCCCGGCTTGCGGCCGGACGTGACAGGCAGCGGCTACGGCCCGTGGTGGCGCCCACTACACCAGCATAGCCCCTGCGCCTGCGCGAGCGTATGCTGCAGTGCCGTGCGGTTCGGGGAGCGGCAACGGGGATCGGGCGGGCGCGGGGCGCGGTGGATCGGGCTCGCCGGGACGGCAGTGCTCGTTGCGGGATGCGGCGAGCCGACCGCCGTGCCGCCTTCGGCGGTCATCGTCGCCGAGCCCACCACGGTGTGCGTGAACGACGGATTCCAGACCGAGATTGCGCTGGACGGGAGCCAGTCGGCCGCGCGCATCAGCCTGGTGCCGTCGCCGCCGGCGGACGGCGGGCCGCAGCTCTCCTATGCCTGGAGCTTCACGGGCGCGGCCTACCTCTTGGAGGATGGTGAGCTCGGCGATCCGCAGCTCAGCGTCACCACTGCCGGCGACCGCCCGCTGCACGTCCGGCTCACGACGCGCAACGCCGCGGGCGGCGAGGCGAGCTCGCTCGTGACCATCAGCATCAGCGTGCCCGCGATCGCGGCGTGCCGGCAGGGCGCCTGCCCCCCCGGCATGAGCTGCGTCGCGCGCGCCGCGGGCGAGCTGTGCGTGCCCGACGCGGCCTGCACGTACAACGCCGACTGTCCGATCTGCTTTGCCTGCGACGTCGTGCTCGGCAGGTGCGTGCCGCGGGAGGGGCTGCCGTGAGCAGAGCGCTCCGCTGGGCTGCCTCGGCCTGACGGCGCCGGCGCGGGGCGGCAGCGGCGCGTTCTTGGGCGAGGCCGCGCGCGCCGCGTCCCTGGCGGATGCCATCACGGCGCGGCCGGGCGAGCTCAGCGCCATCTACTTCAACCCGGGGGCCCTGGCCGATTTGACCCAGCCCGTGCTGACGCTGGGAGGACATGCCGGCCGGCTCGGCCTGTGGTTCGCGCGCCAGGGCGAGCCCGAGCAGGATATGGGCCGCACGTTCGGCGGCTTCTCGCTCGCCATCGGCACGCCGCTGCCGGGGCCCGCCTGGCTGCGCGCCGTGCGCGTGGGCGTGGCCGCACACATCCCGGCGCGCGGAGCGCTGCGCTTCGTCGCGCCAGTGCGGGCTGACGAGCCGTCCTTTGCCCTGTACGGCAGCCGCGCCGAGCGCACGGCCCTGGCCGGGGCGCTCTCGCTCCGGCTCTTCGAGCGCATCGGCGTGGGCGCGGGCGTCGCCGTCGCCCCGTCGCTCGAGATGCCGACCAGCGTCGGCTACGAGCCGGGCTGGGGCGAGAGCACCGACTCGAGCGTGCTCGTGGACATCGAGCGCGAGCTGCGCTTCAGCTTCGCGCCCCTGCTGGGCGTGCGCGCCCAGCCCGTGCCCCAGCTCTCCCTCGGCCTGGCCTACCGCGGCGAGATCGTCACGCGCGCCTACGGGCCGAGCGACACGCGCGCGGCGGGCCTGTCCGCGCATGACCGGATCGATTTCTACGACGTGCAGGCGCCCGAGCAGGTGGCCTGCGGCGTCGCCGTCTTCCCCTGGCGCGCGCTCGGCCTGTCGGCCGACCTCGTGCTCTCGCGCTGGTCCCGCTTTCGCACGATCCACAACGCCGTGCCCGATCCGCCGCCCGCGGACGTGCTCGAGCCGCGCGGCGGGCTGGAGCTCGTGCCGATCGCGTCGCTCGCCCTGCGCGCGGGCTACGCGTTCGAGCCCTCGCCGTTGGGGCCCCAGGACGGCCGCGACAACCTGCTCGACGCCGACCGGCACGTGCTCGCCGCCGGCGCCGGCTGGGACCTGCGCCCCCTGGGCTGGGCACCGCTGCGGCTCGACGCGTTCTTGCGCGTGCACTTGCTGCAAGAGCAACAGGCCCGGAAGCGCCTCGAGGCGCTGGCGGACGAGGATCCCGAGCTGCCCGGCAAGCAGATCGCAAACCAGGGCTACCCAGGCTTCTCGGCCGGAGGCCGCCTCTGGCAGGTCGGCCTGAGCGTGAGCTTCTTCTTCGGATCGGACGGGGGCCGCAGATGAGCAGGCGCGCCGCCAGTGCTCTGCTCGCATGCTCGCTGGCCTGGCTCTGGCCCGGACCGGCTCGCGCGGGCGTCGCGGACGCGATCGGGCTCGGCCCGCAGGACGTGGCGCAGGGCGGAGCCTTCGCGGCCCAGCCGGGCTCCTTCGCCGCCGTCTACTACAACCCGGCGGCGCTGGCGCCCGGGGGCAAGCGCGCCGAGGACCGGCCGGGCTTCGGCGAGCTTACCCTGGGCCTGGTCTACGCGCACCCGGTGCTGCACGTGACCGCGCCGGACGGCACCAGCGTGCCGCTTGCCGCCCCCACGCCCGACACCGCCGGCCTGCTCGTGGGCGCGCGCGCCGACCTCGGCCGGCCCTTCGGCCTGCGGGGGCTCGATCTGGGGCTGGCATTCTACTTCCCGGATGCGTTCTTCCGCTGGTCCATCCACCCGGACGAGCGCGCACAGTGGCTGTTTCTCACCGACCGCACCCAGGTGCTGGGCATCGATCTGGGGCTTGGCTACCGCGCGGCGAGCTGGCTCTCGCTCGGCCTCGGCCTGGGGGTGCTGTTCGACGTGGAGACTTTCACCACCGGCCAGGTGCAGAGCGTCGCGAGCACGACCGATCCCGAGACCGGCAAGAAGGCATTTGCCGTAACCACGCGCCTGGGCGAAGAGGTCACGGTCTACGGCCGCGCCGCCCCGAGCGTCGGCCTCCTCCTCACGCCGGCCGAGCGGCTTCGCCTGGGGCTCGTCTACCGCGCCAAGACGCTGGTCGACGACTGGGGCAACACGCGCATCCGCGACGTGCCGGCCGTGGGCGAGCTCGGGTCCGCACACCGCTTCGCGCACTACTTCCGCCCGCACGAGGTGGTCTTCGCCGTCTCCGCAGCGCTGCGCGAGCGGCTGTGGCTCTCCGCCGACTTGACCTACGGCCGCTGGTCCGAGGCGCTGACGACCTACCACCAGGCGCTCGGCCCGGGCCGCTTCGGTGACACCTGGAAGCCGGCGCTGGGCCTGCTCTGGCGCGCTCGGCCGGGCCTGGAGCTGCGCGGCGGCTACCGCTTCGTGCGCTCGCCTTTCGACAACTTCGGCGGGCCGACCAACCTGCTCGACTGCGACGAGCACGTGCTCTCGACCGGTGCCTCCGTGCGCCTGGGCACGCTCGACGCCGGGGAGACCATGCAGCTCTGGGCCCACTTCGCCGCGCGCGCCGCGCTCCTCGGCGAGCGCGAGGAGCGCAAGGATCCGCGACGCTTCGTCTCCGACACCCAGTTCCTGCTCAACCCGGGGCGCGAGGGCTACCGCTACGGCGGCGCCGTGCCGGGCGCCGTGCTTGCGCTCGAGGCGCGCTGGTAGCAGGACATCTATCCCCCCTCCGGTGGCCGCTCTCCCCCGCGGCCGAGCACGGCATCGGGCAGCCACGGGCCGCGGGGCCGGATGCGGTGCCGGATGGAGCGGCCGGGGGAGATCTGCATCACGGCCTCGATGGTCTGCTCGCGCGCGCGGGCGGCGTTGCCCGCCACGAGCGACGGCACCCCGCTCACCGGGTCGGCCTCGACCACGATGAGGCTGTGATAGTGCGGCCGGCCGGCCCCCTTGTGGCCGTGGATGATGAGCACGTCGCCCGGACGGAAGTCGTCGGCATGGGCCGCCAGGAAGTCGAAGAACCTGCGCCGCGACTTGAACGGGATGCGCTCCTCGTCGGACAGATCGCGCACGTCGAACATGTCGGCGTGGCGCCGGGCAAACTCGACGAAGGCGCGCGCGGAGCGACGGTTCTCGATGTCGAGCGCGTCCAGATCGAGCCGGCCCACGATGCGCGCGGGGTGCGGCTCGATCCGCCCCTTCTCGCCGGAGAGAACCTGGGCCGGCCGGTACCACGTGCCGGACGCTCGGTGCCAGGTGTCGAGCACGAAGTCCACGCACACCTGCGGCGGCAGCGCGTTGCCCAGCTCGTCGTAGAGCCGGTGCGAGCGCCCGCGGAACTGGAACGAGCGCCACCCCTTGAGGTACGCGCGCTCCCAGGCCGGCCGCAGATCCCCGTTGTTGCGGTCGTCCGCGGCGTTGGCGGGCGCGTCGAAGCGCACGCCCTCGCGCACCTGCGCCCAGATGGCCTCGCGCAGACGGGCGAAGGCCGCCTCCCAGCGCGCGCGCTCGGCACGCCACCGGGCGATCCGCTCCGCGAGCTCGCCCTCGGCCACGAGACACGTCACGCGCGCCTGTGCGCCCTGGACGTCGATCGCTGCGTCGGCCCAGACGTCGGGGCCGTAGCGCAGCCGGGCAACGATCCCCCCGGCCGTCAGGCGTTCGACTTGCAGCCGGTCGAAGCCGTCGTGGAGCTGGACCTCGAGCAGATCTACACCGAGCACGTCGCGCTCGAGACCGGCCCGGTCCACGGCCACCCGATCGCCGAGAAACAGCTCCGCGCGCTGGCCGGCCCACGTGCCGCCGGCGTACGCGTAGCCCTCGGGCTGGTCGTGCTCAGCCGGCTGGCGGCGCAGCTCCAGCACCTCGGTGCCGCGTCGCAGCCACAGCACGGGCTCGCGGAACAGGGCCGGGATGCCCACCATCTGGACCATGGCAAGCGCCAGATCGACGCGGTCGGTCCAGAAGTAGCCTTCGCGCAGCAGCACGCCGCGCAGCGCCTCGGGCTGGCGCCGGCGGCGGAACAGCAGATCCTTGACCGCGCGCAGGGGCCTTGGCGCCGAGTCCAGCCGTTCGGCGTCGGCGCGCTGCGCCGGGGGAAGATCGGCCGCGCGCCCGGGCGCGCGGAGCCAGAGCTGAGGCTTGCCCCGCACCCGGCCGTGCATTTGGTGCCGGCTCGACTCGAACGCGGGCGCCCCGGGCAAGGCAGGTTGGGCCACGAGCGCGGCACGGCGCGCACGGCAGCTCTTGCTCCCCGCCGCGAGCTGCTGCGCGGCGGCAAGCACGGCAGGGTCGCCGGGATCGGCGCCGGCAGCGGCACTGACGGCGGCACGGGGGGTTGGCACCGGCGCGACGCTCCCGGTCGCGCTCGCGCCGGCCTGCGCCGGCCCGTCCTGGGCAGCCTGGCAGGCTACCAGGGCCAGGGCCAGAGCCGGCAGCAAGTGCCGGCGGATCGCAGTGCAACTACACATCGACGAAACCCCGCCCGCGCCCGCTCGCACGCCCTAGCGCGGGCTTCGCCCGCAACCCAATGGTGAAACCGATGCGCCCGCACGAACGGTGCGGGCCGCCAGCAACGCCTCGCGGCCGTTGCGCGCTGTAGCCGCAGGCGAGCCGTCCGCGGCGAGAATTCCACGCTGGGGCTTCGCCCCAGACCCCGCGAACGGGGCCCCAACCCCGTTCGCCCTGACCGGCCGGTCTTC
>JACQWT010000121.1 GCA_016209145.1 Deltaproteobacteria bacterium | reverse complement strand
GCTGTGGGCCTCGCGCCGCCTGCCCCGCGGCGGGCGCGCGCTCCCGGAGTTGCGCGCCTGGCAGGCGCTCCTGATCGGGGTGGTCCAGGCCTGCGCGATCCTGCCCGGCATCTCGCGCAGCGGCTCCACGATCGTGGCCGGTCTGAGCCTGGGTCTCGCCGTGGAAGGGGCGCCAGCCGGTCAGCGCCTCGTAGACGACCACGCCCAGGGCCCAGAGATCGGCGCGATGGTCGACGGCCTTGGCGCTCAGGAGCTGCTCGGGGCTCATGTACTCGGGCGTACCCATCACCGCGTCGGTCCGGGTGAGCGGTCTGCCCGCGGCCGGCCCCTGGTGCTTGGCGATGCCGAAGTCGAGCACCTTGACGAAGATCTCGTAGCCCGAGCAAACCAGGAACACGTTGTCCGGCTTGAGGTCGCGGTGGACCACGCCCATGGCGTGCGCCGTGCTCAACACCTCGGCCACCTGGGCGAGCATGAGACCCGTCTCGCGCGGGCTCAGCCGCTCGCAGCGCTCCAGCCGCTCGCGCAGGCTCTCGCCAGCCAGCAGCTCCATCACGATGTAGGGCGTGCCGTCGTCCGTCAGGCCGTGGTCGTGCATCTGCACCACGTGTGGGCTCTTGATCTTGGCCGCCACCGCAGCCTCGCGCTTGAAGCGCTCGGCAAGACCCGGATCCCGCTGCAAGGCCTCGGCCGAGATGAGCTTCACCGCCACCTCGACCTCGAGTGCCAGGTGATCGGCCACCCAGACGCTACCCATGCCCCCTGCCCCGAGGGGCCGGGCGAGACGCACCTTGGGCGTCACCATCGTGCCCGGTTTCGGCTCCACGCGCTTGGGGCGAGTCTAGCCGTTCGGGGGCCCGATGGGAACGTGTCCCTTCGGCAAGCGTGCCAGCGCCAGAGGAGCCAGGCGAGCCACCTTGCCCTCTTCAAAGCGCCCCGATGGCTGCCAGGGCCATGGCTCTGGCGCGCTTCGCCTGGGGCTCCGGCACTTTCTCGACCAGCGCCTTGAGCCGCACGGCGTGGGGAGCCAGTTGAGAGGGGATGCGCCTCATGGACTCCCGCGCAGCGTTCAGCGCGGAGGCGATTCGGTCCATCGCCGGGTTGCCCGAGTACGGGACGGGCGCGGGCGGATTGGCCTCGAAGGCCTCCCAGAGGGACCGCAATATCAGGTGCCCTCCCGAGTGGATCAGCACGGCGGCCAGCAGATCGCCCTTCGCCTCCTGCTCCTCGGCCTGCGCCTCGACGAACTCGAGGAAGGTGCGATCGCCTCTACTGTCGATCGAGCCGAAATAGAGCGCGCCCGTGCAGCGGACCGCCGCTGGAAGCATGGCGAGCGGCAAGTGCCGCAGCAGCGGGAAGATGGCCTGCACGTCGCTCGTGGGGCGCTTGTCGAGCGCGTCGAAGATCTGCCGACGGCGATCCTCGTCCGGGCCCTGCGCGACGAGCCGGACGAGGTCGACGAGCTCGTGGGGCACCGGCGCCGTCGCTTGCGCCGTGGCGCTCACTGGCTGCCGCAAGCTGGCGAGACGCGCAGCGGCCGCGATGTCGGCATCGATCCTGGAGATCTCGCCGCCAATCTCGCTGTCGAGCGCCCGCGCCGGCTCGCAGCCTGCGACGGCTTCCGGATACCCGAAGACTCGCTCCACGCCCTTGTCGGCAAGCCCGCAGAGCTGCGCCGCAAACTGCGACAGGTCGCGCCGCAGCGCCTCTGCGCCGGCCAGCCAACGCCGGCGCGCGGGATCGTCGCCGGGGCGCAGCTCCCCCTTGATCAGGCCATCGAATGCCTCTCGCTGAGCCTTGCGCCGGCCGTCGAGCGCCGTGGCGGTCGTGCGAAGGCGGTGCGCCTCAGGGCGGTGGTCGCGCTCCCAGGTCGAGAGGCGTTCCCGCAGCAGCTCCTCGATTCGACCGTTCAGGGCCTCGGCACGCTTGGAGCCCGCGTAGGCCGACTGGAACCCGCGCAACGCCGGCAGGGTTCCCTCCTTGGTCGCCCTCTCATATGCCTCCTCCTCGGCCTGCATCTCGGCCCTCTCGACAAGGGAAGCATAGCGACCATGCGCTTCGAGCCTGATCTCCTGCTCGAGGCGATCGCACGCCACCACGGCGCGACTCGGGATCGACCGGCCCGCCACCCGCTCGGCTGCCAGTTGCCCCACCGTGGGAAAGGCCATCGTCACTCGGCCCGACGCGTCCGTGTTCCCTTCCACGGACAGTCCCGCGGAGAAACGGGCGACCACCCGCTTGCCGGCGAGCGGGGTGGGCTGGCACAGCGTCTCGGTCTTCTCGATATCGGTGCGCGTGTCGCTCTCGACCTCGTCGATCGCGCGTACTTGGCCAATGACGATGTGCGCCAGATAGGCGGCGGCGGGAACGGCCACAAGCGCGATCCAGGCGGCCTTGGCTCCGCCCGACTCCGACAGAGCGCCGCCCGCGACCCCACTCGCGAAGATCGAGCCGCCGATAAGGTAGCCCCAGATGGGATCTCCTTTCAGCTCCTGCTTCGTGCGCGTCTCATGCTCGGTAGTGACCTGCTCGCGCTCGAGGCAGACCGCATACGACCGCAGCTCCACCTGGATCCCTTCGTCGAGCGCAGAGACCTCCATCTTGGGCTTTCGCACCGCCGTGCGCTCCGTCGGCAGCGAGCGCCGCTCGATCACCTGGGAGGCCGTCACCGGATCCGAGGTCTTGACGAAGTAGCAGCCGGAGGCGAGGGCAAGCAGCAAGGCGAGAGGCAACGTCTTGGTGACTTGAGCGATGTGCATGGCGATCCGCCAAGGCACGCTCCGTGCCGGCCCCGGCGGATCGGCTGACCGTCTGGAATTGCAGCCGAAGAGGGCGTGCGGCCCGGCCTGCGGGCTGCGGCGCGACACCGTTTGGCGCAGCCGACTTGCTCAACCGAGCAGCTCGTTGCGCAGCTTCCGAGAGGCGCGGTTGGCGTCGGCAGTCACAGATGTTCCGCCCGCCCAGGGCCGCAGCCAGGCGCGGGCGCTGCGCCCGCTACCTGCCTTGCGGGCGCCCGAGAGGCTGCCGTGCGCCTTGGCACGGTGGTAGCATGCGGTGGATCCGGTCGAAGCGCAGCGGGGCGAAGCAGTGCAATCGGCGATGTCACTTGAGCGCGGGGACGTGGTCGGCGGCCGCTACCGCATCGAGGAGAGGATCGGCCAGGGCGGAATGGCCGTGGTGTACCGGGCCGAGCACGTGGGCACGGGCCGGCCCTGTGCGATTAAGCTCATGCTCGACGAGGTGGCGCGTCAGCCCAAGCTCGTCGAGCAGTTCCTGAGCGAGGCGCGCATCGCGGGCAAGATTGCCGCGCACCCGAACGTGGTCGACGTCTTCGACGTCGATGTCGATCGGGAGCGCGAGGCTCCCTACATCGCCATGGAGCTGCTAAGCGGCAAGACGCTCGGCCGCTTCGTCCGGGATCACGCGCCGCTGACGGTGCGGCGCGTGTGCGAGCTGCTCGAGCAGCTAGCCGATGCCCTTGGCGCGGCGCATGCCGCCGGCATCGTCCACCGCGATCTGAAGCCCGGCAACGTCTTCGTGGCGCTCGACCACCGCGCGCAACTCATCGTCAAGGTCCTCGACTTCGGCATTGCCAAGGTGCTCGCCGTCGACTCGGCGGCCACCTCCACGCGCGTGGGCACGCCCGCCTACTGCGCGCCGGAGCAGCTCGGCGCGTCCGTGCGCAAGCTCGCGGCCGAGCGAGGCTTCACCATCTCCCGCGGTGTCTCGCCTGCCACCGACGTGTGGGCCTTCGGCCTGATCGCCCTCGATCTGCTCACCGGCCTGGAGCCGAGCGAGTACTGGGAGGCCGAGACGCTGGCCGACATGGTGGTCAAGGTGGCGCTCGAGCAGCGCGTTTCCCCCCGGCAGCAGGCCGGCGAGCGCGGGGCCAAGCTGCCAGAGAGCTTCGACGCCTGGTTCCTGCGCTGCATGGCCCACGACGCGGCCGAGCGCTGGCCGTCGGTGGGCGACGCCTTCAAGGAGCTCCGCTCCCTGTTGCAGGAAGCAGGACTGCTCGACGAGATGGCAGGCCAACCGCCGCCCCCGCTTCCCCCCGCAGCTCGTCCGTCGCGGCCTTCTGGACCGGGCGTGGCCGCGCTGGAGACGCTCGATCCGCGCCTACTGCGCACCATCGAGCCGCCGACCACGCCGCTCGACGGACCGCCGTCGCTGCCGCCCGAATCGGAGCGGGCGCCCACCGTGGCGGCCTGGCAACAGACGGGGCCGGCGCGCAAGCGTTCGCGGCTCTGGCTGCTGCTCGCGGCCTCGGCCGGGCTCGTGGCCGTCGTGGCGATCGCGCTCCTCGCGCGCGGGCCCGCGGACGAGCCTCGGGCCGGCCCGAATGCCGGCGCCGCAGCCGTCAGCACGGGCGCCGCCACAGGAGCGATGGCGCCGGCAACAGGAGCCCAAGCGGCCGCGCCGCGGGACGGCACGCCGGATGCTTCGCCCGCGGCGGCGGCGAGCAGCGCCGCGGCGCCGGCGGCGGCTGTGTCGGCAACGGCCGGGCACCAGCCTCCTGTTGCTCCGCCCGCGGCAAAGGGCCCCGCCGCGAGCACCGGCGCCCGACCGAAGGCCCGGCCCAAGGCACCGAGGGGCAAGATCTTCAACGAGTTCTAGACGAGCTCGTCCCGGCGCCGGTTGCCTGACGAGCGGACTGGAGCGGGACGTGAGCGCCTGCCTTCCGAGAACCGGATTGCCCACGTGGGCAACAGGGCGCGCACGCGCGGGCCGGCGGTGCAGGGCAGTGCCCGGGACGGGCCGCGGCGGATCGAGGCCACGGCGGCGCAACTGACCGCAACTGCTCGCGATCCCCCAACAGCGCGGCTCCGGCCAGCGGGCCGGGCACTGCGGCGTGTGCGCTGGCACGGCTGTTGCGACCGAGACGGACATGAGCACGACCGAAAGGAGACAGCCCATGGACACCACCAGCCCGAAGTCCCTCCAGCGAGAGCTACCGGCGATCGTCAGAAGCACGGACCACCAGAGCGCCCGCGAGATCGGACCCCGCCCGATGTCGCCGCCGCCCGGCCGGCCATGGCTTGGCCGCGCCGTCGGGGCGGCGTTGGTCCTGGCGGCTACGGCAGGGCTGGGTACTGGGTGCGTGGAGGAGTGGGAATGCGCGGACGGGTACGAGTGGGAGGATCCGGACGACCCGGACAACACGAACTGCGCGAAGAAGCACCGGAACGCCGACGAGCAGGCCGACGGCGGGCATGCCGGGGACAACGGCAGCTCGAGCGGCGGCCCTGCCGGCGCCGCGCCTGGCGGCAAGTGCCTCTGTGACTCGGACTGCCAGCCGGTCGATGGCCACGGCGGCATCTGCGTCTCGGGCTTGTGCATGGCCCAACCCGGCGCCCCCTGCTCCGAGGCTGGCTCGACGGCCGAGTGCCCGGCAGGGATGCGCTGCTGGGGCATCAAGGGCGAGCAAGGCGAGCTGTGCTGGCCCGACTGCGCGGCCTACGACTGCCAGGGCGTCTGCGACGAGTCCGGCAACTGCGCGCCAGCGGTCGGCATGGAGTGCACTTTCGGCTGCGCCAGCTACTGCCCTTGCCAGCCAGGCGATTGCGCCGACGGCCTGACGTGCAAGAACGGCAAGTGCGTCGAGCCCTGCCAGCCGAAGTGCGCGGGCAAGAGCTGCGGCAGTGACGGCTGCGGCGGCACCTGCGGTACCTGCCAGGACGGCGAGGACTGCGTCAGCGGCAAGTGCGAGTCCCCCTGCTCGCTCACCTGCTTCTGCAACGCGCAGGTCAAGGCGTGGTCAGTCTCGCTGTCGTGCGGCGAGGGCAAGCCGGATTGCAGCAAGAAGAACAACCCGTTCGGGGAGCTCTTTGAGCTCAAGTGCACCTACCCGAACGGGAAGTCGTACAAGTGCTATCCGGCGCTGTGCCCGAACAAGCAGTGCTCGCCCGAAGGGCTCGAAGCCATCGACGCGGCGAACAGCACGGGCATCGCCGCAAACGTCATGCTCGGCGCCGGCGCGCTCGCGGCCGCGGCCGGGGGCGGCCTGCTGCTCTACGCCGCGCTCACGGCCGGCTCGCCCCCTCCGGGCGAGCCGGGCCGGGCAGGCGGCCGGCGCTTCGTTGCCGTGGTGCCGGTGCTTGCGCCGCCGTCCGCGGCCGTTGTGGCCTGGGGCTGCTTCTAGCGGAGGGATAGTGGAGATGCTGAGACGAGCCCGCGTCAAGCAGACCGCGCTGTTGGCCTCGCTCGCTGCGTTGGGGCTCGGCCCGCTCGCCTGCACCGAGCTCGCCGGCATCGACGAGTTCGTCCCGGCGGCCGCAGGCGGGGCGAGCGCGGCGAACTGCCCGGCGCCGCTCACGGTGTGCAACGGCCAATGCGTGCAGACCGCCGTCCATCCACAGCACTGCGGAGGCTGCGGGCACGCCTGCGGCGACGGGCAAGTGTGCTCGGCCGGCCAGTGCGCCCTGCCGTGCGGCGGCGGCACGACCGAGTGCGCCGGCAAGTGCGTGGACACGAGCGCCGACCCTGGTCATTGCGGCGGCTGCGGCAAGACGTGCGCCGCCGGGCAGGTGTGCTCGACCGGGCAGTGCGCGCTGCACTTCGGCGGCGGCACCAGCAAGTGCGCCGGCAAGTGCGTGGACACCGATCTGGACCCGTCGCACTGCGGCGGCTGCGGGCAGGCGTGCGCGCCCGGCGAAGTCTGCTCGGCCGGCAAGTGCGGCCTGGGCTGCTTGGGCGGAGCCACCAAGTGCGGCAGCGCATGCGTGGACGTCAGCAACGACCCCGCGCACTGCGGAAGCTGCGGCAGCGCCTGCCCGCCGGGCGAAGTCTGCTCGGCCGGCAAGTGCGCCCTGGAGTGCTTCGGCGGCAGCACCAAGTGTGGCAGCGCGTGCGTGGACACGAGCCTCGATCCGGCGCACTGCGGCGCGTGCGACAGCCCGTGCGCGCAAGGGCAGCTCTGCTACGCGGGCCAGTGCGCCGTCCAGTGCATTGGCGGCACGACGGCGTGCGGCGGCAGTTGTGTCAACACCGAGCTGGATCCCGCACACTGCGGCGGCTGCGACAGCCCCTGCGGGCCGGGACAGGTCTGCTCGGCCGGCCAGTGCTCCCTCAAGTGCCTCGGCGGGACCACGAAGTGCGGCAGCCTATGCGCGGACACCAATCTCGATCCCGCCAACTGCGGCGGCTGCGGCGTAGGCTGCAAGCTGGGCGAGCTGTGCTCCGCCGGCCAGTGCGGCCTTGAGTGCGTGGGCGGCACTACCAAGTGCGGCGGCAAGTGCGTGAGCACGGAGACCGACCCGGCCAACTGCGGCGGCTGCGGCCTCGGCTGCGCTCCGGGCGAGCTGTGCTCGGCGGAGAAGTGCTCGTTCGAGTGCGCCGGGGGCACGACCAAGTGCGGCGGCAAGTGCGTGGATCTCGCCACCGATCCGGCCAACTGCGGGAGCTGCGGCAATGCCTGTGCGCCCAACGTCCCGTGCGTCGCGGCGAGCTGTTTGCAAGCTCCCACCTGCCAGGGGCTGGTCGGCTACTGGCCGCTGGACGAGGGCAGCGGGACGAAGGCCGCAGGTCACGCCGGCAACAACCACGGCACGCTGATCAAGTCGCCCGCCTGGCAGGGCTGCAAGATCGACGATTGCCTCTACTTCGACGGCACGAACTACGTCGAGATCTTCGACAACGCCGCGCTCGACCCGAACCTGGAGGACTGGTCGGTCGCCGCCTGGATCCGGATCCCCTTGGGCGAGAAGCCCTCGATGTATCCGAACCGGCGGATCATCCAGCACGGCACGCACAAGGGCGGCGGCGTTGACGGCTTCACGGTCGTCGAGTGGTGCCAGTGGGGCGGATTCGCCTGCGGCGCCGTGGCCATCCTCGTCGGCATCGACGGCCAAGGCGAGTGGCTCGTGGGCACCAACCAGGCCATGGATGACGGCAACTGGCACCACTACGCGGCCACGTTGGATCGCGACGGGCCGATCGAGCTCTACGTGGACGGCACCAAGCTCGCCAACCCCCATGTCGCGGGCAACCAGGTCTCGGCCTTCAAGCAATACCAGCAGACGGACATCGACTCGCAGTGCTCACTGTGCCTGGGCGCCTGCTGCCAGGAGGAAGGCGTGTGCGGCATCCTGCGGGAGTACTTCGTGGGCTGGCTGGACGACGTGGCGCTCTACAACCGCGTCCTGACGCCCCAAGACGTGCAGGGCTTGTACAATGGCGGCATCGGCGCCGCGGCCTGCGGCCCGTAGGCGGATCCCCCGGGCCGGCCATGGAGTAGCCCTCAACGCTCGTGCCGGCGCGGGCGTTGCTCAGTTGGGCAAGCCGGCGCGGTCCCGAGCGCCGCGGCATCCGGCCCCTGGCGCCACCGGTCCAACTCGCGCAACCGCCCGGAACGGCACAGGATTATCCCGCGACATGCTGGCACACCGCCGCGGAGCCCGTGGTCTGCACTCGCGTGGCACGCCCGTTGCGTTGTCAAGCGCCCATGACCCCGACAAGCTACCCAAGCCCACGTCCTGGCGCCCGCGAGCCCCGCCGTTTGCCCGTCGCTGCTGCCCGGTGCAGCCGCCCGCACACAAGCTGCGGCGCGCTTCCCGGCCTCTGCCTCGCCGGCGCTGCCCTGCTGCTCGGCTGCGGCGACGCCGAGCCGTGGAAGTGCCCCAAGGGCTACGACTGGCAGCGTCCCGGCGACCCAGACAACTACAACTGCGTCAAGAAGGAGGCCAACGGCAGTGGTGTTGGTGGCAGCTCGGCAAGCTCAAGTGGCGGGGACGGCGCCCAGGGAGGGAGCAGCGCACAGGGAGGGAGCGGCGCACAGGGAGGCGCTGGCACCTGCCCCGACGACATGGTGCCGACCGGCGTATCCAGTGTCTGCATCGACAAGTACGAGGCGTCTGCGGGAACCATGTCGGTGCCGGGGAAGTCGCCTGCGATCAAGGTCACCAAGCACGCGGCAGCGAAGAAATGCGAGTCCGTGGGCAAGAGACTGTGCGCTGGCGCGGAGTGGGTCTCCGCGTGTCGTGGGCCGGATAAGTACGACTTCCCATACGGCAACTCGTTCAAGGCCGGCTACTGCAACACCGCGGCCGACGACATCGCCCCGACCGGGAGTTTCCCCAAGTGCGTGAGCGGGTATGGCGCTTTCGACATGAGCGGGAATGTCGCGGAATGGGTGGACGAATGCAAGGAGGACACCGTGCCTCCCGACGACGGGCTGCTGTGTGAGCTCATGGGCGGCTCGATCAATCATCAGAAGTCGGCCGCGTCCTGCACCGGCGGCTTCTACGCCGTGGCGACACACCCAGGGGCAGACTTCAGCCCCTTCGGCTACCGCTGCTGCCGGGACATCTGACTTCGCCACGACTCCCCACGACGACTGCCACCGCGCCACGCCGCGCAAGGACCAGTTGCAATGAGAGCTCCGTCCCATGACACGCACATTCGGCCAGTGATCCAAACCTGTCCCGAGGCACCGCCATGCCGATCCTCGGGCGCAGCCCGGCACGCCCACGGCGGACCGGCCGGCACCAACCGGTCTGTGCTCGTGCGCCTCACTCTCGCCCCTGCGCTGCTGGCGCTCCTGGGCGCGTGCGCGCAGGAGCAGAGCTGCCCCAAGGGCTTCGAGTGGCTCGATCCCGACGATCCCGACAACCCCGTGTGCATCGAGAAAGACGACGGCGATAGCGGCGAGGGGGGAGCAGGCGGCAGCAGCTCGAGCAGTTCCAGCTCGGGAGAGCAGGGCTGCTTGACCTGCTCCGAGATCCTCTCCCACGGAGGCAACGCCGCCGATCTGTGCACTGGCAACGGACCGCCGTCGTCGGCGCAGCTCCATCAGGAGCTCCACGACTGCGCGTGCAAGGCGGAGACCTGCCTTGCCGCCTGCGGCAGCACCGCGTGCCAGGGCGTGGCCGCCACCGACGAGTGCAAGGCCTGCGGCCAGAAGCACTGCTTCGGCCCGGGCATGGCGTGCCTGGGAGACACCCCGGCGTCGAGCAGCTCCGGAAGCTCCAGCAGCTCCGGAAGCTCCAGCAGCTCCAGCGGCGGCGGCAAGTGCAACTGCACCTGCAAGTGCTCGTACTGCAGCTCGCAGGTGAGCTGCGAGGGGGACTGCGATCCGTGCACGTCGATCTGCCAGGAGACGTGCCAGGACAACCCGGACTGCGGGAGCTACGTCTCGGGGTCCGGCACCTGCTGAGCTCGCGAAACCCGTGGCCGAGGCCGACCCGGACCGCTTCGCCGAGAGCCCGCAGAAATCCTACCGGGCGCGCTCAGCCCCGCGGCCGCGGGTGGTGGCCCTCCGGGGGCAGCACCAGGGGCACGCGCGCGAGCAGTGCGGCAAGTCGCGAAGGGTGGTCGAGAATCTTGTGGCGCGTCGGCCGCTCGAGCGCCAGGAGCGCGCGCACGCTCCGGTGGAGGTGCGGGTTGTGCGACAGCGCCTCCGGCGCTGCTCCCGCGGCGAGCAAGCGCACCTGCAGGAGCGGCTGTGAGGTCGATGCGGCCAGCGGAAGAAGCTGTGGTGCGATCTCGGTCAGAGCAGCCACGGCCGCGTCAAGGCAGCAGGCCAGCACCACCTCGTCCGGCTCGATCGCGCCGCCCAGCACGAGCTGGCGCAGGCGGGCCTCGATGGCCTGCCGGTGCACGGCGTCGCGCAGTCGATCCGTGCGCTTGCTGGCATAGAGCGCCGGCAACTCGAGGCAGCGCACGGGCTGGCCCAGGAACGCGACCTCGCTGCTGTGGGCCAGAGCGGTCGCGAAGTCCGGCAAAGCCAGGACCTTCAGGTGGACGTCGATCTCGGTGCCGGTCTCGGCGTCGACGTACTGCTGGAAGTCGCGGCCGAGAATCGTCTGCTCCGCGGCGTCCACGCCGGTGATGGCACGCACTGCGCGTCGTACCCGCACGGCGTTCTCAGGGGTGGGGCGGATGAGGATGTCGAGGTCGTGCGAGAACTCGATGGCCTGCCGGAGCACGCCCGCCTGGCCCCCCACCACGACTGCTTCCACGGCTTCGATCGCGAGAACTTCGACCTGCTCTCGAATCAGCATCAGAGTCCGCCATGGCGCAGTCGCGCCACCCGCAGGGAATGAAACTGGGGCCGTCCGCGACCGCGAGGTCGCTGCCCCGGGGCGGCGGCCACGTGGTCGCCGCAGGCAAGAGCGTCCGGAGGTTTCACGTTGCGTACCCTCGGCGTCGGCGCCCCTACCCCGACGCCCGTCTCGGGCGCTTCGCGCAAGGGCCGCTTCACCATGGCCGGCTCCGCTCGACGCGCCGCGCCGCCTGCAGGAAGCGGTGGATCTCCTCGGAGCGGAGCAGCCAGACCTCGAGAGAAACCGGACCAGGCGTCACGCGCGGCTCCGGCACAGGTCCAGACAGGTCGATGCCGAGGGCGGCGCCGAGGCGCTCATCCTCGCCGATCTCGTCGAGCAAGGCGCGCACGAGCGGCTCGCCGTGGAGCTCCGGTAGCGGCCGGCCGCGCTCGTCGTCTTGGCCGCAGTGCCAGCTCATGGGGGTCAGTCTACCGGGGCGGCGCGCGTAGGGCGAGGGCGAAGCGCGCACGCCAAGCCTACACCGAGCTTCGCTTTGGGCCCGCCGACGCGAGGAGATTCGTGGCGAAGGGGCGGATCGAGGGCAGGGCCGAGGCGGTGGTGGCCGTGCTCGAAGCGCGCGGGCTCGATGTGCCCGCCGCCCTGCGGCAGCGGCTCGGGCTCCACCGACCTCGCGCAGCTCGACGAATGGCTGCGCCGGGCAGTGACGGTAGCGTCGGCCGCGGAGCCGTTGGACTGAGTCTCCGCGACCGGCGCCACCTCTCGGTCGGCCAGCACGAGCACGCCATGCGCCCGGTCGACGACTGGGGCCGGCAGGTCGGCGCCAGGCTGTGGGCCGAGCGGCCTGGCGGGCGCTAACGGCCGCTAGCGCCTGCCACCCCGGCGCGCACCTCGAACGCGCGCAAGTGCGTGGAACAAGGCTCGCACGAGAGCTGGCACGACGCGTGCTTTTGCCAGGGCCGTCGATGCCCTCCATGCTCCATGAGGCTCTCGTGGCCCTGTTCCGCAATCGGCCAGCGCTCGCCCCCGAGCTGCTCGGCCAGGTGCTCGGTGTGAAGCTGCCGGCCTACACCGAGCTGCGCCTTGAGCCCGCCGACCTGACCGACCTGAAGCCGGCCGAGTACCGCGCCGACCTGGTCGTGCTCCTGCTCGAGGGCAAGCCCGTGCTCGGCATCGTCGTCGAGGTGCAGCTCGCACCCGACGAGGACAAGCGGCTGACCTGGCCACTGTACCTCGCCGGGCTGCGCGCGCGCCTGCGCTGCCCCGTCTGCCTGCTCGTGGTCGCGCCACGGCGAGCGGTGGCGCGCTGGTGCGCCAGGCCCATCGCGCTCGGCCATCCGGGCTTCGTGCTGCGCCCTCTGGTGTTGGGGCCGGACGCGGTGCCGCTGGTCACCGCGGTCGAGCAGGCTGCGGCTGCGCCGGAGCTCGCCGTGCTGAGCGCGCTGGCGCACG
>JACQWT010000120.1 GCA_016209145.1 Deltaproteobacteria bacterium | reverse complement strand
CGGGCTGCGTCCCGGGCGGATGCGGGGTAGGCGTCCTGGCCCCTCGACACGTCCGACCCGGTAGCTCGGGGCGTCCTTGGGGAACGTGATGATGTGAGCTCCGTCCAGGAGCCGTTCGAGCGACGGGGTGACCTGCGAGGCAGCACCGAGCGCCTGGTGCCACTCGTCGAAGCCGAGGTTGGTGGCGATGATGGTGGAGCCGTGACGATAGCGACGGGCGACCAGCTCGTAGAAGACGCCGGTGTAGTCGTGCTCGCGCTTGCGTGGGCTGTTACCCAGATCGTCGATGATCAAAAGGTCGAGCTTGCACAGATCGGCGAGCACGTCCTCGAGCGTGTCATCGGCGAGGGCCGCATAGAGGCGCCGCAGGAGCTGGTAGGCGCCCACGAAGCGCACGCGGTAGTTGGCCAGAGCGGCGCGCACGCCGAGGCCGGTGGCGAGATGGCTCTTGCCGACGGAGGATGGGCCGATGAAGAGCACGGCCTGACAGCGGTCGAGGAAGCCGAGCTCGCCCAGGGTCATGATGCGCTCGCGGCTCAGCGTCGGTTGCCGGGCGAAGTCGTAGTCCTCGAGGCGGAGGATCTCGGGGAAGTCGGCCTCGGCGAGGCGCTTCTTGCTGGCGGTCTCCTTGCGCGCGAGGACTTCAGCCTCGACGATGCGCAGCAGGAACGCCTCGGGGCCAAGCTTGAGGGCAGCGGCCTTCTCCAGGTGGTGGTCAAGGTTTTGCGCGCCGTGGCGCAGGCTCAGGCGGCGCAGGTACTCCAGCAGGCGGTCTCTCTCCTCGGTCGCCATGGGGATCCTCCTCGGCGGTGGCCGGCGGCGGCAGCACGGCCGCGACGCTGTGGACGAGGCGCTGATAGTCGCTGAGCGGGCGCTGGTGCGAGCCGGCGCCCTTGAGCCAGGTCGCGACGGCGCTGGGCACGCTCGCGGCCGCGGTCACGGTGGGCGGCGGCGCGGCCGGCGGCCTGGCGGCGACGATGCGCGCGACGGCCTGGTAGCTGAAGGCACCGTAGCGGGAAGCGTGGCGCAGCGCCTCGGCGACGCGCGGGACGCCGACCCGGCCGGCGAGCGCGAGGATACGGCTCATGTGGTAGCCGGCGGCGCCGCGGTGCGCCTCGCGCAGGCCTTCGATGAAAACCTCGGCGGCGCTGCCGAGCCGCAGGAACTGGGCGGCGAGCACGTGGCGGCTCGTCGAGCTCGCGCGGAACTCGGCCTCGTGCTCGGGCAGGATGTGACGGCCGAAGCGACCCGGGCAGACCGGGTGCATGGCGACGCTCTCACCCGCGACTTCGATCTCGAGCTGCCCTTCGAGAACACGGACCCACGCCTGGCGGCCGGCGTAGCGCGGCGGGACCGAGTAGCGGTGATTCAGGTAGGCGACGCAGAAGTCGTCGCCCACGACATGCGGCTCGCGCACGGCGGCATCGAAGCGGCGCTCAGGCAGGGCGATGAGGTGCGGACGCTCCTCGTCGAGCAGGTCCACGGGCCGGCGCTGCGTCGTGCGGTGGATGCGCACGCGGGCCTCCTCGACAAGCCAGCGCGCGGCCCGTGCATTGAGGTCGGCGAGGTCGTGAAACTCACGGCCCTGCAGCAGCGAGCGCTCGAGGTACTTGAACCCGTTCTCGACCTTTCCCTTGCCCTCCTTGTAGCCAGGGGCCAGCGGCACCGCGCGGAAGCCGTAGTGCGCGACGAGAGCCTCGAAGAGCGGGTGAAAGATGACCCCGTCCCGGTAGCTCTCCAGGACGACCTGCTTCATGCGGTCGTAGAGGATGTCGTGCGGCACGCCGCCGGCCTCCTCGAAGGCGAGCACGTGGCAGTGGCACACCGCGTGGGCCTCGGCGTGGAGCATGAAGCGGATGAACTGCCAGCGGCTGAAGCCCAGCACCAGCGAGAAGCACACGACATCGGTGGGCACCTCGCCGAGGAGCACGCTATAGGGGGAGAGGTCCACCTGGCCCTGCTCTCCGGCATCAGTCTCGAAGCGCAGGTGTGGGCGCCGCGTGGCCTTGGGTCGGAACGAGCGGATGTAGACCTTGAGGATGGTGTAGCCGCCCCGGTAGCCGACGGCGCGCAGGTCGCGAAGGATGCGCACACAGGTCAGCTCCTTGACGAGCACCAGCTCGCGGATGAGCGGCCGGAACGGGTCGAGCAATGAGGGACGTGGTGGCGCCGGCGCACGTGGCCGCTGCTTGAGGACGCGGCGCACGAGCTTGGGATCGCACGCGAGCTCGCGGGCAATAGCCCGGATGCTCTTGCCCTCGGCCTTGAGGCGGCGAATCAGGACGTTTCTGCGCTCGCGCCTTTCGCGCCGGCGGCGTCGTCGCTCGCACACGAGCCAAGCGCGCTCGCCAGCTCGAGCGCCAGCACCTCCGTCACCTTCAGCCGCGAGCGCAGGATCTCCAGGTCCTGCGCCGGGGGCGGTGGCCGCAAGAGCTGCAGCATCCTCGGCGTCACATCCTCCATGAGCCCCAAAAGCCGCGCGAGCCTCTGGCTCGGCGCGCAGAGGCGTGGGTCGCACGACGTCGGCCGAGGCTTCGGGTAGGCCTGCGCCAGGGCCTGGTGCGGATGACCCAGAAGGTAGCGCCGCAGCTCCGGGTCCCGGGCCCGCTGCCACAGGCTCACCAGGCGCTCCGTCTGCTCTGGCCCCAGCTGCGTCCCCATCGCCACGGCCGCCAGCTCGAGCTGGTTGCCCGCGGGCAACCCGAGCAGCCGACGCGCCACTCCCGGGTGCAACAGGCCCTGCTTGATCTGCTCGAGCAACTCCGGGTGCAGTCGCTCCACCAGGCCGATGCGTCGCGAGACCCAGGCCTTGTGACGTGCGAGCAGCAACCCGATCTCCACCTGTGTCAGGCCCTGGCGTAGCAGCTCCCGCAGCACCAGCGCTTCCTCCAGGACCGTGATCGAGTGCGCCGCGAAGTTGAGCTGCAGCATGGCCACCCACTGGGCCGTCTCGTCGAGCTCGATCGCCCGATGCGCAAGCTCCGGCCAGTCCAGCGCCTTGGCCGCCGAGTGGCGCTTGAAGCCGTCCAAGATCTCGATCTTGCCCGCCCGCAGCACCGTCACCACCGGCGTGAGCTGGCCGTGCTGCTGCAGGCTCCGCTTCATCCGCTCGACGGCTGCTGGCTGGGGGCAGCGCACGCGGCCCAGCGTCATCGACAGCTGGGCAATCGGCACGCAGCTCGGCGCTGGCATCGTGCTCTGCCCTCCGCTCTCGCTCATCCATCCGGCTCCCGTCTTCCGTCCTCGTCATGGCAGCCGCTCTCGAACCAGCCCGTGCTGGCCGCAACGGGGACAACGGGCCCATCGCGGCAGTCGATCCACCACGAGCCCCGCCCTGGATGAAGACCTTGATCCATGACGCGGCCGCGAGTCGCGGTGGCAGACCGGCTGGCCGGCACTGATCCGCTGGCGATACGTGGCGGACGCCGCCTTGGCCTTCGCCCGGAAAGCTTCGGCGCCGCCGTTCCCGTGATCCATTGTTGGCGCTCTGACAGATCCAGTTGGTCGGCCGTGCAGGAGGCGGATCGCGGCGGGATCGTGATCCACCCCGAGCCGTCGATCTTCGCGCCTGGCGCGCCACGGGGTGACGGTCGGCCGGCGTGGCGACACGCGCCGCAGAGCGCCGAGCCGCTCGCCGAGCGCGTCCAGCGCTTCGTGCTGCTCGAGCTGGGCGTGGGCAGGACCCATAGCCACTGGTTTGCTCATCGGCCCTGCGGCCGCTCGCCCGCGGCTGCGGCTGCCAGGGGGCGCGGAGGACAGTCGGCGACCAGGAGCACTTGCGCGATGCACAGCGCACGGGTCACCACGGTCTGCCGCCGCCGCTTGTGCGAGTGCCACAGGGCCTCGACCATCCAGCGGCCGACCAGCTTGACCGGCAGGCCCGAGCGGCCCAGCACGCGCGCCATGGCCTCGTCCGCATCCTCGGCGTCCACGCCTAGTGTCACCTCGAGCTCGGAGCCAGCCAGCGCCTTCAAGCTCCGGACCAGCCCGCCCACGCCCGGCTCCGACCAGGCCACAGGACCGGCGTGCAGTAGCCGGCCGATCTCATCGAGGCAGACGCACTTGCCGCTCGGGATACCGGGGGTGCGGCACAGCCCCACGAACATCTGGGTGTCCACGCTCATCGCTCATCTCCTCGTCGGTGGGGGCCAAGCGGCGAGAGGCCGCTGGCGCTGGTGCGCAAGCAGCTCAAGAAACCACTTGCGTTTGCCCGCAACTATTTGAACAATCGATCTCTTTGGGACCGAACCGCTCGGAATTTCACGGAGTAGGCCGATGGACATCGGGGTCTACTGGTCGGCTGCGCTGCTCGCTCACAAGCTCGAGCGACGAGAGCAGCGCGGCTGTGTCCAGGAGGTATGGAATGTCCGGCACTGTCCCAAGGGTATGGGCGAGAGCGCCGACGGCAACCGCTTCGTAGTCGCCAGCCAGGGACGCTGGCGCGGCTACTTCCGTCTGCTTCCCGAGGTCCTCTTCAACCCGCGCGACCCTGCCTGTCCGTACGCCCTGATCTTCGACGCGAAGTCGTGGACGCCGATCGCGCAGAGCATCCCCTGCAGGCCGTTTCGCGGCTGGACCTACCAGGTGCCCACCAAGCAGCTCGTCCCGAACGCGGCCGACCCGCGGCACGCCGCGGACGCCACCGAGCTCGCGCGCCAGGCGGGTCACGATCTAGCCGCCGGCCCGCGGACGCGGACGGCCCGCCGTGGGTCACGATCTCCCCAGAGCGTGGATCACAGCTAGATGGCCCCAAAGGCGCCGGCGGGTGGATCACGATCCCGCCGCAGCGCGCGGGCTGCCTACCGCCGTCGGTGGATCACGATCCCGCCGCGAGGTGGATCACGGGAACGGCGGCGCCGAAGCCCGGAGCAACTCGGCCTGTTGCTTCGCCACGTACCGGCCGCGCGCCGCGCGGCACTGCTCGGCGCGTGCAGGGGCCGGCGGTCTCGCCAGCGCCTGTCCGCGCCGACGATGGCGGTCAACCGCACGGAATCAATCGCCCCGACTTTCGCCGAAGAGCGAGAAAGGCGCCCCGTTCGGATGCGGGCAGAGCCCGCGCTGGTCTACTGCACGAGCGCGCAGGCCGGAGCTTCTCTCCCGACACGGACGCCCGGCCTCGACCCGCTCGGCCCAGGGGGGCAAGCTGCGCCGGCGCGAGGGAGAGCGAGTTTCACCGGCTGTCGCACCGCCTTGGCCTGTGACCCGCTGCAGCGTCACGACGGCCCTACGTGCAGGCCATCACGCTTCCGCAGCGAACCACCGCCGCGAAGCGGCCTTCGTCCAACTCACCTTGGTCGAACCCCCGCTATCCCCTGTCCTCGCCCCTCGGGGACATCCTGACCGCCACGGTGGGGGCGAACCTCACCGCCACTTCCAGGAGCAGATCAAGCGGGAGCTGGGGTTGGAGTAGCCGTGCCCTACCGCGTCGAGTTCAAGCCCGCTCCGTGGCGCGACCTGCAACGGAT
>JACQWT010000117.1 GCA_016209145.1 Deltaproteobacteria bacterium | reverse complement strand
GTAGCCAGCTCCGCCAGGTAGCGCGCGCGGGGCCACGGCTCGGCACCGAGCCGATCGAACAGCGGCGTGTGCACCTGACAGTCGATGAGATCGACGCCCCAGCGCCCGAGCTGCCCGAGGAGCGTGACCAGCGCCACCTTCGAGGCGTTGGGCGCGGCGGCGAACATGGACTCCCCGAAGAAGGCCGCCCCGAGCGAGACGCCGTAGAGCCCGCCCACCAGGACGCCCTCCTGCCACGCCTCCGCCGAATGGGCGTAGCCGAGCTCGTGCAGGCGCACGTAGGCCTCGATCATCCGGGGCGTGATCCACGTGCCCTCCTGGCCGGGCCGCGCCGCGCCGGCACAGCGCTCGATCACGGCGCGAAAGCCGGTGTCCAGGCGCACCTCGAACGGGCGGCGCCGCAGCACCTTGGCCAGGCTGCGCGAGATCCGCAGCTTCGCCCGCGGCAGCACGAAGCGCGGATCGGGCGAGTGCCAGAGCAGCGGGTAGCGCTCGCAGGGCCAGGGGAAGATCCCGCTCGCATACGCCAAGAGCAGCCGCTCGGGGCGCAGATCGCCGCCCACCGCGAGCAGGCCATCCTCCTCCGCCAGCTCGGGGGGCGGAAAGACGAGGCGTCGGTCGAGCCTGAACACCGGCATGCCGGCAGGCATCTTCGCACGAAGCCGGCGCTCGGGCATCTGCCCCCCGCAGCCATGAAGTGCTATGAATGGGGCGATGGGCTCGATCTCGCGAGGGAGGCGGCGCGCCGCCGCGGCGGCCGTGGCACTTCTGGCCACCGCGTGCGGCGGCAAGACGGTGCTCGACGGCTTCACCGACGGCGGCGCCGGCGGCGAGGACGGCACGAGCAGCAGCAGCGGCTGGAGCAGCAGCGGCAGCGTGCTGTGCGACACGCCAGCCCCGTCGGGCGCGCTCCATTCCTGCGAGCCGCTCTACCCGGCCGGCAACGGCTGCAGCGCCGCGGTCTGCGACGACGAGGCCGCGCGCTGGGAGTCGCACTGCGAGGGCACTACGTGCGTGTGTCGCTGGAACTCCGACGTGGCCTGCACCTGCGTCGCCCAAGGCACGGGGCAGATGTGCTACGAGACGACCGGCTGCTGCCCGGCGCCGTTCCCCGACCCCTCGTTCCCCAAGATGTGACCGCGCGCGCGAGCAGCGCCGCCAGGACAAGGGCGGTGAGGGGCCACCTCGGTCCGGGAGAGCCACGGGCGGCGCCCACGCTGCACCCGCCGCCCAGCGGCTGCACGTCACCTGTCGCTGCCCAGGCGTCCACGGCGATGGGCAGCACGCGCTCGCCCAGGGAGACACCGCGGTAGCGCACGTCCACACGCACGCTCCCGCCCCCGCTGCGCCGCGGCGCGCCGACCTCGAAGCGCCACAGCCCGGCGCGCACGTGCGTCGGCCTCTGGCGCACGGTGCCGCCCTGGACGACAAGCGCGAGCTCGGCGCCGTCCGCGCTCGCCGCGGCCGAGCCGTCCGCCCTTCTCAGCTCCACCGTGCCCTGCACCGGCCAGTCGGGATCGGGGCGCGCGTACGGGCTCGACAGCACGTAGTAGCTCCGGGCCGGATCGGGCTCCAGAGCGGCGCCGCTCTGCTGCTCCAGCACCTGCAGCGTGCCGCGCAGATCGAGCTCGCCCGGGCCCATCTGGTAGTCGTAGGGCACCAGGCCCGCGGGGTGGCGAGCGCCGGCCTGGAGCAGCTCCGCGATGCGCGGCTGGGTCAGCGTCGGATCGCGCTCCAAGAGCAGAGCGACGGCGCCCGCCACCTGCGGCGCCGCCAGCGACGTGCCGGAGTGCAGCGCGTGGGTTTCGTCCACGACGTAGCAGGGCGCGGCCGTAGGACAGCCGGGCGCGTTGAACACGCTCGCCGGATGCGTGCGCGGATCGGCGTCGCGGCTCATGGCCGCGGCCACGAGGCCCCCTGGTGCGACGAGATCCGGCTTCATGAGGCCCGTGGCGGTAGGACCGGCCGCGCTGAAGTAGAGCACGCTGTCGGGCTCGGGCTCGTCCATGCCGCCGTAGCCGGGGGCAACCGCCAGCAGGCAGGGGGCGAGCGCCAGCGCCTCGCCGCAGGCCTTGGGCTCCCACGGCTTCCACGCAACGCGGTTGAGCGTGGCGCCCACCGCGATGAGCGACGGCGCGCTGGCCGGCACGGCGATGGTGCCGGCGCGCAGGCCGCGCTCGAAGAGCAGGCCAAGGCTGTTGCCCGGCGCGGCGTCGCCGGCGCCCGTGGCCCACAGCAAGGCCGTGCCCTGGCCTTCGAGCAGCACGGCGAAAGTTCCCGACGCGTCCCAGCGACCCTGCCAGGCGACGACGGCGCTGTTGGTTCGCGGCGAGATGTCGGCGGCCGCACCAGCGACGTTGTTGAAGACGGCGGCGCTGATGTCCTCGCCGGAGTACCCCTCGTCCGCGCCCGGCGGGATCGGCGCGATCCACTCCGAGCCGTCCGGCCCCTGGAGGCCGACCGACACGACGTCGCCCGGCCGAAAGGTGATCCACACGAACCCCTGGCCGTCGGCGATCGGCTGGCCCAAGCCCGCTACGGCGAGCGGCACGCGCACCGGCGTGCTGCGCGGGACGTACGCCTCCGTGTGCACGCCCAGGGGCCCGCGGCCTGCGAGCGTGTAGAGGTCACCGCTGTTGCCGGCGGCGACCACGAGGGCGCGGCCGGGGTAGAAGCTGCCGACCATCGCGGCCAGGCCCTGCTCCAGGCTGCTCGTGCCGTCGTGCGGACCGTAGTCGGAGCCCAGGCTCACGTTCACGACCGCGCTCCGGCCCATGACCTCGGCGCGATCGAAGACGAAGCGCACCGCGTTGAGGATATCGGGGTCGCTGAAGCCCTCGGCGCCCGCTGGCGCAGCCACGACCATCGTGGCCCCGGGCGCGACGCCTACGTACTTGGGCTTGCCTCCGCCCATCAGCCCGCCGTTGCCGGCGGCGATGGACGCCACGTGCGTGCCGTGCCCGGCCGGGTCGCGCGGCACCGCGTCGGCGTCGGGCGTGGCGAGCAGCGCGTCGATGTCCGCCGCGGCAAGGATGGAGCACGGCGTGAGCGTGGCCGTGCAGCCGTACTGCTGCTCCATTTCCGCGTGCAGCCCGCGCGGCGGCTCGCGCAGCATCAGCCAGGCCACGCGCGTCGAGCCGTCGGCGTTGCGGAAGTCGGCGTGCGCCACGTCGATCCCGGTGTCCACGATGCCCATGACGACCCCGGTGCCGTCCAGGCCGGTCGCGTTGCGGAAGGCCGGCGCACCGGTCCACTTGCCTGACTTGTCGAGCAGCGGCCGGCGCGGGGGCGCGAAGGTGGCCACGAGGTCCGGGCTGTCCCACGCGAAGCGCTCCAGGTCGAGCGGACCGAGCCGCGCCGCGCCGAGCCCCGGCGCCACCGGCACGAGGCCGCGCGCGGCGGCGTCCACACCGGGCGGCAGGCGCACGAGCACGGGGATCCTGCCGTCGACGTCGCCGAGCCGAAGTGCGCCGCGCGCCGGGCCGAGCCGGCGCACGAACGCGGCCGCGGGCACGTCGGCGCGGGCGGGCGGCGCGCCGCCGAGCATGGCGGCGGCGAGGCAGGACAAGGTCGCCGCAACTGCGCCTGGGCCACGCAACGGGCGGGAACGGTGGGCGAGAGCAGGCATGCCTTACTGCTTCCGGCGCACGACGTAGAAGAAGTCCCGCGCCGAGGGCTTCGTGGTGTACCGATCGGCGGAGTACTCGGCCTTGGAAACGAGGCTCGACCGGATGCGCGGCGGCGCCCCGGGCGGGTGCTCGAAGAAGAAGAAGTGAGTGAACGACCAGTTGATGTCGAGCTCGGCCGCGTCCGCCACGCCGGCCCGGGCCAGCGCCTCGGCCAGCATCTTGGCGCTGACCCAGTCGCCGAAGGCGTAGAACAGCGTGCGACCCGTGGCGTCGAGACCGATGGCCGAGCGGCGAATGTCGAGCGCCCCCCCCTTGGCCGAGCCCCACCGGCGCGTGCGAAACTCGGTGCGCAGGCGCGGCTCGAGCTGCCCCTGCTCGATGAGGCAGGCCGGCGTTTGCCGGTACGCCAGCATGTCCTTCTCCTCGGCCGCGAGCCGCATCCAGGAGGCGAGGCGAAGCCGGCGTCCGGGATGGAAGACGAGCGCGCAGGCATCGTCGCGCGGGGGCACGTACCGGTCGTCACCCAGCCTCATGCCGTAGCCGCCGTGCTCGGCCTTGAAGCCCCCGTTGAATACGACCAGCAGATCCGGCCACTCTTGCTCGGGCACGAGTCCCGTGCGCCGCTCTCGCGGCACGCTCTTCGACTCGGGCTCGTCGGTGCCGGCCGCAAGGTGCAGGTCCACGAGGGCGCGATCGAAGGCCACCAGATCGACGAACACCCAGCGCTTGATCGGGTCGGGATGCAGCGTGCTCTTGTACACGGCCTGGCCCCCTGCCTCCGGCACCTCGGGCACGGCGGCCCACACGCCGTCGCCCGGCTGGGCGGTGCGCGCGTGCATCGGCTCGAAGCCCGGCGGCGGGAAGCGCGACCCCGGGAACTGCTCGCCCGCGCTCGCGCCCGCGCCGGATGCTGCCGCCGGCTGCACACGGGGGCCCGCGCCCGCGCTCGGCGCGCCCGTCGGCGCGAGCGGCGGCCGGGCGGCGAGCGGCGACGATGGCGCTGCAGCCGGCGGATCTGGCCGGGCGGCAGGGCCGGGGCTCCCGGCGCACCCGAGCGCCGCCGCGAGGGCCGCAGCCAACAGCTCCGGCGGACCGGGGCAACGCTGCCCCCGCCAACGGAAGCGCACGAGCTGACACCTCATCGCGAACAGGCCGTGGGAAGGCCGGACGGCCGCAGATCTCGACGTGGCCGCCCGATCGGGGCTATGAGCGTAGCACTGCTGCCGGAATCATGGGCCTGACGAGGAGACAGATCTCGACTGCCGCGCGGTGGCTGGCCGCGGGCGCCGCGGCCGCCCTGGCCGCCTGCGGCTCGACGGAGACGCTGCCGGGCGCGGACGCCGGCCCGCGCGACTGCAGCGACCAGCCGCCCGCGATCCAGATCCAGTTCAACCACGGCCATGCGCTCCAGGTGCCCAAGGCCGACGTGGCGGCGGGCGAGCCCAAGACGTACGACATCCGAGGCAGCGCCGACCACGCTCACGAGGCGAATCTCAGCGCCAACGACTTCACGCAGCTTCGCCGCGGAGTCACGGTGACTACGCCGTCGACGAAGGCCCCGGACGGGCACAACCATGCCGTGACGCTGGTCTGCCCGTGAGCATGCCGGGGCGCAGTCGATGCCCTGGACCCTGGCCGGCGCTGGCCGCAGCGGGCCTGCTCTCATGCTCGCCCGCGCCGCCGCCCCTCGCGCTGGGGGACGCGGGCTGGAACCCGGAGGGGCGATGGACGGGCCCTGCCGCCGCGAGGCGCGTGGCGACGAGCGCCGCGACGGCCGCCGCGCGCGCACCCCGCCCGGCGTGGGAGGACGCGGCGCTCTTGCCGGCGCTGCGGCCGGTCAAGGTGACGGAGCGCTCGGAGCACCTCGGAGGCGGCTTCGATCGCCGCGTGCTGGTTAACGACCTGGGCGCGGCCTACGAGCGGCTCGGCCCGGGGACGCGCCTGCCCGCCGGGGCTCTGGTGGTGCAGATCCACCGGCGCCACGGCGACGAGACGCCAGCGGCCATCTTCGCCATGCGCAAGCACGGGGTGGGCTACGCGCCGGCCATGGGCGACTGGGAGTACGTGGCAGTCGACGACAAGTTGCGCGTCGCGGCGCAAGGCACGCTCGAGCAATGCGCGCGCTGCCACCTCGAGGCGCCGTACGACTCGCTCTTCGGCACGGGCGGACCATGACCTGACGGGGCGGCGGGCCAGGTCTGAAAAAAGTTCAGTCCGGCCCCTGGTCCATGACAGCGATGCCCCACCCCGGATCGCACGGGCCGCGGCCATCGTTCTCCTTGCTTGTGCAACGCCTTGTAATCAATGGCCTATTCGCACCGGCGCGGCGCCCTGGCATGCCCCGTGCTTCACAGTGACGCCCGAGACCGGCTCCTGCTGTGGGCTGCAGCAACTGAGGCTTCCTCCTCAAACGAGCCGGCCGGGTTGCTTGTGTTGCTTGGTTGGCCTGCTTGTCCTTTCTTCGGGCTTGGCTTGACGTTGGGCTTGGCTTAGCGAGCTTGCGCTCCGACTGACCTCGGAGGGCCCGTAGGCGAGGTGACACCCTTTACACGCGGAGCCGATGGGCGGCGGACCGCGTGTTTTTTTTTGGTGCCTGCCCCGCGCACAAAGCAAGCGCGAGCACGAAGGCGACGCGCGGCGGTGAATCGCGGTCGCCGCGGGCCCCCTTGACTCAGGAGCACCGGACGCCTAGATGCCCTGCCCACGCCATGTGCGCCCATAGCTCAGCTGGATAGAGCATCGGCCTACGAAGCCGGGGGTCGCAAGTTCGAATCTTGCTGGGCGCGCCAAGGGTTCCAAAGAGGTAGCTCCGCACCTACGGCATGCTCGCCACGGCAGCGTGCAAGAGGCCGCTTCCACCCACGAGCGCGGGCGCGCTCCACTTGCCGCCTGCCAGGCGCGAATGGTAGGCCGCCTGGCTGCCCGCGTCCACGAAGGCGAGCTCTGCGTCCGTGCCGCCCGTGCCGGGCGCCAACGACGGGCCCGACTTGATCGCGGGATTGGGGCTGGCCACGGCGGCCGGCTGAGCCCACGGCGGGTTCTTCCCGGGATCGTAGACCGAGGCGTAGATCTTGCCGTCCAAGCCCCGGAACGTCAGGACCGCGCGCCCGCCCGAGAGCGCGGCCAGGGCCAGGGGATCGCCGGAGTAGGTGTTGGCCTCGACGTCCTTGGCCTGGCTCCAGGTGCCGGCCGTGCGCGCGAGCCAGGCGAGCTTCTTGTCCGACGAGCGCACGTACACGGCGAGAAGCTCCGGGCCCTTGTCGAGCGAGCACAGCCCGGGCTTGAGCGAGGCGAGGGCGGCGCCCGTGGCCGCCGCCGGCTTCCAGGCGCCGGCGGAGCGCACCTGCTCGTAGAGCTTGCCGTCGTCGCCGGCATACGCGATGACCACGTCGGCGCCAACCAGGGCGATCGCCGCCGGGCTCGGCCCGAAGCTCTGCTCCTTGGCCGGAGGCTTGACCGGCTCGGCCGCCGGCGCCCACTTGCCGCTGCGCTCGGCGTAGTAGTGCTTGTAGTCGTCGCCGTGGAAGACCACGTGCACGGCGCTCGCCGAGCCTACGATCGAGGGCGCGTCGCGCGTCGTCACGCTTGGGCCAACGTCCGCCATACTAGCCCACTTGCCCGCGCTCCACAGCGCGTAGCGCAGCGCCCCGCCCGGCTCGGCGCGCGCGACGCCCACGCCCTCGCCGCCGCCGGTGACGGCCACGCCCACGCCGTGCGCGGTCTTGCCCGTGAGCTTGGCGCTCGTCCAGCCCGGCCCGGGCTGGTACGCGCCGGCCAGGAAGTCGCCGGTGCCGCCGGCCAAGAGCAGCACCGTACCCGCGGGTGCGCCGCCCTCCCCGCCTCCGCCGGCAGCGCCGCCCTCGCCGCCGGCCCCGGCAGCGCCGCCGCCCCCCGCGCCTGCCGCGCCGCCGCTCGACGAGCTTCCCCCGGCGCCTGCCGCGCCCCCGCCCGACGAGCTTCCCCCGGCGCCCGCCGCGCCGCCCGACGACGCGCCACCGGCGCCGCCCGACGACGCG
>JACQWT010000116.1 GCA_016209145.1 Deltaproteobacteria bacterium | reverse complement strand
TCCGCCGGCACCGTTCAGCGACCCCGACCGACTGACGACCGGGCCGCGGCTAGCCGCAACGCCTTGCGCACCGTCGGCCACCCGCTGTCACAGCCACACACGAGCCCTGGCGGGTTTCGCCCGACACGCTCCTAGCCGAGCTTCGTGCCTCCCACCGTGATCTCGTCGATCTTGACCGTGGGGCAGCCCACGCCCACGGGCACGCTCTGGCCGTCCTTGCCGCAGGTCCAGATGCCGTCGGCGATCTCGAGGTCGGCGCCCAGCATGCTGACGCGGCGCAGCACCTCGGGCCCGTTGCCGATGAGCTGCACGTCCTTCAGGGGCCGGGTCTTGCGGCCGTCCTCGATGAGGTAGCTCTCGGTCAGCGAGAAGACGAAGTCGCCGCAGCCGATCTCTACCTGTCCGCCGCCGAAGCGGGCGGCGTAGATCCCGCGGCGCACGGAACGCAGGATCTCCTCGGGATCGTGCGGCCCGGCGAGCAGGATGGTGTTGGTCATGCGCGGCAGGGCGCTCGCGGCGTAGCTCTCGCGCCGGCCGTTGCCCGTGCGGGGCACGCCGAAGTGCCGGGCGCTGAGCCGGTCGTGCAGGTAGCCCCGGAGCCGGCCGCCGGCGATGAGCACGCTCCGATCCGGGACGGCGCCCTCGTCGTCCACGTTGATGCTCCCTCGTGCCTGCACCAGGCTCGCATCGTCGACCACCGTGCACAGGGGGCTCGCCACCGTCTCCCCCAGCTTCCCCGCGTAGCGGCTGATGCCCTTGCGGTTGAAGTCGGCCTCCAGGCCGTGGCCCACGGCCTCGTGCAGCAGGATGCCGCTGTCGCCGGGACCGAGCACCACCGGAAGCTGGCCGGCGGGGGCCTCGCCCGCCTCCAGCATGGCGACGGCGCGGCGCGCGGCGCGCTCCCCGTGCAGCTCGGGCGAGCGCTCCTCGAAGTAGGCCATGCTCATGCGGCCTCCGCCGCCGCTCGTTCCTTCTTGGCGGCGCTCGCCCTGCTCGGCAATGGCGCGCACTCCGAAGCGGATCATGGGCTGGACGTCGAAGCACATGGCGCCGTCGCTCGTGGCCACCAGGATCTCGCGCACGGCTTCCGCGAAGCTAGCCTCGACGCGCACGACGCGCGGATCCGTGGCGTGCGCGGCCCGGCTGGCCCGCTCGCACAGGGCGCGCTTGTCCGGCGCCGGGGCCGAAAGCGAGAGAAGCGGCAGCTCGTAGCGGCACGGCAGGTCGCGCGGCTCGGGACGCAGGAGCGGGCCGGGTCGGCCGGAAGCGGCGATGCGCGCCGCCGTGCGGGCCGCGCGCTGCATCTGGTCCCAGCCGAGGTCTTCCACGAAGGCGTAGCCCGTGCCCTCCCCGCGCTGCACCCGCACGCCCAGGCCGAGCGAGGTGGCGCGCGTGGCCGTCTTGAGGATGCCTTCGTCGTAGCCGAAGCTGCCGCCCCGCCGGTACTCGAAGAACAGATCGGCGTAGTCGCCGCCCTGCTCCAGGCACACGGACAGGAGCCGCTCGCAAAGTCGCGCGTCGATGCCCGCCTCGCCGCCGGGGGCGAAGGGCGCCTCGTGGGGCTGGGACGGGGGACCGGTCATGGCGAACGGAGGCGGGGGCACGGCTTGCGGCAGCGCTGCGCTACTCGGCGCGCAGGACGCGCCGGGCCACCCGGCGCCGGTGCTGGCCCTTGCGCCGGACGAACGGCCGGAGCCCGCCGTCGCGCATGTCCACGTCGAACCCCAGCTCCTCGAGCGTGACGGAGCCGACCAGCGGGACCTCAGTCGCCGGCTCGTAGGTGACCGCCGTGGGGCGCTTCTTGCCTTGGATCTCGAAGAGCACGAGCCCCCAGTCCCGGCGAAAGAGCCCTCCCCCGACCGCCTCGTACGTCTCCCGCCCCATCGGCCGGATGCCGCTCTGTCGACGGAGCCTCGCCGGCATGGCGCTGTCGATTGAGCCGGTGTCGACCAGCGCGCGGATGGTGAATGCGCGCCGGGAGCTCGTCGGGTTCGACACGCAGACGTTGACCCAGATCTCGCGGCTCACCGGACAAAGCTAGCACCGTGGGCCCCGCCGCTCCAGGCGGACTTCGTCCGTCGGCCTGGCGGGTACGAGCGCATGACTTGTCGGGCCGGCCCAATACGGGTATTTAGATAGTAGAGCCCCAGGTGCGTGCGCGGTCACCGGCTCGAGCGTGCCCCAGCGGGCACGCGAGGCTTTATCTTGCCCGGCCGGGCAACCCCAGGTCGGGCCTTGGCTGCTCCGGGGGAGAGGCTAACGCGCCGTGCCGGTCGATCGCGAAAAGGTACTTCGGACCGCCCAGAAGCTGGTCGACAAGAAGCGCTACGACAAAGCGATCGCGGAGTACCAGCAGCTCGTCGCCGAGGATCCGACCGATGTGCGCACGCTGCTCAAGATCGGCGATCTCTACCTCAAGCTCGATGACCACGAGCACGCCGTGGCCACGTACGAGCGCGTCGGCGAGCACTACTACCGCGACGGCTCCTCGGTCAAAGCCATCGCCGTCTACAAGCAGATCCGCGGCATAATCCGCCGGTATGCGCCGGCCCTGGAAGGCCGCTACGGCCACATCGCACCGCGGCTGGCCGAGATCTACACGCAGCTCGGCCTGACCGGCGACGCGCTGGCGGCGTACGACGAGGTGGCGGCGCAACTGCGCAAGGACGGCCGCGAGCGCGACGCCCTGGACGTCTTCAAGAAGGTGGTCGAGCTCGATCCGCAGAACCCCTTCGCCCACCTGCGCGTGGCCGAGTCGCGGGCCAAGCTGGGCGACATCGACCGGGCGGTGGCGCGCTTCGGAGAGGCGGCGCGTATTCTGCTCAAGAGTGGCCGCACCGACGATGCGATCAAGGTCCTGGAGCGGCTGCTCCAGCTCCGGCTCGATGCCGAGTACGCCCGCGTGGCCGCCCAGCTCTACCTCGCCCGGGCCGGCCCGCAGGACGGGATGGCGGCCCTGACGAAGCTCCAGATCTGCTTCAAGGCCGATCCCAAGGATCTCGCGACCCTGTCCGTGCTGGGCCGGGCCTTCGATCAGATCGGCCAGCCGAAGAAGGCGCTCGAGGTCCTGAAGGAGGCGGCGCGCATCGCGCACGAGAAGAAGGATGCCGAGACGCTCAAGACCGTGCTCGCCACCCTGGCCGAGCGGGCGCCGGACGATCCGGCGGTCCGTCAGCTCGCCCAGCTCGCCGCCGGCCCCGAGTCGGCCGCCGCCGTGGTGGGCAGCGACGAGGTCGAGATCCTCTCGGATGCCGACCTCGTGGCCGAGGCCGAGATATCGGTCTTCGAGGATTCGATCAGCGAGGTCTTCGATCTGACGCGGCAGGAGGCGCCGGCGTCCGTGCCGCCCGAGCCGGCGCCGGCGCCGGCGGCGCCGCTCGACGCGGTAACGGAGCTCATCCGCCGTGCGGAGCGCGAGCGCGTGGCCGGGCGGATCGACGCCGCGGTGGCCCTCCTGGAGCAGGGGCTGGCCGAGACCGCCGGCTCGGCCCAGCTACGGCACAAGCTGAGCGACGTGCTGCTGGAGAAGGGCGATCTCGCGGGCTGCTTCATGCAGAAGCTCGCCCTGGCGCGGCAGTATGCCGAGGCGGCAGACGTGGCCGCCGCCCTGGGTGTGCTCGACGAGATCCTGCTCTTGCAGCCGGATCACGCCGAGGCGGCGAACATGCGCGCCGCGCTGGACGGCACGGCGGCGCCGCTGCCCGCGACGGCGGGCATCGACGAGCTACAGCTCGATGCCATGCCGGGCTCGTACGATCCCTACGCCGCCGGGGCCCTGGGTGGCNGCCCGGGGTGGCTTCTCGGAGCCGCCGCCGCTGTCCC
Source organism: Deltaproteobacteria bacterium (assembly GCA_016209145.1). Classification (GTDB taxonomy): domain Bacteria; phylum Myxococcota_A; class Polyangia; order Polyangiales; family Polyangiaceae; genus JACQWT01. The sequence continues at coordinate 12,795 of JACQWT010000116.1, read as the reverse complement.
TTGACAAGCCCTTCGCCGGGCTGGCATCCGCGCCCGCGTTCCCCTCGGCCCCGCCGGTGCCGCCGCCGCTTCCGTCGGCCCAGCCCCTGCACCCGTCGGCTCCGCCGGCGCTTGCGTCGGCGCCGCCCCCTGCCGCGGCGGCCGCCCCGTTCGACCGACCCTCGCGCATGCAGATCGACGAGGAGGCCATCGAGCTCGCGGAGCTCTTCGCCGAGCAGGGACGGTTCGACGAGGCCCAGGCCATCCTGAACGAGCAGCTCCTGCGCACGCCCAACCACCCCCTGGTGCTCGAGCAACTCGCCGATCTCGAGGCCGCGAGGCAAGCCATGGAGCCGGCGCCGGCGAGCCCTGCCGCCGGGGCGCCGCCGGGCTACCCGCCGGCCCCGGGGCCGGTTTCGCGGCCGCGGGGAGCCGCCCCTGCCCACCATCGCGTGTCTGGCGCAGATGCGGCCACCCACTACGACCTCGGCGTCGCGTACCACGAGATGGGCCTGCACGCCGAGGCCATGGCAGAGCTGGAGCTGGCGGCTCGCGATCCGGAGCGCGAGTGCGTCTCGCTGTCGATGATGGGAGTGATCCATCTCGGGCTGGGGGACGTGGACAACGCGCTGGAGGCGCTCGTGCGCGCCATGACGTCGGAGCGCAAGACGCCCGAGCAGCGCCTCGCCCTGGGCTACGAGCTGGGTGGCGCCTACGAGGTCAAGGGCCTGCACGACCAGGCACGGGAGTGCTTCACCTGGCTCGCCCAGCAGGCGCCGAGCTACGACGATCCGCGCGGCAGCGTGGCCGAGCGCCTGGCACGGTTGAGGCCCGGCCAGTCCGGCGCGGTGCGCCGCCCCGAGACCCTAGGCGAAGGACCGCCCAGCAGCCGCGACGGCATCGACGGGTTCCGGCGGGGGGGGTAGAACGCCTCGTTTCCCGGTATGCGTTCACGCCTCCTCCCCCCCGGCTCGTCAGGCGGCCGCGATCGCGGCTTTCGTCCGCGGGCCGGCTCCTCGCGTACAGAAGTACGGCTCCTCGTCGAAAGTCGGGCTGCATGATCTCGCGATGTTGGCGTAGCGCGGCTTGCCGGGCTGGGGTCGCGCAGGGGTGTCAGGCCAACGGGCAGCGCCCCGCTCGGCGCCCGGCACGTCGCCTGCTTCGCGGGATCGACGGCGCGTCCCGCCCGCGAAGCGCCGCGCCGAGCGCCGGTCTTGCCGTGTGGATGACTCCGGCCTCGGGCCCGCCTCCCCCGACTTGGGGCGGCCCGTCTCGTTGGAGCGCGGCAACTACACCCGACTTGCGCCGACGAGCGGAGAAGCCGCGCCTCGCCGTGAGGGTCGGCGTTACGCGACATGGTGGCGTCCGGGGGCGTTGCGCAACTCGGACCCTCGCCGTGAGGGTCGGCGTTGCGCGACATGGCGGAGTCCGAAGGCCCGGCTGGATGATGGCCGCTCCGGATCAGGCGCTGGCATCCGTCTAGCCGTTCGTCGCCGGCTGGCGTGACGCGGCCCGGCCTCGCCGGGCGGCACTCGCGCGCGCCGCGGCGGCACGGACGAGCTCCAGATAGCGGGCGATGTCGCCACCGGATTCCTCGAACATCACCTGGCGGACACGATGCAGCTCGGCGACCACGGGGTCGACAGCACAGCGTCCAGGCTTGCGACTCGCCGTCTTCATTCCTCCTCCAGCAGCTCCTCGGGAGATGCGATATCCGGGGCGGGCAGTCCAAGCCTACCGCACAGCACGGCCAGGTGTCGGCGTTTGCGCGGGTTCGCCAGGTGCCGGTGGTTCCAGGTCGCCAGTGCCGCCACCCGGTGAACCGTCGCCAGCGCCAGGTGCAACGAGTCCCCGATGTCGTAGGAGGGAACCAGCACATTCTCGCGGAAGTACTGGGCGACCTGGACGACCTCTGGCGACAACGGCAGATCCGGCAGGGGCGCGACCAGCGCCAGAGCCTCGGCGCGCGCTGGAAACGCGCCCCGAGCCAGCTCGGCACGCACCAGTTCCACGGCGTAGCTCGGGATGGTGGTGTCCAGATACACGCGCTGAAGCATCTGGTGCTCACGCTACCGGCGCAGCCGCCGCTGCGCAAGCTCGGTTGGCCGCGACAACCGAGGCTGCCGGGGGCGGATAGATGCCATGATGGCCGCCGTGAACGGGGCGGCGGAGTTGGTGAGCGGGGGGCTGGCGCGGCGGGGCGGGGGCGGCACGCAGCCGGGGGCGGTCGGCGCGGCAGCGGTGCCGAGCGTGCCCACGCCCACCAGCGGCACAGGGGTGGACGCAACCTGGAGGGGCGGCGGGCCGGGTCGCCGTGGAGCTTCGGGCCCATGCCGTCGATGAAGACGAGCACCTTCTCGGCGGGGTAGGCCCAGTCGGCGTCGGTGTAGCTGCCGTCGTCGAAGCCGACGCGGTACTGCGCGGCAGGTGGCTCGGGGAAGCCGCGCTGGCGGCAGATCGCCGCAAAGCTCTCCTCGGCGGCGCTGTCGCTCTGGCCGAGGTCGGGCACCTGGTGGGCGACGACCGAGGGCAGATCGTGGGCAGATCCACGGGGCCGGTGCCGTCCATCTCCTCGGTCAGACCGACGCCGTCGTCCTCGATGGCCCGGAGCTTGTGCAGCTCGCTCCGGTATGCCTGCACCTCGGCGAAGAGCCGCTGGACGTGGGCCTGCAGATCGACGTGGAAGTCATCGACCAGGCGCTCCAGCCGATCGGGGCCGATCGCTTCGGCCTCGGCCTCGGGCCAGGTGTCGGCGAACACGGCGCGGAGCGCGGCGAGCAGCTCCGCCCGCTACTTCGCGACCAGGCGCCCGAGCCCCGACACGTCCCTGGCTCGCGCGAGGCACCTGGCGCGGTGCGTGTCCCCGTCGGGGACAAGGTCGGCGAGGTAGTGGGCGATGAACCGGGGAAATGCGCCGTCGAGCACCTGGCGCTCCACCCCGGCGAGCTCGACCGGTCGCATGGCCTCGACCCTGCGCACCGGGAACCGCCGCCGGCCGAGGGCATCGACCATGTCGTCCTTGAGCCGCCGCACCATCACCGCGTCGAGCTCGGCTTTGTTCAGGTGTGGGCCGCGGGAGAAGCGCAGGGCGAACTTGTGCAGCATCTCGTCCGCCCACTGCCGCTGCAGGGACGCCGGGCACACGATCGGGATGCGGCGGATCCTCTGGCGGGCCAGCAGCTCCTGCACGACCATGCCCGCCTCGATGGTCTTGCCCAGGCCAACGTCGTCGGCGATGAGCAGGTTCACCCGCGGCATGCGCGGCTGCCCACGGCCAGCGGAGAAGGCGGCCGGACCAGGCGCGGCGCATCATCACGACATCGGCACCACGCCGCGCAGGGGGCGCACCGCCCAGCGTGTTGCACAACGCGGACCCTGGCAACGAGGGTAGGCGCAGCGCGTCGGCTCGCCGACCCCACACGCGGCGCGAAGCTGCGGGCGGAGATGGCCGAAGTGGAGCAGGGGATCGCCGCGGGTCTGGCCGAGCCGCTCGATCCGGCTCGGCTGTGAGATCCTTCGCGCTTCCGCGGTTCTGGCACCGTGTGCCTCCACGACTAGTTCGCGAGAGGTGCCCAGCCCAGGCCCGAAGGCGCCATGACCTCGAACGCGGCGGCACCGTCGCAGCAACGCTCGAATCCGTATGCTTCGATCGTGTGGGAACCCGCGGAGAGGTTTCTCGTACCCTCGATCACCATGTTCGGGTCGTTCCAGCTCGAGCTCCAAAAGATGTCGTTCCACTGCGCTTCGACCTCGACGCCGTCGACGAGCAGCGTGCCGCCGCCGCCGAAGTCGGGACCCAGCCGAAAGCCCCACGCGCCGGCGCTACCCGGAGCGACCTCGATGACCGCGGTGAGGTGATAAGCGATGTTGCTGTTCAGCCCTCCAAGGGCGCTCCGGTTCGAGAAGCTCGCCGTGCTTGCGAGGGAAGCCGTGCCGTAGCCGGGGATGCCGGTCGGCAGGGCACTCCACACCGAGATCGCTTGGCGGGTGCTGCTCACGGCCGGCCCATTCCACTGCCTCGTCTCGAGCGTGATCGACATCGTTTTGGCCAGGCACGCGCAGCACGAACCGCCGGTGCACTGGCCGCCGTCGCTCTTTCCGCAGACGCAACGCGGCACGCCGACCGGCGGGCCCCCGCGTCCGCCCGCGAGCTCGACGGCCCACAGGAACAGGCCGCGGTTGTCGCGCAGCATGCCGGGATGGCCGAACACCGCGACTCGCCCACGGCCGACCGCCAGCGTCCCGGCCATCGGACGGAGCTCGTCGTCGCGGATGAGGATGCGTGTCGCATCGCCCGTCAGCTCGATGCGCGATGCGGCCCAGTCCGTCTGGGCGACGCGCTCGACGCCGCCCAGCGCCCGGGACTCGACGCGGACAGGCGGTCCGATGTTCTCGGCGGTGAAGCGGAAGCCGAGCCTCGCGCCCAGCGCGTTCAGGGGAAGCGCGTCGAGCGGCTGCTTGTCGTAGACCACCCACGACCAACCGAGGTCGCTTGCCACGAGGCCGCCACCGTCCCGTACGAAGCGGTCCACCGCGTCGAGCTCGTTCTCCGAGTAAGGCCTCCTGCGCGCGTGGAGGATCACGAGAACGTCGACATCGTGCAGCGCGCCCAGCGCGATCGACTCTCCCTCGATGAACCGAACACGTACGCCCATGGCCTCGAGGCTCGATGCGCCCTCGTGCGCCCCGTCGCCATGCGCAAGGTCGAAGGCCACGACCAGCCCGTCGAGCGCATGCACGGGCGCCGCGGGAGTTGTCGGCGCCTCCGGACTGCGGCTGGCGACGATGCCCGCGACGACCGACGCCCCGACAAGCACCGCGGCGCCTGCGCCCGCGAGAAGCCGGCGCCTCGTGACGCGGCGCGCCTGGGCTACGCGCTGCCGCTGCAGCAGATCGATCGCCCTCCGGACATATTCCGGCGGGACATCGATCTCGACGCCAATCTTCTCGAAGTCCGCGGCGCGCAGCTTGCCGCGCTCCTCCTCCATGAGCTCGCAGGCAAGGCGCATGACGTCGCCCGGATCCTCTTCGATGGGCCTCTCGCGCTCCGTCATGCGAGCCCGGATCGTAGGCGAAAGGCGCGAAAGATTCCAGGGCCGTGCATCCGCACGAGCGCCGTGTCCGGCGAGGCGTCGGGCTTGCGCCCGTAGGCATCGAGGCCATGCGCAGCCGTCAGTCCCCGTTCTCGAGCCACTCGGTGCGCTGCACCACGGGAAGCTGCAAGGCGCGCTCGCGGTCGAGATCGAGCGAGCCCAGGTGCACCGTGAGCGGGGCCTGCACCCACTTGAAGATGGACTGCGTGAAGAGGCGCGCGAACTTGTCGGCGAAGCGCGCGAGCTGTGCCGCGTCGATGGCCGGGAACAGGGACGGCAGGGCACGGGCCACCTCCTCGCGCGACAGCTTCTCGCCGGCATACAGGTACAGGCACGCGTCCAGGACCGGGAAGGGCATGAGCTCGCGCTCGCCCGCCTGATCCGGAGCGAGCTCGGGGCCGGCCACCGTGCCCAGAGTAAGGGCAATCCCCTCGAAGCCGTAGCGCTGGTAGAGCCGCTCCAGCAAGGCCACGACCACGGTCTTGGGCAGGTTGGCGATGGCGCTGAAGGCACCCTCGAGATCGCCCCCTACCGTGGTGTAGCCCATGGCCTTCTCGCTCATGTTGCCGGTCTGAAGGAACAGGGCGCCGGAGCTGTTCGCCCAGTTCCACATGCGCCCGGCGCGGATGCGCGCCTGCACGTTTTGCTTGGTCACAGAGGTAAGCTCGGCCCCGTCAGGGCCGAGCATCTGGAGGGCAGCCTCCAGCTCGCGCTCGAAGGCCGGCTCGATGGGCAGGGCGACCAGGCGCGCGCCCACGTCCGCGGCGATCCTCTCGGCCGCCGCGCGGGTGGCCGCGCCCGAGTAACGCGTGGGCAGGTAGAAGGCGCGCAAGATCTCGCCGGCCTTCTGCCGCAGCGCCTCGCCCTCCAGCTCCCGGTGCATGATTTCTACCGCGTGCCACGCCGCGAGCAGCGTCAGGCAGGAGTCGCGACCGCCGGAGACGGCCACGCCGATGCGCGAGAAGGCCCCGGTCTTGCGGAAGTAGTCGGCCACGGCCAGACCGATGGCCTCGAACAGCTCATCGAGGAGCCGCTCGCGCGCCGGCGGCGCAGGAGGCGCAGGCGCGGGCAGGAAGAAACTCGGGCTCGGGCTCGGGCTCGGGCTCGGGCTCGGGCCGGGAGAGTAGCCCCGCGGCACGGGGTAGCCGAGCCGCGAGCGGTCGGCAGTCCTTTCGTGCACGGCGATGGTGGGAACCAGGGGGTGGCTGCGGCGAAATGCCTCGCAGTCAGAGCGCCAGGTGGTCGCCTCGCGGCGGCAGCGCAGCGTGCGATCGAGATCGACCACCGCGGCCCAGTAGCCCTCGCGAAAGCGCGGGGCCTGGAGCACGGGCCGGCCGTTCTGGCTCACGTGGCCGCCGCCGTCGAAGACCAGGCCGTCGTTGCCGCCGACCAGGTTGGCGTAGAGCACGGTGGCCTGGTTGTCGGCCGCGCGCGTGGCGATCATCTCGCGCCGCGTCTCGTCGATGCCGGCGCGATAGGGCGAGGCCGAGAGGTTCAGCACCAGCTCCGCGCCCGAGTAGCAGCGGCGGCGCATCGGCCCCTCCGGCGACCACAGATCCTCGCACAGCTCTACGGCAAGCGTCCCGAAGTCGAAGGCGAAGATCGCGTCCTTGAGCGGCACGCCATCGGCGTCGAGCTCCAGGTAGGGGACGCCACGGGAGAAGGTGCGCGCCTCGTAGAAGATGTCGTACGTGGGGAGCTTCTCCTTCGCAGAGAAGGCGACGATGCGGCCGCGGTGCACCAGGGCCGCGGCGTTGAACAGATCGCCGCCCACGCCCACGCTGAGGCCGAGAGCATACACGGTGGGAAGCGAGGCGGTCTGCGCGGCAAAGCGACCGAGCTCGCGCCTCTGGCAGGCGATGAAGGCGCGCCAGTGGATCAGATCCTCGGCGCCGTGGCCGCCCACGACCTGCTCCGGGAAGGCCGCCACGGTCACGTCGGCGGCGGCAATCTGGCGGGCGAGCGCGATGCACCGATCGACGTTGGAGCGCACGGCGCCCACGGTCGTGTTGACATTGGCGATGGCAAGCTTGACGAGTCTCATGGGGAGCCGAATTATACGCCGCTATCGTGCTGGCCCGAGCGGCTACAGCAAGGGCGGGGCTGCCCCGCCCGTTTGGAGGACTATGAGCACGCGAGGCGCGGTCGCGTTTCTATTCGCCCTGCTCTCGCTTTGCGCGGCCTGTGACGAGGGCTCCGGCGCGGCGCCCGCCGTCTCGACCCTGCCGGCCCCGAGCGGCTCGGCCTCGGCCGCGCCGAGCACGGCGCCGAGCGCGCCGAGTGCCCGGCCCGACGAAGCGACCGACGCCGCCCCGCCCGAGCCTACGAGCTCGCCCTCGCGGCTGCCCGTGCTGCACATCCCCACGGCGGTGCCCACTGCCCGGCCCAAGCCGAGCGCCGAGCGCCCCGCCGCGCCGGCGAGCAGCGCCTCCGCCGGGCCGGCGGCGACGGGAGCCGTGCCAAGCGCCGTGCCCAGCGCGGCGCCCAGCGCCACGGCGTCGGCAAGCGCGCCTGATGCCGCCGCGACGGCGCTGCCCGCTCCCGCCGCGGGCTCGGCCGACGAGGTGGCCCAGAGGCTCGATGAGATCTACGCGCCCATCGTGCGCTTCCGCGCCAGGTTCGAGCAGAGCTACGAGGCCAAGGTTGCGGGCGTCACGAAGAAGTCCTCCGGCTTCCTGCTGGTCGAGCGGCCGAGCAAGCTCGCGCTGAGCTACCAGGCGCCGAACGGCAACCGGGTGGTCTCGGACGGCGCCACGTTGAAGGTCTACGAGCAGGGCAACCAGCAGATGCTCGTCCAGAGCGTGGACAAGACCGAGTACCCGGGCGCGTTCGCCTTCATCATGGGCCGCGGCCTGCGCGTCTCGTTCAGCTTCAGCTTCCACGAGAAAGCGAAGTTCCCGGGCGGAGTCGTGCTTGTGGGGAAATCGCGCACGCCCAATCCCGCCTACGAGACGGTGCTGTTCTACGTGGACCAGGCGCTCTTGGAGAAGGGCGATCCGGCGGCCATCCGCCGCGTGCTGGTGCTCGATGCGCAGGGCAACCGCAACCGCTTCGATCTCACCGATGTCTCACAGCCCGATTCGCTGCCGGCCGAAGCCTTCCGCTTCGAGCCGCCGCCGGGAACGACGGTGCTCAGGCCTTAGTGTGCCAGCCCGATCTGCGTCCTGGCACACCATTGGCAACCGGGTTGCCGTGATCTCGCCACGTTGGCTGGCGGCCCAGGTCTTGCATCGGGGCCACCGAGGCCGGGCGCCTGGCTAGGCGCCCGGAGGCGGGCGGACTGTCGGAGCTGCAACCTGGAGGTGTGTGATGCGTGCGCGGTGGCTAACCTTGGGTGCTCTGGTCGCGGCCGGGTTGGGGAGCGCGGGCGTGGTCGCCTGTAGCAGCAGCGGCGAGTCCGCGATGGCGGACAAGGCGCCGGCCGGCTACGGGCAGGGAGGAAGCTGGGGTGGGACGACCACCACGAGCTCGAGCTCCAGCGGGAACGGCTACGGTGGCGGCGGCCCCGCCTCAAGCTCCAGCGGCGGCGAGGACGAGCCCCCCAACGCCGAGGTGCCGCAACAGGACGCCGGCGCCGATCCCGACGCCGCGTTCACGTGCGAGGGACTGGAGAAGGACAAGCCCCTCGTCCTGTACCTCTCGGCCGACGACTCCAACTCGATGGCCTCGCCGGCGCACGCCCGCGAGAGGCTCAACCTCGGCATGGGCGCCGCGTCGGTGCGCACCTACGAGTTCCTCAACTACTACCGGATCAAGTACCAGGCGCCGCCCAAGGGCCAGCTCGCCATCTTCGCCGAGGCCGAGCCCGCCGCCGAGGCCGGTCTGTACGACTTGCAGATCGGCGTGCGCTCCTTCGACGCGATCAAGCCGCGCCGGCCGGTGACCGTCACCTTCGTGCTCGACACATCGGGCTCGATGGAGGGCCAGAGCATCGAGCGCGAGCGCGCGGTGGTCAAGGCCGTGGCCAAGAGCCTCGCCAAGGGCGACATCGTGAGCATCGTGACCTGGAACGACCAGAACAGCGTGGTGCTCGCCGGTCACGAGGTCACGGGCCCGGACGACGCGGACGTGCTCGCCGCGGCCGGCAACCTGAGCGCGGGCGGCAGCACCGACCTGCACGGCGGCCTCGTGGCGGGCTACGGTCTCGCCACCAAGCACTACGGCGAGAAGCGCCTGAACCGCGTGATCCTCGTGAGCGACGGCGGCGCCAACACCGGCATCACCGACGAGGAGATCATCGCCCAGCACGCCAATGATGCCGACAAGGAGGGGATCTACATGGTGGGCGTCGGCACCGGCCCGGCCGACGGCTACAACGACTTCCTGATGGACACCATCACGGACAAGGGCCGCGGCGCCTACGTCTACATCGACAGCGTAGAGGAGGCCGAGCAGATGTTCGTCGCGCGCTTCGACGAGACCATGGAGGTGGCCGCCCGGGCCGTGCAGGTGGAGCTCACGCTGCCCTGGTACTTCCAGATGCACAAGTTCTACGGCGAGGAGTACTCGGAGAACCCCGCGGAGGTCACTCCGCAGCACCTGGCGCCGAGCGACGCCATGGTCTTCGACCAGATCCTGCGCGCCTGCGATCCCAAGGCGGTGGACGGCAAGGATCCGGTCAAGGTGCACCTGGCCTGGCAGACGCCGCTCACCTATCTGCCGATGAAGACCGAGATCTCCCTCACGGTGGGCGAGCTCCTGGAATCGGGCGGACCCGCGCTGCACAAGGGCAAGGCCATCGTCGCGTACGCCGAGGCCCTCAAGACCGGCAGCCCCGAGGATCTCAAGGCCGCCTACGACGCGGCCGTGGCGGCCAACCCGGGCGGCGATCCCGAGCTCGACGAGATTGCCGCGCTCATCAAGAAGCACCCGAGCTGGCAGTAGCGCCGGAGGCCGCCAGCGCGCGAGCGCCGTAGTACGCTGGCAGCGCCATGGGCCTGCCCGCGCGCCTTGCCTCGCTGTGGCCTGCTTGGAGAAGCGAGTGGCTCGTCTACCAGGACGACGCGCTCGTGGCCCTGGACAAGCCCGCCTGGCTCGGCACCGACGCCGGCGCCTATGCCGCGCCGAGCGCTGCCGGCGCCGATCTGCGCGCCCGCCTGCTGGCCGAGCTTGCCGAGCGCGACGCTGCGCCGGCGCCTGGGCTCGGCCCAGCGTGGCAGCTCGACAGCGCGGCCTCTGGCCTGGTGCTCTTTGGCCGCCATCGGGCCGCCGCACGGGCTCTGGCCGAGCAGCTCCGGAGCGGCCGCCTGGAGCGAACCTACCTCGCGGCCGTGGGCGGCGCCGGCCGGACCGAGGCCCGCTCCGACGTGGGCCAGCGCGTGGTCGCGCAGCAGGGCAGCCGGCGCCTGGTAGAGATCCTCGCCCGCGGCCCGGCGCAGCCCGTGCGCCGCTGGCTCGCCGCGCAGGGAACGCCCGCCGGCGCAGATGCGGACGGCGGCGGCCCGCCGGCGCCGCGGCTCATGCTGCACCTTTGCTCCGTGGCGCTGGATCTGCCGGGCTCGGGCGCGCGGCGGGTCCTGGCCGCACCGGCGCCGGCCTGCTTCGACGAGTGGCTGCGCTGCGGCTTCCCGAGCCCGCTGGGCGACGATCGCGCGCTCGCGGCCGCGCTCCGGGAGGCGGGCGCCAGGCGCCAGCCCATCGGCTGGCGCCCGGACACGGACGCTTTTCGGCTCGTGAGCGACGCCGGCGACGGCCTGCCCGGCGTGACCATCGACCGCTACGGCGAGTTCCTCGTGGTGGCGCTGCGCACCGAGCAAGCCATCGCCGCCAAGGAGCGCATCCTCGACGCCGCCGACGCGCTGGGCGCCGCGGGCGTGTACCTGAAGCTGCCGGCCCGGGGAGCAAGCCAACTCACCGCCTCCGAGACCGCGCGGCTCTGCCCGAGCCGCGCCGTGCGCGGCCGTGACGCGCCCGATCCGCTGCGCATCCGCGAGTCGGGGCTGAGCCTCGAAGTGCGCCTCGGCGCGGGCCTGTCCACCGGCATCTTCCTCGACCAGCGCGACAACCGGCTGCGGGTGCGCGAGCTGGCGCAAGGGGCGCGCGTGCTGAACCTGTTCGGCTACACCGGGGGCTTCACCGTGGCGGCGGCCGCGGGCGGGGCAGCAAACAGCGTCACCATCGACACCTCGGCTGTGGCCCTCGCGCAGGCGCGGCGCAACCTGCGAGCAACAGGCGCCGATCTTGCGCGCCACGCGCTCGTGCGCGCCGACGTGCTGCCATGGCTGCGCCGGACGGCGCCAAGGGACGAGCGCTTCGATCTCGTCGTGCTCGATCCGCCGACCTACTCCACGACCGGGCGCTCGCGCTTTCGCGCACACGAAGGCTACGGGCCGCTCGCCGCGCTTGCCCTGCGCTGCCTTGTCGCCGGCGGCAAGCTGCTCGCCTGCACCAATGACCGCGCCCTGGGCCGCCAGAAGCTGCGAACCATCCTGTGCGCCGCCGCGCGCGAGGCGGGTTGGGGCGAGGCGCGCCTGGAGGCGCTGCCCGATCCGCTCGATCACGCGGCCGCGCCGGGCGGCGAGTGCCACATGACGAGCATGCTCGTGACGGTGGGGTAGCGCCGCGCTACCAGCTCAGCTTGACCTCACCGTCACCGCTGCGCACGCCGTTCTGCATGCCCAGGTTGCCGCCGACTCCGCCCGTGTAGCCCGAGCCGCCGCCGGCATGGCCGTCCACGCCGCCGCCGCCGCCGCCATACCAGCCGCCGCCGCCGCTGCCGCCGTGGTACTGCGCGTTGGCGGCGCCGCCCTGGCCGAAGCTCCCCGCCTGGCCGCCGTTCGAGCCGCCCGCGCCACCGGCGTTCTGCGTGCCGCCGCCGCCGTCGCAGGCCCCGCAATCACCACCCGCCCCCTTGTCGCCGTTCGTGCCGCCGCCGGCGCCTCCGCCCTGGCCGCCGCAGGAGTACTCGCCGCCGCCGCCACCACCGGCGACGATGACGCGCTGGTTGAGCGTCGAGCCGCCCTTGCGCACGTCCGTGCCGCCCCCGCCCTTGGAGCAGGTGCTGCCGTCCGGGCAGCCCGTGCCGCCGCCGTTCCAGCCGCCGTTGTTCACGGTCCCGCCCTTGCCGCCCACGTAGATCTCCAGCGTCTCGCCCGGACTGACCGTCAGATCTCCGAAGGCGTAGCCCCCCTTGCCCCCGCGGTCCGGGTTGTTGCCGCAGCCGTTGATCGACGCCACCGTCGTGCCGCCCTCGGCGCCCCAGACCTCGACCTTGACCTTGGTCACGCCGGGCGGCACCTGCCACTGCTGCACCGCGCCCGTGTAGGTGAAGGTCTTGTTGCCGGAGACCACCTGGCACTGGCTGTTGACGCATGCCTGGTTCTGGGGGCAGGCCACGCCGCAGCCGCCACAGTTCTTGGAATCGGTCTTGGTGTCCACGCACACGCCGCTGCACAGCGTCTGCCCGGGCGGGCACAGGCTCTGGCACTTGGCGGCCACGCACACCTGGCCTTGCGCGCAGGCGTTGCCACAGCCGCCGCAGTTGGCCGGATCGACCTGGGTGTCGGCGCACTTGTTGCCGCACTTGGTCGTGCCGCCGTAGCACACGAGCGAGCAGGCGCCGCCCGTGCAAACCTGACCTTGCGGGCAGGCCGCGCCGCAGCTCCCGCAGTTGGCCGCATCGGTCTGCGTGTCCACGCACTTGCTGCCGCACTTGGTCGTGCCGCCGTAGCACACGAGCGAGCAGGCGCCGCTCACGCACACCTGCCCGTTCGGGCAGGCCGCG